>NZ_LR131273.1:3966233-4332466 GCF_900631615.1 Tsukamurella paurometabola
GCGGTAGATGCGGGTACCGACGAGGTCGGAGGGCACCAGGTCGGGAGTGAACTGGATGCGGGAGAAGGACCCGCCCACCACCGTCGCGAAGGTCTCGACCGCGAGGGTCTTGGCGACGCCGGGAACGCCCTCCAGCAGCACGTGGCCCTTGGCGAGCATGCCGACCAGGATCCGCTCGACGAGCCGGTCCTGGCCCACGATCACGCGCTTGACCTCGTAGACCGCCCGTTCCAGCAGCTTGACCTCATCGCTCGAGGCGGTGTCCTGCACCTGTGAGTGCGTCACGCACGTCCCCTTCGTCGTCGTTCCCCCGGCCCGTCAGGACCCGTCCGATCCCGGACCGCGCCGGCCCGTTCCCCCGAGCGTACTGAATGGCGCGGAGTCAGCTGTTGATCACGCGGACGCCCTGGGAGAGGAACGTCGAGGCGTCGAACGGGGCGATGCGCACCGCGCCGCCGGACTGCGGCGACTCGAGGATCTGGTTGTTCCCGAGGTACATGGCCACGTGCTGGGTGCCGCCCGGGCCGCGGAAGACCATGTCGCCGCGCTTGAGCTGGCTGATCGGCACCTTGGTTCCGGTCGTGTACTGGTAGCCCGAGTACTTGGGCAGCGCGATACCGACCGCGGCGTAGGCGTAGGCCATGAGGCCGGAGCAGTCGAAGCCGATGCGGTTGTAGTCGCCGAAGCTGTCCGCGACGCCGCCGTCGCGCACACCCTTGGTCGCTCCCCAGGCGTTGCCGCCACCCCAGGCGTACTGCACACCGATGACCGACATGCCGCGCTGGATCACCGTCTCGATCATCTGCGCACCGCTCATGCTCGACACACCGGGGACGGCCTGCGAGGCCGGCGCGGTCGGCTGCTGCTGGCCCGCGGGGGCCGCCTGGCCGGTGACCGCGCCGAAGGGATTGGTGAACCACGAGGACGCCTGCCCGACGATGCCCTGCGCGAAGCTCCGGGCGGCCGCCAGTGGATCGGAGCCGTCGGCGGCGCCGGCCTGCCCCGCGGGCGCGGCCGGTGCCGCGGCCTGGGCCGCAGGAGCCGCCGGCTGCGCGGCGGGCGCGGCCGGCGCGGCGATCTGCTGAGTCTGCTGCTCGTCGACGACGTACTGCGCGTAGATCTTCTGCTGCGCGGCGCGGTCCTCGGCGCGCTTGGCCTGGTCGAGCGCCCGCTGCGCCAACTCCCGCTGCGCGGTGAGCTTGGCCTGCTCCTGCTGCTGCGTGGTCAGGGCGGCGACGGTCTGGGTGATCGAGTCCTCGGCGGTGGTCTTGCGTTCAGCGGCCGCAGCGGTGGCGGCGTCGGCCTGCACCTTCGCGGCGCGGGCGGCGGTACGCGAGGCCTCGGCGCGCTTCTTCGCGGCCTGGAGATCGCCGAGTGCGGTCTTCTGCTTATCGGCGACGATGCGGAGCGTGGTGGCGCGGTCGACCGCGGCACCGGGATCGTTCCCGCCCAGCGTGTTGACCAGCGCACCGGCGCTGTTGCCCTGCGCGTACGCGGCGCGCACCACCTGGTCGAAGGCGTCCTGCGCGGTCTTGATCTTGGCGTCGGACTCCTTGACCGCGGCCTCGGAGACGCTGATCGCGCCATTCGCCGCGGTAGCGGCGTCGCGGGCGGCCTGGAGGTCGACCACGGCGCGGTTGACGGACTGGCGCTTCGCCGCGACGTCCCCGCGGAGGTCCGCGATCCGCTGGTCGGCCTGGGCGAGTCGGTCGACCAGCGCGGCGACGACGTTGGCGGGATTGGCGTCGGGGCCGTTGGGCTCGGCGAAGGCCGATCCGGCGCCCGCGAGCGAGCCGGCCACCAGTGACCCGGTGGCGACTGCCGCGAGCAACGACCGCGCAGCGAGATTCGTGGCGGGGTGTGCCGTACGCCTCAAGGTGTCTCCCTCAACTCAAGACTCGTTCATCCCGATGAGTACGCATGGTTCACACGCACAACATTGGCTTCATTCGTACCGTACGGCACTTTCACAACAATAGAAAACAGGAACCGCAAATTACACACATGTGAGTAGCCGGAACAGCCCACTGACCAGCAGGGATCCCCGATGTCGCCATTGCTTGCGAAACGGACAGCAGCTGAGAATTACACAGCTGGAATTTCGAATGAATGTGCGCTATTCGTTCGATCGAACAGCGGAGCCGCCATTCTCTTCGGACGTCGCCGTCACGACGTCGTTCGAACCCGCCCCGACGGTGACGGGTGCGGCATCCGCCGCGGCCGCCCTGCGGGCGGCGTCCACCGCACGGCTACGGCGGCGCGTCACGACGCGCGCCCAGCCTGCGAGTGCGGCGACGAGGAGGACCAGACCGACGGTGAAACCCGTCCACGGGAACGTCGCGTCGTGCGCGACGGCGGCGAAGTCGTGCGCGGCCTTCGGCGGGTTGTTGAGGGCGAGCCGGCCGGTGTAGCCGTCCTGCCCCTTCTCGATCTGGTAGCGCGAGAGCTGGGTCGAGTACCCGGCCACCTGCGCCGGCGACATCACCAGGATCGTGACCGTGTCCTCACCGTCGGCCTTCATGCGTTTGCCGAGCTCGGTGCCGAGGTCCCGCAACGAGGTGTCCGGGTTGTAGTCGTGGGCGAGGACGATCACCTGGAAGTTCTCGATCCCCTGCGCCCGCGCGTCCTTGACGACCTGGACCAGTTGCGGCACGGAATCGGCGTGCGCGGGGTTGAGCACGGCGACGCCGTCGACGGCGAGGTCCGCCTGGAGCGCGGACAGGTCCACGTCGGTCGGCACTTCGGTGAGAATCGGCAGCGGCCCCATGGCCTCACAGTACGACACGCCCACGGCGCCGCCCGGAACGAGGCACAATGAGCTGCGTCCGGGGAGTTCCAGCCCGATGAACTCTCACAGGACAAGCGTACTGTATTATGGACTTCAGGCACCGACACAGCCCGTCGGTGCACACCACAAAACGTTGAGTGGAGCTGACGTGAGCAAGAGCATCGATTCCTTCTCGTCGCGCGGCACGCTCGAGGTGGGCGATCAGTCATACGAGATCTTCCGCCTCAGCGCCGTGCCCGGCACCGAGAAGCTGCCCTACGCCTTGAAGGTCCTCGCAGAGAACCTGCTGCGGACCGAGGACGGCGCGAACATCACCACCGATCACATCAACGCCCTGGCGAACTGGGACCCCTCGGCCGAGCCGAGCGTCGAGATCCAGTTCACGCCGGCGCGCGTGATCATGCAGGACTTCACCGGTGTGCCCTGCATCGTGGACCTCGCCACGATGCGCGAGGCCGTCACCGCGCTGGGCGGCGATCCGAACAAGGTCAACCCGCTCTCCCCCGCCGACATGGTCATCGACCACTCGGTGATCCTCGACGTGTTCGGCACCGCGGACGCCCTCGAGCGCAACGTCGACCTGGAGTACCAGCGCAACGGCGAGCGTTACCAGTTCCTCCGCTGGGGCCAGGGCGCGTTCGACGACTTCAAGGTCGTCCCCCCGGGCATGGGCATCGTCCACCAGGTGAACATCGAGTACCTCGCGCCGGTCGTCATGACCCGCAACGGCCAGGCCTACCCGGACACCTGCGTCGGCACGGACTCGCACACCACGATGGAGAACGGCCTGGGCGTCCTGGGCTGGGGCGTCGGCGGCATCGAGGCCGAGGCGGCCATGCTGGGCCAGCCGGTCTCCATGCTCATCCCCCGCGTCGTCGGCTTCAAGCTCACCGGTGAGATCCAGCCGGGCGTCACCGCGACCGACGTGGTGCTCACCGTGACCGACATGCTGCGTCAGCACGGCGTCGTCGGCAAGTTCGTCGAGTTCTACGGCAAGGGCGTCGCCGAGGTGCCGCTGGCCAACCGCGCGACCCTGGGCAACATGAGCCCGGAGTTCGGCTCCACCGCGGCGATCTTCCCGATCGACGAGGAGACCATCAAGTACCTGCGCCTGACCGGCCGCACCGACCAGCAGCTCGCGCTGGTCGAGGCGTACGCCAAGGAGCAGGGCATGTGGCACGACCCCGACCACGAGCCCGCCTACTCGGAGTACCTCGAGCTGGACCTGAGCACCGTCGTCCCGTCGATCGCCGGCCCGAAGCGCCCGCAGGACCGGATCCTCCTCTCGGAGTCGAAGACGGCCTTCCGCAAGGACATCCACAACTACGTGGAGGAGCAGCACCCCGCTGCGCACACCCAGCTCGACGAGGCCGTCGAGGAGTCCTTCCCGGCCTCCGATCCTGCGGCCCTGTCGTTCGCCGACGACGGTGCCGTCAACGTCCAGTCCGCCGCCAACGGTGCCGAGGGCCGCCCCAGCAAGCCGGTGCGCGTCAAGGGCGAGCGCGGCGAGTTCATCCTCGACCACGGCGCCGTCGCGGTCGCGGGCATCACCTCCTGCACCAACACCTCGAACCCCTCGGTCATGCTCGGCGCTGCCCTCCTCGCCCGCAACGCGGTCGAGAAGGGCCTGACCACCAAGCCGTGGGTCAAGACCAACATGGCGCCGGGTTCGCAGGTCGTCAACGACTACTACGAGAAGGCCGGCCTGTGGCCGTACCTCGAGAAGCTCGGCTACTACCTCGGCGGCTACGGCTGCACCACGTGCATCGGTAACACCGGCCCGCTGCCCGACGAGATCAGCAAGGCCGTCAACGACGAGGACCTGACCGTCGTCGCGGTGCTCTCGGGTAACCGCAACTTCGAGGGCCGCATCTCGCCCGACGTGAAGATGAACTACCTGGCGTCGCCCCCGCTCGTCATCGCCTACGGCCTCGCCGGCACGATGGACTTCGACTTCGAGACCGACTCGCTGGGCAAGGATCACGACGGCAACGACGTCTACCTCAAGGACATCTGGCCGTCCGCGCAGGAGATCGACGACACGATCAAGAACGCGATCAACCAGGACATGTTCCGCAAGTCCTACTCGACCGTGTTCGAGGGCGACCACCGCTGGCAGAACCTCGCCACCCCCGAGGGCGACACCTTCCAGTGGGACGAGAACTCGACGTACGTCCGCAAGGCCCCGTACTTCGACGGCATGACCATGGAGCCGGCGCCCGTCAGCGACATCTCCGGCGCCCGCGTCATGGCACTGCTCGGCGACTCGGTCACCACCGACCACATCAGCCCGGCGGGCCCGATCAAGCCCGGCACCCCGGCCGCGCAGTACCTCGACTCGCACGGAGTGGCCCGCAAGGACTACAACTCGCTGGGTTCGCGGCGCGGTAACCACGAGGTGATGATCCGCGGCACGTTCGCGAACATCCGCCTGCAGAACCGGGTGCTCGACACCATCGGGCTCGAGGGCACCCAGGGCGGCTACACCCGCGACTTCACGCAGGAGGGCGGCCCGCAGTCGTTCATCTACGACGCGTGCATGAACTACCAGGCCGCCGGCACCCCGCTGGTCGTCCTGGGCGGCAAGGAGTACGGCTCCGGCAGCTCGCGCGACTGGGCGGCCAAGGGCACCAGCCTCCTCGGCGTCAAGGCCGTCATCGTCGAGTCCTTCGAGCGCATTCACCGCTCGAACCTCATCGGCATGGGTGTGATCCCGCTGCAGTTCCCCAAGGGCGAGTCGTGGAAGACCCTCGGCCTGGACGGCACCGAGACCTTCGACATCGAGGGCATCACGGAGCTGAACAACGGCGTCACGCCGAAGACGGTGCACGTGACCGCGACCAAGACGGACGGCACGAAGGTGGAGTTCGATGCGGACGTCCGCATCGACACCCCCGGTGAGGCCGACTACTACCGCAACGGCGGCATCCTGCAGTACGTGCTGCGGAACATGGTCAACAGCTGATCGCGGAGTTTCGACCAGTGACGGCGGGTCCGGCCCCAGGGGCCGGGCCCGCCGTTCGCGTAGCGGACACGAAGCAACCGTCCCCTCGATCAGGAGCATCCACATGCCCAAGGTGAGCGACGATCACCTCGCCGCACGACGCCGCCAGATCCTCGACGGTGCGCGCACGTGCTTCGCCGAGTACGGCTACGACGGGGCCACGGTGCGGCGGCTGGAGGCCGCGACCGATCTGTCCCGCGGGGCGATCTTCCACCACTTCCGCGACAAGGACGCGCTCTTCCTCGCGCTGGCTCGCGAGGATGCGGAGCGAATGGCCGACATCGCCGCGGAGGAGGGCCTCGTGCAGGTCATGCGCGACATGCTGAGCCACCCGGAGCGGTTCGACTGGCTCGGGACCCGGCTCGAGATCGCCCGCCGGCTCAAGAACGACGGCGACTTCCGTGCCGAGTGGACCGAGCGGAGCGCCGAGCTCACCGAGGCCACGCTGCGGCGACTCGAGCGGCAGAAGCAGCGCGGCCGGCTGCGCGACGACCTGCCGACCGACGTCATCCTGGGCTATCTCGACCTCGTCCTCGACGGCCTGGTCACCCATCTCGCGTCGGGTCGCCCGACGGCGGGCCTGGAGGCGGTCCTCGACCTCGTCGAGGAGAGCGTGCGCCGCCGCTGACCCCTGGCGCGGCCCGCTCACATCCCGGCGGGCGGCTTACATCCCCTCGGGCGGCGTCGCGTAGAGGAACACCGCGCCTCCGGGGTCCTTCGCCGAGCCCATCGTGGCCCACGGTGTGACCTCGGCGGCACGCAGGATCTCGCCGCCCGCGGCGACGATGCGCTGTTCCGCGGCCGTCGTGTCCTCGACGGTCAGGTACACCTGCCAGAACGAGGGCATGCCCTCGCCGAACACCCCCGAGTCGAAGAGCGGGGCGGCGTCCATGATCCCGGCGACGGCCTCCTGCTGCCCTTCCGGACCGGCGAACACCTGGCTGTAGCGGTCCGGGCCGAACGAGCCCTCCTTGCCGCCACTGCCGATCTCCTCGAGCCGCCATCCGAAGACGTCGCGGTAGAAGGCCCGGGTCGCGTCGTAGCTGCGGCTCATGCAGTCGAACCAGTACGGGGTGCCCGGAACCCCGCGCTCGGCGAAGCCCTCGTGCCTCCCCGGCTCCCAGAGCCCGATCGCGGCGCCGACCGGATCGATGACGTAGGCGAAGCGCCCGAGGTCGCCCACCGGCGCCACCGGCACCACCACCGACGCGCCGGCGTCGGTCGCCGCGCGCAGCGACGCCTTCGCGTCCTCGACCCGCAGGTAGGTCGACCAGACGTCGCCGGGGCCACCGCCGCCGTCCGGGGGCGCCATCACGCCGGCCACCCGGTTCCCGTTGACCCGGAAGTTCCGGTAGCCGCCGAACTCCTCGCTCGCCGGTTCCGCCTCCCAGCCGAACACGGCGCCGTAGAAGTCAACGGCCGCATCGACGTCGGAGGACATGAGGTCGATCCACACGGGTGCGCCCAGCGGGGCGTGGTACGCGGTCATGGGAGATACGGTGGCACATCCGGCCGACAAGTTTCCAGCATTCGCCCCACTTCGGGCGGCGACCGTCCGCAGCGCGGGGTGGACCGATCCCCGTGGGCGGGTGACGAACCCGCCCACAACGCGCCGCCGGATCAGATCCGCGCGACGCCCCGCGCGTCCCGGTAGACACCGGCGACGCCGCTGGCCGACATCGGACCGGACTGGATCTTGGCGTCGGAGGCGACGACGGCCTGCAGGGTGATCCCGGCGACGAGGAAGTCGGCGACCGACCGGCGGGTGTGGTCGGCGGAGGTGACGAGCACCGCGCCGTTACCGAAGCCGTTCTGCTGCATGAGGACCGCGGTGTTGATGGCGTTCCCCTGGGTGGAGCCCGCCTTCTCCTCGGTGTAGATGCGGGTACCGGACACGCCCTGCGCGAGCAGCCATTCCTTCATCGCCGCCGCCTCGGTCTTCCCGGCCTTGGGTGCGCCACCCGTCACGACGATCGGGAATGCCGGATAGGCCTGTGCGACCGCCAGCCCCTTGGTGAGGCGTTCGACGAGGATCGGCCGCATGGCGCCGTTGTCCTCCAGGCCGAACCCGAGGATCACGATCGCCGTTCCCGGGGCGACGCCGCTGGGCACCTGGTCGGTGAGCGGGAAGGTGAGCGCCTTGTTGACGTTCGTCATCAGGGCCACGACCTTCTGCGCGTGGTCGATCGGCATCTGATTGATGGCGGCCTGCGCGCCCGCGGTGTCCCCCGCGGCCTGGCGCTCGATCGCCTGGTCGGTCAGGGACGACGTCGACGTCGTGGTCGACGGTGCCGCACCCGCCGTCCCCGTCGCCAGGGTGGCGGCGACCGCGAGCGCGGTCGTCAGCGAAACGATCGAGCTAAAGAAACCAGAGACACGCATGTTGCCCTCCGTGACAAATGAGTCTATCGGTGGAAAACTACACCACTGAGGCGTGTGTTGCACACGTGAATGCTCGATCGCGCACACTCCCCCACTTCACAGCCGATGTGCTTTAGTGGATCCGTGGGGGTGGAACGGTGGTCGCGGGAGCAGGTGCTCTCGCTCGCTCCGGACGCGGCGTCGGAGAAGGCGGGCACGAAACTCGGTGTCCCAGGCCCGTGGACGCTCACCGGCGCGACGGATTCCGCCGTCTGGGGAAACTGCCAGGGCAGCGGGAAGCGGCCGTACCAGACCGTGGTCGAACTGGCCGGCCCCGCCTACAAGTGCTCCTGTCCGTCACGAAAGTTCCCGTGCAAGCACGCACTCGGGCTCCTGTTGCTCTGGGCGGACGCGACCGTGCCCGACGCGAGCGAGCCCGCGGACTTCGCTGCGGAATGGCTCGCCGCGCGGGACAGGCGACGGGAGGACTCCGCCGACCGCGCAGCGATTCCCCGTGATCCCGATCGTGCGGCCCGCACCGCCGCCCAGCGCTCCGAATCGGTCGCGGGTGGAGTCGCCGAGTTACGGTTGTGGCTGCTCGACCAGGTCCATTCGGGCCTCGCGGGCATCGACGCCTCCGTCTACGAACGCGTCGACCCGCTCGCCCGGCGCCTCGTCGACGCGAAGGCCCCGGGCCTCGCGGGCCGCGTGCGCGCGCTGTCGGCGGCGGTGGTGGGCCCCCGCTGGCCCGAGCGCATCGTCCAGGAGCTCGGCCTCCTGTGGCTACTCACGCGCGGCCACGACCGTCTCGACCAGCTCGACGGCCCCGTCGCCGCCGCCGTCCGCCGCCACGTCGGGTACCCCGTCGCCACCGCCGACGTGCTGGCGGGCCCCTCGGTAACCGACGACTGGACGGTACTGGGCACGTCCGAGAGCGAGGCCGATCGGATCACCACGCGGACCACCTGGCTGCGTGCCGCGTCCTCGGGTCGATGGGCCTCGGTCCTCGACTTCAAGGCACCCGGCGGTCCGCCGCTTCCGCTGCGCCCACCGATCGGCACGACGGTCCGCGCCGAGTTGGCGTTCTACCCGGACGGCCTCCGCGCCATCCCCCGCGGGGATCTCACTCCTACCGCCCCGGCACCGTCGACGGCACCGTCGGACTGGGCGACGGCCCTCGCGGAGCGGGCGGCGCGCTGCGCGGACGACCCGTGGCACGGCAAGCATCCCGTTCTCGTCGCCGGGCGGCCGGCCACCGCACCGGAGCCGTGCCTGATCGATGCGCAGGGAACCGCCCTGCCCCTGACGATCAGCGCCCCCGCCTGGTGGATGCTCCTCGCGGGTTCCGGCGGCGCGTCGGTCACCGTCGCCGGCCTCCTGGGGCCGGAAGCGCTCGAGCCGATGTCGATGATCGCCGGAGACGAGGTGCTGGCCCTGTGACGAACGCCGCCCCGCTCTGGCCGCAGGTCGTCTCCGCGGCACTGCTCGGTACCGCGACCAGGCCCGTCAGCACCGCCGGGGCCGACCCCGCGCTGGCGCCTCACCTCGGTGCCCTACCGGCCGACACCCCACCCGCGGAACTGGTGCTCCACACCGCCGCGCTCACCGCTGTCGCGACGAACGCCCAGGGCCCGCTACCCGCGCCGGGCCCCGAACCGGTTCCCACCGCGGCACACGACCCCAGACCGCCGCTCTCGCCGCGCCTGGCGGCCGTCGTCCACGCCGCCCTGTCCCTGCCGGGCGCCGAACGGTGGTGCCTGGCACCCGTCGCGGCATCCGGGCTGCGCAGCCCGGCGCGGCTGCTGCCCGACCTGTTGCTCTACACCGCCGATCGCCCCGAAGCCGGTCCCGCCGTCGCGGCCCTGACCGGGCCGCGGGGTGCCTGGCTGGCCCGGATCGCTCCGGACATCAAGGCCCGGCTCGGCACCGGGACGGGGGCGGGCCCGATGGACGACGGGATCGTGCCCGCACAGGCGGACTGGGACGCGCTACGCGCACCGGAGCGAGCACAGGTGCTGCAGGACCTGGGCCCCGTCACGCCTGGGAGCGACGCGGAGTCGCTGTGCGAGCGCGGACTCGACGATCGCACCGCCACGGTCCGCGCCGCAGCCGTCCGCGCCCTGAGCGGGTCGGCCGGCACCGCCTACGAGCGCCGCATGCGCTCGCGCGCATCGGCCGTGGTGCGCCGGCGCCGCACGCTGCGCGGCGAACGGATCGAGGTCGCCCCCGCCGATCCGCCCGATCCCGCAGCGGTGCGAGACGGGGTGGCGTGGCCTCCCCCGCAGGGCGTGTCGCCGACGGCGCAGTGGGTGGCGCAGCTGGCGACCGCGCTACCGCTCAGCGCCTGGGAGGAACTGCTCGACGCCACTCCGGATCGGCTCGTCGGCGCCTCGGGCGACTACACCGCGGAGTTCAGGTCCGGGTGGCGCGAACGCACCGCCCGCGAGCGCGAACCGCGCTGGGCGGCGGCACTCGCGCAGAGCGGCGAACCCGCGGACCTCGCCCTGCTCCCCGGACCGTGGCCGGACACCCTGAGCGAGAGGGTGATCCGCGTCTTCGCCACGATCGCGGCGTCCGACGATCGGCGCCCGCTTCCGCCGGGCGACAGCGCCCTCATCGCCGCCGCCGCCGAGCACCTTCCCGCCGCCACCGGGGCGCCCTGGCCGCAGCGCGTCGCGGACCTCGCCGCCCGAGGCACCACGTCGCGCACCCGGTACCTCGCACCGCTCGCCGAGATCCTCCGCCTCCGCACCGTCATCGAAGAGGAGCTGCCATGACCGACACCACCGACCTGCTGCGCCCGCACGCCGAGCAGGTCCACGCCGCCGAGCTCGCCGCGCTCGCCGCACAGGATCGGGGCATGCGACCGACGCGGTGGCGGCTATCACCAGCCGCGGTCGTCGACTACCTGTGCGGCACCACGCTGCCGGACGGGACGGTGATCGCGCCCAAGTACATCGGCCCGCGCCGCCTCATGGAGGTGGCGGTCGCGACCCTCGCGACGGATCGCGCCCTCCTGCTACTGGGAGTTCCGGGCACCGCCAAGACCTGGGTGTCCGAGCATCTCGCCGCCGCCATCAGCGGCGATTCCACGCTGCTGGTGCAGGGGACGGCGGGCACCCCGGAGGAGGCCATCCGGTACGGATGGAACTACGCCCGCCTCATCGCCGAGGGACCCAGCCGGGAGGCGCTGGTCGCGTCGCCGATCATGACCGCGATGGCCGAGGGGCGCGTCGCCCGCCTCGAAGAGCTCACGCGCATTCCGTCGGACGTCCAGGACGCGCTCATCACCGTCCTGTCCGAGAAGACGCTCCCCGTCCCGGAGCTCGGCATCGAGGTGCAGGCCGCGAAGGGCTTCACCCTCATCGCGACGGCGAACGACCGGGACCGGGGCGTCAACGAGCTGTCGTCCGCGCTGCGGCGGCGGTTCAACACCGTGGTGCTGCCGCTCCCCGCCACCGCCGACGACGAGGTCCGCATCGTCTCCGACCGGGTGGCCTCCCTCGGCAGGGCGCTCGACCTCCCGGAACTGCCGGCCGCCGCCGAGGAGATCCGCCGGGTGGTCACCGTGTTCCGCGAGCTCCGCTCGGGGGTCACCGAGGACGGTCGCACCAAGGTCAAGCAGCCCAGCGGCACCCTGTCGACGGCGGAGGCGATCTCGGTCCTCACCCACGGCACAGCGATGGCATCCCATTTCGGCGACGGCGTGCTGCGCCCGAGCGACGTGGCCGCGTCGATCCGCGGGGCGGTCGTCAAGGACCCCGTCTCGGACGCGGTGGCATGGACCGAGTACCTCGAGTCCGTGGTCCGGGAGCGGCCCGGCTGGTCGGACTTCTACCGCGCCGCACGGGACGCCGGATAGGCGCTCGCGGTGACCGCTGTCCACGTTCTGGGGGTCCGCCACCACGGCCCGGGGTCCGCCCGTGCGGTGGTGGCGGAGCTCGAGCGGCTGCGCCCCGAGGTCGTGCTGATCGAGGGGCCGGCGGACGCCACGGACCTCCTGCAGCACATCGCGGACCCCGGCCTGCAACCGCCTGTCGCGCTGCTCGGATACGCGGCCGACGATCCCTCCACCTCCGCGTTCTGGCCCTTCGCCGTCTTCTCCCCCGAATGGCAGGCGGCGAGCTGGGCCGTCGCGCGCGGGGTTCCCGCGGAGTTCATCGACCTGCCGGTCGCGCAGACGCTCGCGGACCGCGGCGAGAACGACGACCAGGACTCCGACGACCCCGTGCGCGCCGACCCGATCGCGGCCCTGGCGGCCGCCGCCGGGTACGACGACGCCGAACGGTGGTGGGACGACGTCATCGAATCCCGGGGCGAGTCCGACGTCTTCGGTTCCCTCGGCGGCGCCATGCGGGCGGTGCGCGAGGCAGTGGCTCCGGCCCCGCCGGGCAACTCTTCATCACCGTCGCGGGAGGAGCGGCGCGAAGCCCACATGCGTAAGTGCCTGCGCGCCGCCATGAAACGCGACGGTGTCGAGACGGTGGTCGTGATCTGCGGAGCGTGGCACGTACCGGCGCTCACCGGGACGCTGCCGAGTGCGGCCGCCGATGCCAAGGTCCTCGCCGGTGCGCCGAAGGTGAAATCCCGTGCCGCGTGGGTGCCGTGGACCCATTCGCGGCTGTCCTCGGCCTCCGGCTACGGGGCCGGCGTCACCTCGCCGGGGTGGTACCACCACCTGTTCACCACCGAGCCGGACGAGGTGGTGGTGCGGTGGCTGACGGGCGTCGCCGAGCTCCTGCGCTCCGAGGACGTCGCCGTCTCGTCGGCGCACATCATCGAGGCGACCAGACTCGCGGAGACGCTCGCCGCGCTGCGCAGGCGGCCGTTGGCGGGCCTCTCGGAGGTGGAGGAGGCCACGTTGGCCGTGCTCTGCGACGGTTCCACGGAGCGCGCGGATCTGGTCCGGAGACGGGCCGTGGTCGGCGAGCGGCTCGGCACCGTCCCCGAGGATCTCCCGGTCGTCCCGCTCCAGGCGGACATCGACCGCACGGCGCGCTCGCTCCGGTTCAAGCCGTCCCCGGCCGTCAAACAGATCGTCCTGGACCTGCGCAAACCCGGCGACGTCGAACGCTCGCGGCTCTTGCACCGCCTACGGCTGCTCGGCGTGGAATGGGGCGAGCCCGCGGAGACCAGCGGCAAGGGCACGTTCAAGGAGGGCTGGGCGGTCCAGTGGCGGCCCGAGCTTTCGGTCGACGTCGTGGTCGCCTCCGTGTGGGGGACCACCGTGCCGGTGGCCGCGACGCGCAGACTCGCGGCCACCGCCGAGGAGGCGACCTCTCTCGCCGAGGTGACGTCCGCGCTCGAGGCGGCGCTGCTGGCGGATCTTCCGGACGCCGTATCGGTGCTGCTCCACGCCATCGAGAACCGTGCCGCCGTCGCCCACGACGTCGACGCGCTGATGGCGGCGCTGCCGGCGTTGGGCCGTACTCAGCGCTACGGCGACACCCGCGGCACCGACACCGGGGCGCTCGCCGACGTCGCGGCGGGACTGCTGCTACGCGTGTGCATCGGCCTGCCGGCGGCGGTCACCGGCCTGGGTGAGGATGCCGCGGTCCGGCTCGTACAGCGGGTGGACGCGGTCGAGGACACCGTCGGGCTGCTCACCGAGGGTGACCGCGAGCGGTGGTACGGCGCGCTGCGCGTCGTCGCGGACCGGCCGGACGTGCACGGCTCCCTCGTGGGCCGGGTGACCCGTCTCCTCCTCGACGCGGGGCTTCTCGACGGTGCCGACGCCGCGGTCCGCCTGCACCGTGCCCTCTCCTCCGGGGTTCCCCCGGACGCGAAGGCCGCCTGGATCGCGGGATTCCTCGGACGCAGCGGCATCGTGCTGGTGCACGACCCCGCCGTGCTGGGGGTGCTCGACGAGTGGCTGGTGGGGCTGGGCGAGCAGGAGTTCATCGACGTGCTCCCCCTTCTGCGGCGAACCTTCGCCGAGTTCGATCCCGGCGTGCGGCGCAACATCGGCGACCGCATCGGCAGGATCGAAGGCGGGCGCACCGACGCGGAGACCAGGAGTTTCGACGCCGAGCTCACGGGCGCCGCCCTCGCGACCGCCGCGCGGTTGCTCGGCATCGCGGAGGGGGCGACATGACGGAACGGGATCGCCGGTGGCGTCTGCTGCTCGGCGGCGCGGCGGACGGTCTGCCGGCGCTGACGAGCGCCGATGCGGGGATCGACAAGGCACTGGCCTCGCTGTACGACGGCGCGGGCAAACGCGGTGCGGGCCTCGGCACGTCGGCGCCGTCGGTGGTGCGGTGGCTCGGTGACATCCGGGGGTACTTCCCCTCGTCCGTGGTCCAGGTGATGCAGCACGATGCGGTCGAGCGCCTGGGGCTGCACCAGCTGCTCCTGGAGCCCGAACTGATGGAGGCGGTGGAGCCGAACATCGAACTCGTCACCACGCTCATCTCACTCGGACGGGCGATCCCCGAGACCTCCAAGGCCACGGCACGATCGGTGGTGCGGCGGGTGGTCGACGAGGTCGAGCGGCGGATCGCCGACCGGACGCGGGCGACGGTCACCGGAGCCCTCAACCGGGCGTCCCGGACCCACCGGCCGCGGCTGCGCGACGTCGACTGGAATCGCACCATCGCGGCGAACCTGAAGAACTACCTGCCCGAGCACCGGACCGTCGTCCCGGAACGCCTCATCGGGTACGGCCGCCGATCGCAGTCCGTGTCGAAGGACATCGTGCTGGCGATCGACCAGTCCGGGTCGATGGCCGCTTCCGTCGTGTACTCCGCGGTGTTCGGGGCCGTGCTCGCCACGATGAGGTCCGTGCGGACGTCGCTGGTGGTCTTCGACACCGAAGTGGTGGACCTGACGGATCAGCTCGACGACCCGGTGGATGTCCTGTTCGGTACGCAACTCGGCGGCGGCACCGACATCAACCGCGCGATCGCGTACTGCCAAAGCCTGATCACTCGCCCGCAGGACAGCATCTTCGTGCTGATCTCCGACCTGTACGAGGGCGGCGTGCGGGACGAGATGCTGACCCGCGTCGCCCAGTTGCAGGCGGCGGGCGTGCAGGTGGTGGTGCTCCTCGCGCTGTCGGACGAGGGCGCACCGTCGTTCGACCGCGACATCGCGGCGGCGTTGGCGGGCATGGGGATCCCCGCGTTCGCCTGCACCCCGGACGCCTTCCCCGACCTCCTCGCCGTGGCGCTGAGCCGTGGCGACATCGTGGGCTGGGCCGACCGTACCGAGCTCAGCAAACGCGGAATGGGCGATTGACGACACCGCGCACCGGGACATCGCCCGGGCGCACCGCCACCGGTCAGTCGGGCTTGATCTCCCAGCTGTCCTGGCCGTCCATCGGCCCCACCTTCACGGTGAGCGTGCCGGTGGCACCGTTGGAACCGGTCGCCTTGCAAGGGAACTCCTTGCCGGGCTCAAGAGCTTTGAGACCCGCAGTCCAGGGTCACCTTGCCGTCACCGGGAGCAGAGCGACGACCACCGCGATTCCGACATTCCTCATCTTCATGAATCTGCACTGTAGCGGATTCGGCAAACGGTTCGAACTCGCCGACTCCGTAGCCGCGGTCAGGACGCCGCGGGGAGCGCGATCCCGAGTTCTCGGAGCACGACGCGCGCACGATCCGGATAGTCGGTGATGAGCCCGTCGACACCGTCGTCGATCAACGCCCGCATCGTCGCGGGATCGTTCACCGTCCACGGGATGACCTTCAGGCCGAGGTCGTGCGCACGCCGGATCAGCGCGGCGGTCGTGAACCGCGCGAAACCCGGGTCGCCGATCCCGCCGTCCTGCGGATCGCCCTGCACCGGCGAGATCGCGGTCAGGCCGGGGATCGTCGCCTGGGCGGCCCGCACCCAGTCACCGCCGAAGGCGTCGACGTCGAGGCCGAGCCACGGCGAGGCTCCCGACTTCCCGGTCTGCAGGAACTGCTCGCCGTTGGTGAGCGCGATCAGCTCCACGCCCGGCAGCAGCGGTCCGATCTCCCGTAGGGCCGTCCAGTCGAAGCTCTGGATCGTCACCTGTCCGGCGAGACCCGAGCGGGTGATCTCCCCCGCCACGGCGCGCACGAACTCGCCGCGCGGTGCCGTCTCCGACGGTGCCCCCGCCTCCACCTTGGTCTCGATGTTCATCCGCACCGGCGAACGGCGCACGCGAACGAGGTCGAAGAGCTCGTGCAGCTGCGGCATCCGTGCGCCGTCGACCGCCCTCTGCGTGGCGTTGACCTTCTCGTAGCCGCAGTTCATGGTGCGGATCTGCGCGTAGGTGAGGTCGCGGACGTACTTGCCGACGTACGGGTACTGCGGGTCGCCGGCCGTCGCGGGCGCGGTGTCGGCACACTTCTTCGGGTCGACCTTCCGGTCGTGCGTTATCACGACCTTCCGGTCCCTCGTCACCTGCGTGTCCAGCTCCAGCGTGGTCACGCCGAGCCGCATCGCGGCGGAGAAGCCCTCCAGCGTCGACTCCGTCTGCAGGCCGAGCCCTCCCCGGTGCGCCTGCAGGTCGACGGTCCGTGGCGCAGCTCCGGTCGGCGCCGCCGGCAGGGCGCCCACCAGCAGCGCGAGGCACAGCGAGACGACGGCGACGCGGCGCGGAATCATGGCCCGTACGCTAGGCCGCGCCGGTGAATCACACCTGTCCGCCGCGTTACGAGCGACGACACCGATCATCTCGAGCCTGAGGTCGTCCCGGTCCCCCGCCCGCCACCGCGCCATCGATACACTGGACCGTCGCTGACGAACGGGAGGTACACGATGGCGCAGTCGGCCGCGCAGCTGTACGCCGCGTTCACGGACAACGCCGACAACGACGTCGCGCTCCGTCTCCTCCGCTCCCCCAACGCGGTCGCCTACCTGGCGCTGATGGCCGCCCGGCTGGGTACCGGCCCCGTCGACGCGGAGGAATTGGCCGACGCGCTCACCGCCGACCTGCAGTCCCTTGCACACCACTTCACCGAGCGCGCGCGGCCGGTCCCCGCCGGACCGGACGTCCTCGACAGCTGGGTCAAGGCGGGGTACGTCTCACGCACCCTCGACGAGGACGATCGGGAAACCATCCAGCTCACCCGCGGCGCGACGACGGCCCTCGGCCAGGTGCAGGCCGTGTCGCTGGACCGCAACGTCGCCACCGAGACCGCGCTGGAACTGGTCACAGCACGACTGTCCGCGGTCGCCGTCACCGTCAGCTCCGACCCCGACGACCACCTGCGTGCCCTCGACGAGCAGATCGCCGAGCTCACCCGCCGCCGCGAGGCCCTGCGCGCCGGCTTGGTCCCCGAGTACGACCGCGACAAGGTGGTCGACGACCTCAAGATCGTCAGCTCGCTCGCCGAGCGGATGCCGGCCGACATCCTCGGCTACGGCGAGAAGCTCCGCGAGCACACGCGCGCCCTCCTCACGCACGGCCTGGACGCCTCCGACTCCACAGAGGCCGAGGCCTACGCGAAGACCCTGCAGCGTCTCTTCGACGGCCACGACGAGCTCGCGAACACCCCCGAGGGCAAGGCCTTCGACGCCTTCTACACGCTGCTCTCCGACCACCGCCTGCGCCGCCAGCTCGAGACCTCCGTCGCTGCGGTGGTCACCGAGGTCGCCCTGCCCGACGACCTGCGCGACTCCCTCACCGGCTTCCTCGACCGCATGTGGATGCAGGTCCAGCGCGTCGACGAGATCCGCGGGCAGGTCTATCGGCGCATCAACACGTTCGTCAAGGACGGCGACTTCCTGCAGTACCAGTCGCTGCGTGCCCGGATCACCGAGGCGCAGCGCGCGGCGGTCGACGCCTTCGACGCCGTGCCTGCCGGGCGCGACACGGGCCTCGCCGTCCCCATGTCGGCCGTCGACACCAGCTCCGTCGGCGCCCTGCGGTTCCACGACGGCGTCGTGACTCTGCCGCCCGAGGTGCGCGAGACCTCGGGCGAGTTCACCATCGACCCGGCCCGCCTCGTCGGCCGGGAGGCGATCGACTGGGACGCCCTCGCCTCCGCGATCAACCATCAGGTCAGTGCGTTCGACGCTGCGACCCTCTCCGAGGTCCTCGAGGCCATCGGCGCGCCGCGCGCCGGCGACGTCGTCGGGGTCTGGTCGCTCGGCGCGCGGTACGGCACCGTCGACGCCGACCGCCCGGTCACCGTCGTCGCGCACACGGCCCGCGGGCCCCGCGAACTGACGGTGCCGCACGTGGAGTTCGCCGCCGCGCTCCCGCCCCTGACCCCCGCCTCGGCCGCGCCCGAGCCGACCACCCTGTTCGAGGAGTGAGTGTGACCGACGAGACCGTGGACGACTCCCTGGACATCGCCGCCGGCGAGGCCCTGCCCGAGATCGACCTCGCGGACTTCAGCATCGCCGATGACGACGCCGTGAAGTCGCTGCGCGGCGCCGACACCGCGCCCCGCTTCGACGGCGACACCTCCGCGCTGCCGAACTCGGTCTGCTACGCCCTGCAGGAGCTGATCGCGGCGCCGCACGTCTCGGCCAAGTCCAAGAACTGGGCCGTCATCGAGGCCGAGGAGACGCTGCTGCGCAGCCGGCTCTCCGAACTGAACCTGCTGCTGGAGATCAACCGCGAGACCAAGCACGCCTTCACCCGCCAGGTCAGCGAGAACGACCCCCGCCAGCGGAACCTGCTCCGCGCCCAGAGTCTCTCGCTCGCCGCCTCCGTGCTCGCACTGTTCCTGCGCCTCAAGCACCTGTCCAGCCCGGACGAGACGGCGGTCGTCGAGCGCCAGGAGATGATCGACCATCTCCTCACCTTCCGCCCCGCCCGCGACACCGACGAGGCCGGCTTCATCAAGAAGGCCGACGCCGCGATCAACCAGCTGGAGACCCGCCGGCTGATCCGCCGGGTGGGCACCAGCGACCGGTACGCCGTGCACGCGGTGATCGCCTCCCTGCTCACCCCCGAGCAGGTGGACCTGTACACCGCCGCCTACCGCGACCTCGCCAGTACCGACCAGGACCTCGGAGAGGCGGCGGCGCCCGTCGACGGGGCGGATGACCAGGACGGCGAGGACGCCACCGTCGAACCCGAGAACGAGACGCAGGAGCCCCAGTGACCCGCAAGCATCTCGGCCAGTACCGCCTCACCCGCCTGCAGGTGGTCAACTGGGGCACGTTCGACGGTTACAAGGACTTCCCGATCGATGAGCGGGGCGTGATCCTCACGGGACCGTCGGGCTCGGGCAAGAGTTCGCTCATGGACGCGCACTCGGTGGTGCTGCTGCCCACCTACGACCAGTCCTTCAACGCGTCCGCCGACATGACGGCGAAGGGCGCCAAGCGCGCCGCCCGCTCCCTGGCGGACTACGTCCGCGGCGCGTGGTCGGTCAACGACGACGAGCACCAGCAGTCCAAGGTGCAGTACCTGCGCGGGGATTCGGCCACGTGGTCGGCGGTCGCCGCGACCTACGACAACGGCGCGGGCAACGTCACGACGGCCGTCGCCGTGAAGTGGTTCCCGGGCAGCGGCACGGACGGCGCCTCGCTCAAATCCTGGTACCAGATCCACTCCGGCGCCTTCGATCTCCTGGATCTGCAGGAGTGGGCGACCGCCGGCTTCGACACCCGGGGCTGGCGATCGCGGCACAGCGGCGTCGAGTCCTTCGACACGCAGGCCGCGTACCAGGACGCGCTCCGCCGCCGCGTCGGTATCGGTACGTCCTCAGCAGCGCTCGCGCTGCTCGGCAAGGCCAAGGCGATGAAGAACGTCGGCGACCTCGACGCCTTCATCCGCACGTACATGCTGGACCGGCCGCAGACCTACGCCCGCGCCGAGCGCCTCGTGGAGAACTTCACCCAGCTCGACGAGGCGTACCGGGCCGCGGCACGCGCGGAAGCGCAGGAGAAGGTCCTGCGGCCCATGCCGGAGGCCTACGAGACGTACCGCTCCGCCACCGTCGGGACCACCCGCGCTGCGGACCTGCTCGGCGCGCCCGTGCGGTCCTACCTGCGCGGGCACAAGCTGCGCCTGCTGCAGGAGCAGATGGACCGCATCGAGGGCGAGCGCGCCGGCATGGACGCGCAGATCGCCCACTGGGAGGACCGGGCCGAGGAGCGCAAGATGCGCTACAACGACCTGCTGCACCGGCTCCGGCAGGAGCAGGGCGAGGTCGGCGTCCTCGAGGCCGAGCTCCAGTCCCGCGAGCTCCAGACCCAGGCCCGCCAACGCGCCTACGAGCGCTTCGCCGCCGCCGTCGAGAAGCTCGGCGAGCGGGCGCCGGAGTCGGCGGAGGAGTTCGCCGCGCTGCGCGAACAGGTCCCCGGTATCCGCGACCGCGCCACCGAGGCCGCCGAGGCACTCGCCGCGCGCGTGCACTCCGCGTACACGGACGAGTCGGACGCGCGCCGCGCCGTCGAGGCCGTCGACGACGAGCTCTCCGTCCTGGATCGCCGGGCCTCGCTGCTGCCGCCCGCTCTGCTCGACCAGCGCGACGTGATCGCCCGCGCCACCGGGGTTCCCGCCGAGGAGCTGCCGTACGCGGCGGAGCTGATCGACGTCGAGCCCGCGGAGCAGGCGACGTGGGCGGGCGCCGCCGAACGCGTCCTGCGGCCGCTGGCCACGACGCTGCTCGTGCCCGCCGAGCACCAGCGCGCGGTCGCCGACTACGTCAACGCCAACCGCGTCCACGGCGTGCTCACCTACCAGGTGGTCGACGGTGCCGACCCCACCCGCCCGGAGCCCGGGTCGCTGGCCGCCAAGCTCACGGTCGATACGTCGACCGCGGCCGGACGCTGGCTGGCGGGCGCGGTCGCCCGCGCCGCCCGGCACACCTGCGTGGACTCCCCCGCCGAACTGGAGAAGCACGAGCAGGCCGTGACCCCGGAGGGACTGGTCAAGAACGCGGGCGGCCGGTTCCGCAAGGACGATCGCCGCGCCGTCGCCGACCGTTCGCAGTGGGTGCTCGGCACCAACACCGGCAGCAAGCGCGAAGCCCTGCAGCGCCGTCGCGACGAACTGGCGGCGGTGCACGCCAAGGCCGCCGAGGCGTCCGCGACGCTGCGCGACGACCTCGCCGAGCACAAGGCGGTCGCGGACAGCGCGGCCGGGGTGCTGGGTTACACGTCGTGGGCCGAACTCGACCACTGGGCGGCGAAGGCCGAGGCCGAGGAGCTGGCCGATCGGATCTCCGACGCCCGTTCCGGCAACGCGAACCTCGGAGAGCTCGAGCTCCAGGCCGACAACGCGTACGGCGAACTGGCCGAGGCGCAGACCCGGATCGGTGCGCTCACGGAGACCATGAACCGCGCCGGGACCGAGTTCGACGATCTCCTCGCCGAGTTCGAGAAGATCGACGCCGAGAGCGCGCCGAAGCTCACCGAGGAGGACGAGGACTTCCTGGCGACCGCGCTGTGGCACCTGCTCACCGGAGATGAGCCGCGCCGCCTGACGCTGGAGAACTTCGGCGAGGTCCGCGCCGACCTCCGCGCCGAGTTGGAGCGCCAGCAGGCGGCGGCCACCGCGGAACGGGACGCGGCCGAGGCGCGGATAGTGCGCACCGCGGAGCAGTTCCTGCGTGAGTGGCCCGACGCCTCGACCGAGCTGTCCGCCGATGTGGCGTCCGCCCCGGACTTCGTCGCCGTGCACGAGAACCTCGTCGCGCACGGGCTGGCTGCTGCGACGGAGAAGTTCCGGCGGCTCATCACGACCGACGTCAGCCACTCGGTGTCGAACCTGTTCAAGGAGGTCGACGACACGCACCGCGCGATCACCCGCGGTATCGCCGACGTCAACGCGGGCCTGCGCCGGGTGGAGTTCAACGAGGGCACCTACCTGCAGATCGCCTACGCCGCCCGGCCGACACCGGAGGCACAGGAGTTCGCGAAACTCGTCGACGAGATGGTTCGCGACGCCCCCGCCGCGAAGCGGGCGGAACCCGCGGCGATGGCCGCGCAGTTCAAACGGATCCGCGGCCTGGTGCTGCGGCTCACCGGCGACGACCCCGAATCGCGACGCTGGACGGAGAACGTCCTCGACGTCCGCACCGGATACTCGTTCTACGGCCGCGAGAACGCCGTCGGCGCAGAGCCGGACGCCCCCGCGGTGGTCACCTACCGCAACACCGCGACCAACTCGGGCGGCGAGCAGGAGAAGCTGGTCGCCTTCTGCCTGGCGGCGGCACTGAGCTTCGCCCTCGGCAGCCACGGGATCGACGGATCGAACGAGCCGGCGTTCGCGCCGCTCATGCTCGACGAGGCGTTCAGCAAATCCGACGAGCGGTTCTCCGCACAGTCGCTGCGGGCCTTCGAGCAGTTCGGCTTCCAGCTCATCATCGCCGCGCCGATCCGCATGGTCGGCATCGTGGAGCCCTTCATCGGGCAGGTGATCCTGGTGGACAAGCAGGTCACGCCCGACGGTGCCCGCTCGGACGCCCGGTACGCCACGTTCGGCGAGCTGACCCCGTCGCGCTGACCGGCCCGCGGATCGCGGACGTCAGTCGGCCGCCGCGCGGTGCGCGCGGGGCGAGCGTCCGAACCGCCGGCGGAACGCGGTGCTGAACGCGCTCGCCGAGCCGTAGCCCACCGAGTCCGCGATGAAGGAGATCCCGCGGCTCGCCCAGCGCGGATCGGTGAGCCGGTCCCGGGCCAGATCGAGTCGCTCCCCGCGCACCGCGTCGGAGAAGGTCTCGCCCGTGCGCGAGAGCACCGCCTGGATGTGCCGGGCGGACCAGCCGACGGCCGCGGCGACCCCGGCCAGGCTGAGGTCCGGCTCGGTGGCGTGCGCCCGGACGTGCCGGAGCACCGCGGCCCGGACCTCGCCGTCGGCGGTACCGGCACCGTCGGACTCCCCGCTCGCGGCCAGGCAGAACAGGTCCACGGCGCGGTCGCAGGCGGCGTCGAACTCCGCCGCGGTGAGCCGGTCGCGCTCGTCGATGAGCGCCGCCGCGAGGTCGCGGGTGACCCGGCCCAGCCCGCGGCCGCCGCGCAGCCGCACGCCCTCCTTGGCGACCGAGCCGAGCGTCCGGGCGACGCGATGCTCGGGGATGAGCAGAGCGAGCGCGGAGACGTCGTCGTCGTGCGCCAGGACGAACGGCGAGTCGATGGAGACGAGGACCATCTCCCCCGGTGTCAGAGCGTCCTCGGTGACGTCGCCGCCGACGTGCAGGGCGCCCTTCAGGGGCATGAACAGCTCGTAGTGGCCGCGGGGATCGTTGCGGATGCCGCGCGCATCGCGCCGCACGTGCTCGCGCTGGCTGGTCCACGACACCAGCTGGTACTCGTCGGTGCGCTGGCGCAGGACGTCGCCGCGGTAGCCGTCGCCGTGGAAGGAGATGTCGAACTCGCCGTGGACGCCGCTGCACCAGTCCCGCCACGCGCCGTGGGCGCGCGCCCCGGTGAGCCTCCGCTCGGCCCCGGTGACCAGGCCGTCGATGGTGTACGGCACGCCCTGCTCCTCCCTTCCCCGCGGCGCGTGCGCCTGCGCGAAAGAACCGTGCGCGCGGGCGAACGTTCCGCCGGCACGCGCTTCCTACCTTCGATTGTGACACTCGTCACCACCGGGCCGGCCCGGTGCACCGTCGAACAAGGAGGACCGATGACCGAACAGACCGTGACCGCGCCCGCGCTCGGCGAACTGCTCGCGGAGGCACCGTCGAACTGGGGCAAGTGGGGTCCGGACGACGAGGTGGGCTCGCTCAACTACCTCGGCCCGGAGCAGGCGATCGCCGCGGCGGCACTGGTCCGCAGCGGCAAGGTCTTCACCTTGCAGCGGCTCATCGGCGACCCGAAGGGCGACCCCGTCTGGCCCGGCCGGAGCCCCGCGGTCCGCACGCAGATCATGGACGAGGCCAGCTGGGACGGCGCCGAGGCACCGCAGTTCCCGGGCGGCCTGCACTACGCCGACGACAAGATCGACGCCTTCCTGCAGGGCTCCACACAGTACGACGCCCTGGGGCACGTCTGGTACGACGGGAAGCTGTGGAACGGCTACGACGCCCGCACCACCGTGGGCGGTATGGACGTCGCGAGCGTCGAGCCGATCGCGCAGCGCGGCGTCGTGGGCCGCGGCGTACTGCTCGACATGGCGCGCTTCCGCGGCAGGGAGCACCTCGATACCGCGGAGACCTTCGACCACACCGACCTGGAGGCGTGCGCCGCCGCACAGGGCGTGGAGCTGCGCCCGCGCGACGTACTGCTCCTCCGCACCAACTACCTGCAGCTGTTCTTCGAACTGGGTGAAGCCTTCTACGAGGGCTTCTGCGAACCGGGCCTGCAGTACAGCCCCGAGTTGGTGCAGTGGTTCGCCGACCGGGAGATCCCGAACCTGGTCACCGACACCATCGCCAACGAGGTCACGACCGACCAGAACAACGGCGTCGCGCTCACCCTGCACTGCGCGCTGATGCGCAACCTGGGCGTCGTCTTCACGGAGATCACCGACCTCGAAGCGCTCGCCGCGGACTGCGCCGCCGACGGCGTCTACGAGTTCATGTACACCGCGGCCCCGCTCAAGATCGCGCAGGGCAGCGGTGCGCCCGTCAACCCGGTCGTCGTGAAGTGACCGCGGAGACGGCGTACGCGCAGCGCCCGTGGCTGGGCCGGTACGAGACCCTGCCGGACGAGGTCGACATCGCCTTCGACAACGCGCTCGACATGTTCCGGGCCGGCCTCGCGAGCCACCCCGACCAGGTGGCGATCCGGTACTTCGACGGGGCGATCACCCGCCGCGAGCTCGACGAGCTGACGGACGCGCTGGCGGCCGGTCTGCTCGCCGAGGGCTTCGCGCCGGGCGACCGGTTGGCCCTGTACCTGCAGAACGTGCCCCAGTTCGTGATCGGGATGATCGCGGCCTGGAAAGCCGGCGGCTGCACCGTCTCGATCAATCCGATGAGCCGCGCCAGGGAGCTCGAGAACCTGCTCCTCGACTCGGGCGCTACCGCACTCATCGCGCTCGACGACCTGTACGAGGAGATCGCTCGCGACGTGCTGCCCGGCACCGACGTCCGCACCGTGTTCACGACCAGCGGTCTCGACCTGCAGACCCGCGCCGACCCGCGGCTCTTCCCCGCGCCCCGTCGTGCGACGCCCGACGGGGCGGCGGACCTGCTGGAGTTCATCGCGGCGCACCGGGGCGAGGCACCACCGCCGGTCCACCCGGCACCGGGCGACACCGCCTTCCTCACCTACACCTCGGGCACGACGGGGAAGCCGAAGGGCGCGATCAACACCCACCGCAACGTCGTGTTCACCGCGACCGTCTACCGCGATGCCGCGAAGTTCGCGCCGGCACCCGAGGCGGCGGTGCTGGCGATCGCGCCCCTGTTCCACATCACGGGCCTCATCGGGCACATCGCGCTGAGCATGCTCGCCCCGATGCCGATGATCCTGGCGTACCGGTTCGATCCCGCGGTAATGCTGGAGGCGATGCGCGAGCACCGCCCCACGTGCACGATCGGCGCGGTCACGGCGTTCAACGCGCTGCTCAACCATCCGGGCTACGACCGCGATGCGTTCTCCTCCCTCACGTCGGTGTACTCGGGCGGCGCCCCGATCTCGCCGACGGCCGCGCGGCGCTTCGCCGAAGCCACCGGCCGGCCGCTGCACAACGCCTACGGGCTCACGGAGACCACGAGTCCCATGACGGTCTCCCCGTACGGTGTGGAGATCCCCGTCGATCCGGACTCCGGTGCGCTGTCGGTGGGGCTGCCGGCACCGTCGACCGTGGTGCGGATCGTCGGGGACGACGGTGCCGACCTCCCGCTCGGGGAGATCGGCGAGATCGTCGCCGAGGGACCGCAGGTGGTCGCCGGGTACTGGAACAAGCCCGAGGAGACCGCGGCGGGGATCCCCGGCGGGGCGCTGCACAGCGGCGACGTGGGTTTCATGGACGAACGCGGCTGGGTGTTCATCGTGGACCGCAAGAAGGACATGATCAACGCCTCCGGGTACAAGGTGTGGCCGCGCGAGGTCGAGGACGTGCTCGCCGAGCATCCGGCGGTCCGGGAGGCGGCCGTCGTGGGCGTGCCGGACGAGGTCCGCGGGGAGACCGTCCGCGCGTTCGTCAGTCTGCTGCCGGGGGCGGACGCGGGCCCGGAGGAGCTCATCGCGCACTGTCGCGAACGCATGGCCGCGTACAAGTACCCCCGTGAGGTGCGGATCGTCGAGGAGTTGCCGAAAACGGTGACGGGCAAGATCCTGCGCCGCGAACTCCGCGACGCCTGACCGCGCCGCACCCGCCGCCATACCGGCGGCGGGCCGCGTGGCCGGGGAGCTGCTATACAGAGCGCATGGCCTCGGTCGTCGCGCTCAACGCCCACCCGGACGACGAGACGCTCCTCGCCGGCGGAACGCTGGCGCGGTTCGCCGCGGAGGGACACCGGGTGGTCATCGTCGTCGCCACCGACGGGATGATGCGCGGCGACGACGAACCCGACCCGCGGCGCCGGCTCGACGAGCTGTCCGCGGCGGCAGCGGAACTGGGCGTGCACGAGGTGCGCTGGCTCGGCTACGCCGACAGTGGGCACGGCGGCGAGCTGTACCCGGACCCGCCTGGCCGGGTGCGGCTCGCGCGCGCCGGGGTCGAGGAGCCGGCGGAACGCCTGGCGGCGATCCTGCGCGAGGTCTCGGCCGATCTCCTTCTCGGGTCCGACGAGGCCGGCGGCTACCGCCACCGGGACCACCTCGCGGTGCACCGCATCGCCCGCCGGGCCGCCGAGCTCACGGGCGTCCGCCTGGCGGAGGCCACGGCGCCGCGCGAGGCGGTCCTGCGCATCCTGTCCATCGCCTCCCGGCTCCGGCTGCTCCGCTCGGAGGACGTGGCGCAGGCGCGCACCTGGTTCACCCCGGCCGCCGAGATCACGCATCGCGTCGATGTGCGGCGGCACGTCGCCGCCAAACAGCGCGCGCTCGCCGCGCACCGCTCGGAGATCGCGAAGCCGGGCGGCCTCGCTCGTGCCCTGCGCCTGGTCCTGCGCCTCCCCGCGTGGGCACTGGCACCACTGGTCGGCACGGAGTACTACCTCGAACCGGCGGGCGCCACGTCGCCGGCGGACCGACTGCTCTGAGGAATAGATCAGATGATCTATAGTTAGATCATGCGATCTACGGAGACCTTCACCGAACAGGCCCGCCGCGCCCAGATCACCACCTGCGCCATCGAAGCCATCGCCGAACTCGGCTACGCCCAGGCCTCCGTCCGGAAGATCGCCGATCGCGCCGGGGTGGCGATGAGCGTCGTGCTCTACCACTTCGGCGACAAGGACGCCCTCATCGCGGCGGTCGTCTCCGAGTGCTACCGCACCCTGTTCGAGGCGATGGTCCCCGCCGTCGACGCGGCCCCGACGGCCGCCGGCAAGCTCGAGGCCCACATCCGCGCGCACCTCGGCTACCTGCAGTCCCACTCCGGACACCAGGTCGCGATCACCGAGATCGGCAACGGTTTCCGGGGCAAGGGCGGCATCCGGCTGTGGGACCTGCCGGTCGATCCCGAGCACGACGAGGCCCGCAGCCGGGTCGAGCTCGAGGTCATCCTCGGGCAGGGCGTCGAGAGCGGCGAGTTCCGTCCGCTCAACCCCGCATCGCTCGCCTCCGCCGTCCGCGGCGCGATCGGGAACGCCGTGTTCGCCCGGACCGTCCACCCCGGCTTCGACCTGGACGCCTACGCCGACGACCTCGTCGACGCCTTCCTCCGCGCCTGCGCCCCCTGACACCACCGAATCGAGGCACCCATGGCCCACGTCCTGATCGCCACCTACGGCTCCCGGGGCGACACGATGCCGCTCGCCGGGCTCGGCCTGCGTCTCCAGCGCGCCGGCCATACGGTCACCATCACGGCCAACACGGAGCTCGCCACCGAGACCGCGGCCCTCGGCATCGACACCCGCGCGATCGCCGTGGACCTCGGCGATCCGTCCGGGGACCCCTCCCTCAGGGACGCGATGGCGCTGGTGCGGCCCGCCGGGATCCGGCGGCTGAGCCGCACGCTGCTCGGGGCCGTCGAAGACGTGGCCGCCGACGTCGTGCTCATGACGCCCTTCGCCGAGCCCGCGGGTCAGACGCTCGCGGAGGCGCGCGGCGTCCCGGGGATCCCGCTGCGCCTGCAGCCGATCTCCGCCACGCGCGCGTACCCGCCCAGTCTCCTCGCGACACGGTCGGTGGGCGGCCCGCTCAACCTCGTGGCCGGCCGCGCCGCCGAACGCGCGGTCGACAGCCTGTACAACGGCGTCGTGGCCGATCTCCGCCGCGACCTCGGGCTCCCCCGGCGTTCGTCCCGCCGCCTCCGGCGCGACCGCGCCGCGGCAGGGCAGCCCATCCTCGGCGGCTGGTCCCCCGCAGTGCTGCCCCGCCCCGCCGACTGGCGGCCCGGCATCGACGTCACCGGCTACTGGTGGTCGCCGGAGCCGGAGAGCTGGGCACCGTCGGACGATCTCGTGGCCTTCCTCGCCGACGGTCCGCCGCCCGTCCTCATCGGCCTCGGCTCGCTCATGGTCCCGACCGCCGAACGCGACCGCCTGTCCGCGGTCGCCGACGAGTCGCTCCGCCGCGCGGGCGTCCGCGGGATCGTCCAGGCGGGCGGCGCCGGGCTCAGGGTCGCGGACCGCGATGGCGTCCTGAACATCGGCGCCGCCCCGTACTCGTGGTTGTTCCCGCGTCTCGCGGCCGTCGTCCACTCGTGCGGCGCGGGCACCACCGCCTCCGCCCTCCGCGCCGGCGTCCCGACGGTGCCGCTCCCGTCGCCCGGCGCGGACCAGTTCTTCTGGGCGGACCGGATCCACGCGCTCGGCGCCGCGACCGCCCCGATCCCGCGGACGAAGGTCACGGTTTCCACTCTCGCCGACGCGATACGTGCCGCCGCGGACGACGACGCGTATCGCAGGGCGGCCGGCGCGCTGAGCAGGGCGATCGCGGCGGAGGACGGGGCATCGGCGGTGCTCGCGGCGGTGGAGCGCGCCATAACGATCGAGTAACAGGGCTAACGGAATCCGCGCCGCGTCCCGATCTCCCTCATGTCGGCGGACATCGCCGCAGGGGGAATCACGAACGAGGAGGACGCGATGTGGAACCCGAACCGGAGGAACCGGATCCGACGCGCGCTGGTGCTGCCGGCGGCGTTCGTCCCGATGCTGGGCCTGGTGCCCGCGGTCGCAGGAGCCGAGCCGACCACACCGGCGCCGGCCCCGGTCACGACCCCGGCGCCAACGACGACCACGACGCCGCCGGCGCCCACGCCGCCACGGACGTCGACACCCACCGCGCCCGCGACGACGCCGACCGCCCCGGCGACCACACCGTCACCGACGATCACACTCCCGACCACGCCGCTGCCGACCACCACGCCGCCGCCGCAGGGTCCGCCCGGCCGACTCACCGTCGCCGCGGTCCAGATCATCGATGCGAAGACGCAGGGCATCGGCGTCCCCGGCGCGACCGTCCGCGTCCAGGGCTGCTCCGGCGGCCCCGCCGCGACACTCTCGCACGGCGGCGCCACGACGGTGACCGGCCCGTGCGTCCGCGCCACCGTGGAGAGGGTGCCGACCAACTGGCACCTGGTCTCCCCGTCGGTGCAGACCAGGACGTCGACCTCGGGCCGCGTCGACTTCCTCTTCAGCCTGGAGCGCGGCGGCATCGTCCCGCCGACGTCGACCACACCGCCGCCGAACCGGCACGTCCGGTTCACGCTGGCCGCCCGCGACCAGGACGGGCGGGGCGTCGCCTCCGAGTACGCGGTCGCCGAGTGCGACACCTGGCGGCCGCTGGGCGGCGCGCGCACCGATGGCGCCGGCGACGGCGGAGGCGCGTTCCCCCGCGACTGCGTCAGCGTCGTGCCGACGGCGTGGCCGTCGTCGTGTGTGCTCCTCGGCCCGAACGCCTACTCCCGGGTCGAGGGCAACGGCGTGAACCGGCTGGCCTTCCGCTTCCGGTGCGGTGTGACCGTCCCGCCCGGCGAGGTCGAGACCGAGGGCACCCTGGTCAAGACGGACCGCGTCACGGGAGCCCCGCTCGCCGGCGCGTCCTTCGTGATCTCCCGTTGCGGCTCCGACGAGGCGATCCGCGCCGTGACCACCGGGGAGAACGGCGTCGCCGCGTTCGCGCTGCCGTCGGGCTGCTACCGGGCCACCGAGACCGCCGCCCCCGCCGGGTACGTCCGCGACGCCGCGGCAGTCCCCTTCGAGGTGCGACTGACGCCGCGGTTCGAGGTGCGCGTCACCAACACCAAGATCGGCGCCGGGCCCGTGGTCCGCAATCCCGGCGTCCGCGTCCCGATCGCTTCGATCCCGTCCGGGCGGAGCCTGTGATGCGGCGCGGTGGGAGGTCGGTGGCCGTGGCCGCCGCGGCGGTGTTCGCCCTCGCGGGGTGCGGGAGCACCGTCGACGGGTCGGCGGCGGCACCGTCGTCCAACCCGAGCGCGCAGAGCGACCTGCGGCCGCCGGTCAGCGCGACGGCGACGGAACCGACCGCGCCGGTCTCCGTCACCGTCGACGGGGCGAGGGCCCCGATCGACGCCGTCGCCACCGACTCGCAGGGCGCCCTCTACCCGCCGACGGACGTGAACCGGCTCGGCTGGTGGGTCGACTCCGCTCTGCCGGGTTCCGGGGCCGGGTCGGTCGTCGTCACCGGACACGTCGACGACGCCCGGCAGGGCGCCGGCTACGCGAAGCGCTTCTCCGGGCTCGCGCGGGGCGACGAGGTCACCCTCACGGGCAAGGACGGGGCGTCCGTGCGGTACCGCGTCACCCGCACCGCGTCGGTGCACAAGGGCGTCCTGCCGACGGACGACCTGAACCGGCTCGACGGTCCCGAGACCCTGATCCTCGTCACCTGCGGCGGGCGGTTCGTGGGTCCGCCGATGGGTTACGAGAACAACGATCTCGTCTACGCGGAGCGCGCCTGACGGTCGCGCGGTTAGGGTCGGAAGCATGCGTATCGACCTGAGCGGGCGGACCGCCCTCGTGACCGGATCCACCCAGGGCATCGGCCTCGCCATCGCCGCCGGCCTCGCGCAGGCGGGCGCACGGGTGGGGATCAACGGGCGATCGGAGGGCCGCGTCGGCGGCGCGATCACGGCCCTCCGCGACCGGGTGCCCGGGGCGGACCTGGTCCCCGTCGTCGCGGACGTCACCGTCGAGATCGAGGCCGAGCACGCGGTCTCCGAGCTCGGCGCGGTCGACGTCCTGGTGAACAATCTGGGCGTCTTCGGCGCCGCGGACCCGCTCGAGATCTCCGACGACGAATGGCGCCGCTACTTCGACGTCAACGTGCTCGCCGCGGTGCGCCTGACGCGACTCCTGTTGCCCGGTATGACGGACCGCGGGTGGGGGCGCGTGCTCAACATCGCGAGCGACTCCGCGATCGTCACTCCGGCCGAGATGATCCACTACGGCGTCTCCAAGACCGCTCTGCTCGGTGTGTCCCGCGGCTTCGCGAAGGCCGCGGCGGGCACCGGCGTCACGGTCAATTCGGTGATCGCCGGCCCCACGCACACCGGCGGCGTCGAGGACTTCGTCTACCAGCTGGTGAGCCGCGACCTGCCGTGGGAGGAGGCGCAGCGCGAATTCATGCGCCTGCACCGCCCGCAGTCGCTGATCCAGCGCCTCATCGAGCCGGAGGAGATCGCGAACATGGTGGTGTACCTCAGCTCGCCGCTCGCCTCCGCCACGACGGGCGGCGCGGTCCGTGTCGACGGCGGGTACGTGGACTCGATCCTGCCCTGACCTCGGCGGCCCGACGGGCCGTGCCTCCGGGGTCAGGCGAGCTCGATGAGCTCCTGGTACTCGGCATTCCAATGATCCTCGGTGCCGTCGGGCAGGAGGATCACGCGTTCCGGGTTGAGCGCCTCGGCGGCCCCCGGGTCGTGCGTCACCAGGACGACGGCGCCCTCGTAGGAGCGCAGCGCCTCGAGCACCTGCTCCCGGCTGACGGGGTCGAGGTTGTTCGTGGGCTCGTCGAGCAGCAGGACGTTCGCCGCCGAGGACACCAGCCCCGCGAGCGCGAGGCGGGTCTTCTCACCGCCGGACAGCGTTCCCGCGGGCTGCTCGAGCTGCGGGCCCGTGAACATGAACGCGCCGAGCAGGCCGCGCAGGTCCTGCTCCCCCGCGTCCGGTGAGGCGTGCCGGATGTTGTCCCACACCGAGGCCTCGTCGTCGAGGGTGTCGTGCTCCTGCGCGAAGTACCCGATCTTGAGTCCGCGGCCGGGTTCGAGACCGCCCGTGTCCGGTGTCTCGACGCCGGCGAGCAGCTTCAGCAGGGTGGTCTTGCCCGCGCCGTTGAGGCCGAGCACCACGACGCGCGAGCCCTTGTCGATGGCGAAGTCGACGCCGGTGAAGATCTCCAGCGAGCCGTAGGTCTTGGTGAGGTTCTTCACCATGAGCGGCGTCTTGCTACAGGCCGCGGGGGCCGGGAACTTGATCCGCGCGGTCTTGTCCTCGACGCGCACGTCATCGAGCTCGTTCATCATGCGCTCCGCGCGGCGCAGCATGTTCTGCGCGGCGACGGCCTTGGTCGCCTTGGCGCCCATCTTCGCGGCCTGGGCCCGCAGCGCGCCCGCCTTCTTCTCGGCGTTGGCCCGCTCGCGGCGGCGGCGCTGCTCGTCCGTGGCACGGGCGTCGATGTACTTCTTCCAGCCCATGTTGTAGACGTCGGCCTCGCCGCGCACGGCGTCGAGGAACCACACGCGGTTCACCACGTCGGCCAGCAGGTCCACGTCGTGGCTGATCACGATGAGCCCGCCGTCGTGGTTCTGCAGGAAGGTGCGCAGCCAGCCGATCGAGTCGGCGTCGAGGTGGTTGGTGGGCTCGTCGAGCAGCAGCGTCGTGTTCGACTTGCCGCCGGAGCCGTCGGACGCCGCGAACAGGATGCGGGCCAGCTCGACGCGGCGGCGCTGGCCGCCGGACAGGGTGCGCAGCGGCTGCTCCAGCACCCGTTCGGGCAGCGCCAGGCTGTTGCAGATCCGGGCCGCCTCGGACTCGGCCGCGTACCCGCCGAGCGAGGAGAAGCGCTCCTCGAGGTTGCCGTACTTGCGCACCGCGGTGTCCAGCTCGTCGCCGACCAACTCGGCCATGCGGACCTGCTGCTTCGCCATCTGCGCCAGGATCTGATCGAGCCCGCGGGCGGAGAGCACGCGGTCCTTGGCGAGCACGTCGAGGTCGCCCTCCCGCGGGTCCTGGGGCAGGTAGCCCACGTCGCCGCTGGAGATGATGCGGCCCGCGTAGGGCTCGCCCTCGCCGGCGAGGATCCGCATGGTGGTGGTCTTGCCGGCGCCGTTGCGGCCGACGAGGCCGATCCGGTCGCCCGCCTGCACCCGCAACTGGTCGCCCGGCGCGGTCAGCAGGGTGCGGACGCCGGCGCGCACTTCGAGGTCGGTCGCGGTGATCACAACGGTCCAGCTTACCGGTCCGGCGGTGCGCTTCTCACCTCCGTTTGCGGCGCCGTGACGCCGCTCACGCGCGGGTCCGGGTCGGTAGGCGCCTGCGCGGGGGCCACGGCGCCACAGGGATCGCGCACGACGATCCGCAGCGACCGATCGGCCTTCGCCTCGTACAGGGCCGTGTCCGCGATCTCGATCGCCTCGGGCAGACGGCGCGGGTCACGCACGGGCACGATGGCCACGCCCACACTCGCAGCGATCAGCGGCGGACCCTCCTGCGCGACGACGAGGGCGCGGACCGCGCCGAGGATCGCCTCGACGTCGGCGCGACGGGCGCCGGTCCCCACGATGAGGAACTCGTCGCCGCCCATCCGGGCGAGCGCCGCCGTCGGAATCCCGGCCTGCAGGCACCGCGCCGTCTCCACCAGTCGCCGGTCACCGGCCTGGTGGCCGTACGCGTCGTTGAAGGCCTTGAAACCGTCGAGATCGAGGACCGCGACCACGCACACGCCGTCGGCGTCCCCGCGCAGCCGCCGCCGCATCTCGGCGTCGAGGCCCCGTCGTCCGTAGAGTCCCGTGAGCGTGTCGTGGTCCCGCTCGAGGGTGACCTGACCGAGCCCCCGTCGCCCGGCCTCCACCACGAACTGGACGATGAGCGGGAGCGCGATCGCGATGGTCGCGGCGGGCGCCACGACGGGATAGAGCTCGCCGAAGGCGATCCCGTGGGCGTGCACGGTCACCACCGTCGCCGCGATCACGGCCGCGGTGCTGAACAGGCAGTGCAGCAGCAGGATCCGCCAGCCCAGCAGGAACGCGACCAGCATCGCGAGCATGCCGAAGTACATCGTCGTCCCGACGAGCCCGTAGCCGGACATGGTCAGGGCGGAGATCAGGAGCAGGACGTCCGCGCACGCGACGAAGACGATGGCGTCCCGGCACGACCGCCTGCGGCGCAGCAGCCACCACACGCCCAGGACCGCTCCGCCGATCGATCCCCCGAGATACGCCACGGTCGCCGCCGGGGTGGACGGCCCGATCGGGAGGAACAGGCTCACCACGCCGATCGGCAGCAGGACGATGGCGAGGGCCGACACCACGAAGCGGAGCGCGAGACCGCCGCCCTGGCCGATGATGCCCGACGTGGCGAAGGCGTACTCGGCGCGCCCCGCCTCCCGCCACCCGGATCGATCGGTGAGGATGCGCGCGAGTCGGCGAACGTTCCTGCCGTACCGTCGCGACCGAGGACTCACGATCGCAAATCCTAGTCGGAGTCGTCGGCGTCCCGCACGGTCAGATCGCGAACCACCAGGCGGCGCGAGCGGTCCGCCTTCGCCGTGTAGAGGGCCCGATCGGCCTCTCCCACCGCGCTGGGCAGGTCCGAGGTGCTGAGGCGGGGGCGCACGACGAGGCCGATGCTCCCGGCGATCGGGCCGCCCTCGTCCACCAACCGGCGCAGGTCGCCGATGACCACGTCCGCCTCCGTGCGCCCCAGCCGGAGGGCGACGATCACGAACTCGTCGCCGCCCATTCGGCCGATGAGCGCGCTCGAGAGACCGCCGCGGAGCCACTGCGCCGTCTCGGCGAGGTACTTGTCGCCGGCGAGATGGCCGTAGGTGTCGTTGTAGGCCTTGAAGCCGTCGAGGTCCAGGATCGCGACCACCGCGGTGTCGTGCTCACGCCGGTGGACGAGGCCGCGGAGCGTGGCCTGCAGGCCGGCGCGGCTGAACAGGCCCGTCAAGGTGTCCCGGTTGCGCTCGACCGTCACCACGCCGATCCCGCGTCGACCGAACTCGACGATGAACTGGACGAGCATCGGGAGAGCGAAGTCGATCGTCGCCGCAGGAGCGAGGATCGCGTACAGCTGACCCATCGCGACGCCGTCGGCCTGGACGGCCGCGACCGTGCAGGCCGCGATCGCGGCGAGGGAGAACAGGCAGTGCACGACCAGGATCCGCCACCCCAGGAGGAAGGCGGTGAGCATCGCCAGCATGCCGAGGTAGGTGGTTCCCGCCACCTTGGCGATGCCGAACTGGGCGAGGCACCCGGTGAGGAGACAGATGTCGGCGATCGCCACGAAGGTCATCGCATCCTGAGCGCGCGGCCTCCGCAGCCGGAGCCACCAGGTACCGAGTACCGCGCTGCCGCTGGCGGCGACCACGAACACGATCATCGCGGCGGTGCTGCGCGGGCGGGCGTCGGAGAACAGGACGCCGATGCACAGCGGCACCATCAGCAGCGCCAGGGACCCCACCACGAAGCGCAGCGCGATACCGCCGCCCTGCCCCTTGATCCAGGACGTCGCCTGTTCGTACTCGGCGCGCCCGGCGTACCGCCAACCGGATCGGCGGGTCAGCGCCCGAGCCCCGGCACGGAGAAGATGCGGCAGACCGACCGGTCCCCACAGCTCGGCCGGCCGCCGCGCGTCAGCGGCCAACGCTGATCCCGGTCGTCACGGGAGTCGATCCTACTAGGGCGCCCCGTGCCCCCGATGCAGGCGCCCGAATTCCAGTTACAACATCAGCGGATTCCGCACCACGACCGCCGTCGTCGGGGAGCGCTTGGCCTGATACAGGGCCTCGTCCGCCTCGACCGCGAGCTCTCCGAGCCGGTCCCGATCACGACCTCGCGCGATCACGACACCGAGGCTGCCGCGGATCCTCCTGTCCCCGTCCCCGTGCCGCTGCACGAGGTCGCGGAGCTCCTCCAGCACGCGCGCGGCGTCGTCCCGGTCGGCACGGACCGCGAACAGGCCGAACTCGTCGCCGCCGTTGCGGCCCACGACCAACCGCGGCACGGCCATGAGGCGCCGCGCGACGTCGACGAGCAACTCGTCCCCCGCCGTGTGTCCGTGGGAGTCGTTGTACCGCTTGAAGTCGTCCAGATCGAGGGCCCCTACGAGCATGATGTCGTCGGAGCCGACCCGCAGCGCGGCACGGCGCACGGCGAAGGACATCCCGCGCCGATTGTGCACGCCCGTGAGAACGTCGGTGTACCACTCGCGGGAGACACGGGTGATGCCGTACCGCCCGGTTTCCACGACGACCTGGATGACGACGGGAAGCCCGACCACGGTGGTGATCGCGGGAGTCGTGTACACGTACAGATCCAGAAGGGAACGCCCCTCCGCGAGGATCGAGTAGCCCGTCAGCCCCGCGATGAGCACCAGCGAGTAGACGCAGTGCACCAGCAGGATCCGCCACCCGAGCAGGAACGCGGCGAACATGCCCAACATCGCGAGGTGGATCGCGCCGCAGATGCGTGCCGTGGGCTCGGACAGCACCGAGACGGCGATCCCGATCAGCGCGTCGGCGCCGAGGAGGAACCACACGGCTTCGCGCACGGTGGGCCACGCGCCGACCACCCACCGGATCCCGAGGACGAAGCCGATCACCGCGGCGCCCAGGTGAATCGTCCGCGGCAGGACCCCGTGCGGACCCATCGGGTTGAACTGCATCACGAGGGCCAGCGGCAGCATCATCATCGCGAGGAACGCGATGCTCACCCGCAGGGCCCACTCGCCGCGGAGGAACCGGATCGCCTCGGTGGTGTACGCGTACTCGGCCGTGCCGGCCGTGCGCCACGCCCGGCCGTCCGTCAGTTCGCGGCGGACGCGGCGGACGAGTCGGCGGGCCGTCGCGCGCTTCGCCACCGGCCCGGCGGAGACGGGCGGATCAGGCTCCGCGGACACCGGCGGCGAGCTCGGAGGTCAGTGAACGCACCGCGTCCAGCGACTCCCCCGCCGCGCTGACCAGTGCGGAACCGACGATCACGGCATCGGCGTACGCCGCGATCTCCGCGGCCTGCTCGCGCGATCGCACACCCAGGCCGACGCCGACGGGGATGTCCGACACCTCGCGGATGCGGGCGACGAGCTCCGGTGCCACGTTGTCGACGGCGTCGCGGGCGCCGGTGACGCCCATCGTCGACGCGGCGTAGAGGAAGCCCGACGATGCCTTCGCGGTCATCGCGAGCCGTTCCGGCGTCGACGACGGTGCGGCGAGGAAGATCTTGTCCAGGCCGTGGCGGTCGGCGGCCGCGATCCACTCGTCGGCCTCGTCGGGAATGAGGTTCGGCGTGATCATGCCCCGGCCACCGGCGGCGGCGAGATCCCGCGCGAAGGCTTCGACGCCGTACTTGAGGACCGGATTCCAGTACGCCATGACGACGGGGGCGGCGCCGGCCGCGGCGACGGCCTCCGCGTAGGAGAAGATGTCGCGGACCCGGATCCCGCCGCGGAGCGCGTCGTCGGCGGCGCGCTGGATGACGGGGCCGTCCATGACGGGGTCGCTGTAGGCCACGCCGAGTTCGACGATGTCGGCGCCGGACTCGGCCATCGCGACCACGGTGTCGATGCCGCCCTGCTTCGACGGGTACCCGCAGGGAAGATAGGTGACGAGGGCCGCGCGGTTGTCCGCCCGGCACTGCTCGAAGACCGGTGCCAGTGCGCTCACTTGTTCTCCCCCGTTCCGTTCGCCGCCGTGCCCTTCTCCTGCGCGTCGCGCAGGGCGGTGTTGAGGTCGGCGCCGACCACCTTCTCGCCCACCACGTCACCGTTCTCGTCGAGCAGCCCGAACCACTTCCCGGCGGTGTCGACGTCCTTGTCGCCGCGGCCGGAGAGGTTCGCCACGATCACCGAGCCCGGGCCGAGCCGGCGGCCGAGCTGCACGGCGCCTGCGACGGCGTGCGCCGACTCGATCGCCGGGATGATGCCCTCCGTGCGGCACAGCAGCGCGAAGGCGTCCATCGCCTCGGCGTCGGTGATGGGCACGTACTCGGCGCGCCCCGACTCCTTGAGCTGCGCGTGCTCGGGCCCGACGCCCGGGTAGTCGAGCCCGGCGGAGATCGAGTGCGATTCGACGGTCTGGCCGTCCTCGTCCTGCAGCAGATAGGAGTAGGCGCCCTGGAAAGCTCCGGGGCTGCCGCCGGTGAAGGTCGCAGCGTGCCGGCCGGTCTCGACGCCGTCGCCCGCGGCCTCGCACCCGACCAGGCGGACGCCCTCGTCGGCGATGAAGGGATGGAAGATCCCGATCGCGTTGGAGCCGCCGCCGACGCAGGCGACGACCGCGTCCGGCAGGCGCCCCTCGGCCTCGAGGATCTGCTCGCGCGCCTCCATGCCGACGATGCGCTGCAGGTCGCGCACCATGAGCGGGAACGGGTGCGGCCCGGCCGCGGTGCCGAAGCAGTAGTAGGTGGTGTCGGCGTTGCTGACCCAGTCGCGCAACGCCTCGTTGATCGCATCCTTGAGCGATGCGGAGCCCGAGGCGACGGCGATGACCTCGGCGCCGAGGAGCCGCATCCGGGCGACGTTGAGCGCCTGCCGGTCGGTGTCGACCTTGCCCATGTAGATGACGCACTCGATGCCGAGCAGCGCACAGGCGGTCGCCGTGGCGACGCCGTGCTGGCCGGCGCCCGTCTCGGCGATGACGCGCGGCTTGCCCATCCGCTTGGCCAGCAGCACCTGTCCGAGCACGTTGTTGATCTTGTGGCTGCCGGTGTGGTTGAGGTCCTCGCGCTTGAGGAAGATCTTCGCCCCGCCGGCGTGCTCGTTGAGGCGCACGCACGGGTACAGCGGCGACGGCCGCCCGGTGTACTGGCGCTGCAGCCGGTCCAGCTCGGCGAGGAACTCCCGGTCCGAGCGCACCTTCTCGAATTCGGCCGTGACCTCCTCGATCACCGCCATCAGCGCCTCGGGAACGTGCCGGCCGCCCCACGCACCCCAATGACCGGTCCCGTCCGGCTCGAAGGCCGATCGTTCGGACAGTCCGGTACTGGCTTCTGGGAGGCTCACAGCAACGATTATCCCTACGCCGTCAAAGAGGAATCACAGCGACGCCAACCATTCCGCGAATGCCCCTCCGCGACGAGTGTTTCCGGGCATGACCACCACGCTCGGCCATGTCCTCGACGATCCCGTCCGGGCGTCGCTGCACGGCGCCCACGCCCGCTTCCGCCTCGGCGACGGCGCCGTGGTCCGGTACCACCCGGACGTCGCGCGTTTCGTGGGGCACCCGCAGCGCCCGGCCGCCGCGGACTTCGCGGCACTGGCCCGCCTCGCGGTGCCCGGGACGCCCATCTCGCTGCGGGACGTGCGGGGACCGCTCCCCGCCGGGTGGCGCGTCGTCGACGAGGTCCCGCTCGTCCAGTACGACGGTGCCGCGCTCGCCACCGCGCCCGATCCGGAGGCGGAGGTCCTGGGCCCGGCGAACGTGGACGAGATCCTGGATCTCGTCGCGCGCACCCGGCCCGGACCGTTCGAGCGGCGCACCGTCGAACTGGGCCTGTACCTGGGCCTGCGCGATGCGTCCGGGCGGTTGATCGCGCTCGCCGGGGAGCGAATGCGACCGCCCGGATGGACGGAGATCAGCGCCGTCTGCACTGATCCGGGACACCGCGGACAGGGCCTTGCGACGCGGCTCGTCCGCGCCGTGGGACACCACATCCGGTCCCGGGGCGACGTTCCGTTCCTGCACACCTCCGCCGGGAACACCGATGCCCGCGCGGTCTACGAGCACCTCGGCTTCCGCCTGCGCGCCACCCTCCCGCTGCTTCTCGTCCAGCCGCCCACCACCGACCCGACCGGAGCCTCATGACCCTCGCCCTCACCCGGCCGCAGCAGGCCACGTCCGACCCCGATCTCGCCGTCCTCGCGGACCTGCCGGTCCGGCACCGCGTCCAGTGGGGCCGCTGGCTGGCCGTCGCCGTGGCCGTCGTCCTGTTCGCGCAGCTCGTGGCCTCGGCGGTGACCAACCCGCGCTACGACTGGCCCACCTTCGGCGCGTACCTGTTCAGCCCGACGGTGCTCGAGGCGCTGTGGTTCACGGTGCAGCTCACGGCGATCGGCGCGGTCCTGGGGTTCCTCCTCGGCGGTGTGCTGGCCCTGGCCCGCCTCTCCGGCAACCGCGTGCTCGCGGCGTTCAGTTTCGGCTTCGTCTGGCTGTTCCGGTCCGTCCCGCTCATCGTGCAGATCCTGTTCTGGGGCTACCTCGGCGCCCTGTACCCGACGATCGGGCTCGGCATCCCGTTCGGGCCGACCTTCGTCGACGCTCCGACCAAGGACCTGCTGTCCCCGTACACGGCGGCGGTCATCGGCATCGTCCTGCACCAGGCCGCCTACGGCTCGGAGATCGTGCGGGCGGGCATCCTCGGCGTCTCGCCCGGACAGCACGATGCGGCCCGCGCACTCGGAATTCCACCGGCCGCCCACCTGCTGCGGATCACGCTCCCCCAGGCCCTGCGCACCATCGTGCCGCCCGCGGCCAACGAGGTGATCGGCCTTCTGAAGGGCACGACGGCGGTCTTCATCCTGGCGCTGCCCGACCTGTTCTACCAGGTCCAGGTGATCTACGGCCGCAACGGCAGGATCATCCCGCTGCTGCTCGTCGCGGTCGCCTGGTACGCGGTGCTCACCACCGTGCTGTCGATCGGCCAGCACTACCTCGAGAAGCGGCTCGCCCGCGGGTACGGGGCCACGAAGTCCGCGAGGACCACGACGAAGGAGACGCCCGCATGACCGCCATCGCACCGCGCCCCCGACTGGAGGCGGTGGGCCTGACCAAGCGCTTCGGCCACGACGAGGTGTTGCGCGGGGTGGATCTCACCGTCGCGCCGGGCGAGGTGGTCTCGATCATCGGCCCGTCCGGCTCGGGTAAGTCGACGCTGCTCCGGCTGCTCAACCACCTGGAGGAGCCGAGCTCCGGCGTCGTCCGGGTGGACGGCGATCTCATCGGCGTGCGGCGGCGCGGAGACCATCTCGTCGCGCTGCCCGAGCGCGAGCTGCGCCGCCAGCGCGCTCGGATCGGCTTCGTCTTCCAGCAGTTCAACCTGTTCCCGCATCTGACCGCCGCGGAGAACGTCGCGCGTCCGCAGCGTCTGACGCTCGGCCGGAGCCGGCCCGAGGCCGAGGAGCGGGCCCGTGAGCTATTGGACCGCGTCGGGCTCGGCGCACACGCCGGCCAGTACCCGGGCCGGCTCTCCGGCGGTCAGCAGCAACGCGTCGCGATCGCGCGCACCCTCGCGCTCGACCCGGAGCTGATCCTCTTCGACGAGCCGACCTCCGCGCTCGACCCCGAACTCGTGGGCGAGGTGAACGCCGTGATCGCCGAGCTGGCCGCCGAGGGCCGCACGCTCGTCGTGGTCACCCATGAGCTGGCCTTCGCCCGCCGCATCTCCGACCGGATCGTCTTCCTCGATCGCGGCCGTGTCGTCGCCGTCGGGTCGCCGTCCGCCGTGCTCGACCGTCCCGCCACGGACCGCACCCGCACCTTCCTCGCCCACTGGACCGCCAAGGAGACCGCATGACCGCCCGTTCGACCGCTCGCCCCACCGTTCGCCATCGCCTGCCCGTCCTCGCCGCGGCGATCGCCCTCGCCGGCGCCGTCCTGGCGGGCTGCGGCGGCCAGACCACGGAATCGACCACCGCGAGCGTCACCGGCGCGGCCGGGCAGCAGCTCAACCTGACGAGCAAGCAGGACCGCATCGTGCCGCCGAAGAACGAGGCCGCAGCGGCCCTGCTCCCCCCGGCGATCCGCGACCGAGGCGTACTGCGCGTCGCCCACGGATCGGGGGCCGGCAACGCACCGTTCTACTTCCCCTCGACGGACGACGACCGCGTCTTCATCGGCGACGAGTCGGACATCGCCCACCTCATCGCGGGCGCCCTCGGGCTGAAGATCGAGGAGTCCAACACGTCGTGGGAGGGCCTGTTCCTGGGCATCGACAGCGGCCAGTTCGACCTGGGCGTCTCGAACATCACCGTCACCGAGGCCCGGAAGCAGAAGTACGACTTCGCCACGTACCGCAAGGACGACCTCGCGGTCGAGGTGCAGGAGTCCTCGACCTTCACGTTCACGGGTGGGGATTCCTTCTCCGGGAGGACCGTGGCCGTCGGGTCGGGCACCAACCAGGAGCGGATCCTGCAGCGCTACGACGCCGACCTGCGGGCCGCAGGCAAGCCCGGCATCGCCATCAAGAACTACCAGGACAACACCGGCACGTACGCCGCGCTCGCATCGGGTCAGATCGACGCCTACTTCGGCCCGAACCCCGTCTCGGCCTTCCACGTCGCGCAGACCAGGGGCACCCCCAACGCCACGAAGATCGTCGGCCGCGTGTCCGGCGCCGGCTCCACCCTGCAGGGCCTCATCGGCGCCACCACCCGGAAGGACAGCGGCATCATCCGCGCCGTGCAGGCCGCCCTCGAATCGACGATCCGGAGCGGCGACTACCTCAAGGTCCTCACCCGGTGGGGACTCGAGGCCGAGGCGGTGCCCACCTCCGAGATCAATCCCCCGGGGCTCCCGATCAACGACAAGTGACGGTCTGGCGTCCTCAGAGCTCCGGCGGCCCGGCCGCGACGTCCTTTGTCGCGGCCGGGCTCGTCGCGCGGGCGACGAACTTGAACCGATCGCCCCGGTAGATGCTGCGCGTCCACTCGAGCGCGAGACCGTCGGCGTCGCGGCCGAGGCGGTGGACCATGAGGAGCGGGTGCCCCGCGGTCACCCCGAGTAGTTCCGCCTCGGAGGGCGAGGCGAGCGCCGTCTCCACGGTGTCCTCCACGGCTGAGATGCACCGGCCGTACTGCTCCCGCAGCACGCGGTACAGCGAGGACTGTTCCTCCAGGCGCGCGGCGAGACCGCGCAGCGGCCCGCGCAGGTGCGCCTCCTCGATGGCGAGCGGTTCGTCGTCGACGATGCGCAGCCGCGTCACGCGGTAGACCCGGGCTCCGCGGGGCAGTTCGAGCGCCGTCTGCGTCTCCGCGTCGGCGGTGATGTGGTCGCAGGAGAGCAGATCGGACCGCACCGCTTGGCCGTCGACGCCGAAGTCCTCGCTCAACGAGGTCAGCTGCCGCACGCGGACCACCTTGGGCGGCGCGACGTACGTGCCGCTGCCGTGCTCGCGGCGCAGCACTCCCTCGGCGGACAGCTCCGCCAGCGCCTTTCGCAGGGTGGTGCGCGAGACACCGAGGTCCTCCGCGAGCCGCCGCTCGGCGGGCAGGGTGTCGCCGTGCCCGAGGTCGCCGATCCGCCGCTGGAGTTCGAGTTTCGCGCGGAAGTAGCGCGGCGGTTCGGCGTGCGACGAACGAGGAAGCGTCATGTGCGCCACATTACCCCTTGACGATGAAAGTGGTCTATGCCACTCTGAGCATACTTCAATTGGTATAGACCACTTGGAGTCGACTTCAAGGAGATGACATGAGCGGTACGCAGGCTGCGAAATCGAGCGCGGTCCTCGTCGGAGTCGCGGCGGCGAGCCTCGGCGTGATCTACGGATACGACACGTCGAACATCGCCGCGGCGAAGGACTTCATCCGGGAGGACTTCGGGCTCGGCGACGGGATGACCCAGGCGCTCGCCACGGTCGTCGTCGTGGGCGAGATCCTCGGCGCCCTGGCCGGCGGCTGGTTCGCCAACAAGGTGGGCCGGCGGAAGGCGATGATCTCGGTGGGCGCGGGCTACACGCTGTTCGCGCTCTTCGGCGCGCTCGCCCCCACCGTTCCGTTGCTGCTCGTGGCCCGCTTCCTCCTGGGGCTCACGGTCGGCGTCTCGGTCGTGGTCGTCCCGGTGTTCGTGGCCGAGTCCGCCCCCGCGAAACGTCGCGGGGCGATGCTCGTCGCCTACCAGTTCGCGACCATCGTGGGCATCATCCTCGGCTACATCCTGGGGTTCATGCTGGCCGGCCTGGGCACCACCTCGTGGAAGTGGATGCTCGGCCTCGCAGCTGTGCCGGCGATCATCGTGACCCTGCTGCTGGTCCGCCTTCCCGACACCGCCCGCTGGTACATGACCCGCGGCCGGGAGCACGAGGCCCGCGCCGCCCTCATCTCCGTCGAACCCGACTCGACCGCGGCCGACATCGAGGCCGAACTCGACGAGATGCGGGCCCAGCTGTCCGACGAGTCGGGCGGCAGGCTGAGCCAGCTCTTCCGCCAGCCCTACCTGCGCGCCACCTTCTTCGTCGTCGTCCTCGGCTTCTTCATCCAGATCACCGGTATCAACGCGATCATCTACTACAGCCCGGACATCTTCGCGTCGATGGGCTACGAGGGGAACTTCGGTAAGTACATGCTGCCCGCGTTCGTACAGCTCTTCGGCCTGCTGGCCGTGGTGATCTCGATCTTCACCGTGGACAAGTTCGGCCGGCGCCCCATCCTCCTCGGCGGCATCGGCACGATGGTCCTCGCGTTCGCCGTGATGATCCTCGCCTACCAGATGGCCGACGGCGACTTCAAGAACCACGAGACCGCCGGCGTCGTCGGCTTCGCCGGCCTCGTCCTCGTCGTGATCGGATTCTCCTTCGGCTTCGGTTCGCTGGTGTGGGTGTACGCCGGCGAGGCCTTCCCGGCCCGGCTCCGCGCATACGGCTCGTCGGCGATGCTCACCTCCGATCTCGTCGCGAACGCCATCGTCGCCCAGGTCACGCTGACGATGCTCAACAGCCGGCTGCTCGGCGGCACGGGTACCTTCGCCGTCTTCGGCGGCCTCACCGTCCTCGCCTTCCTGTTCGTGCTGAAGTTCGCCCCGGAGACCAAGGGGCGCAAGCTCGAGGACATCCAGTACTACTGGCAGAACCACGGCACCTGGCCGAAGGACGGCGACAGGGCCGGGGCGGCCGCGCAGTGAGCACCGCGGTCATCGGTCTCGACATCGGGGGCTCCAAGACGCAGGCGGTCCGCGCCGAGAACGGCGTCGTCGTGGCGGAGGCACTCGCCGGCAGCGCGAACATCTCCTCCGTCGGCCGGGACGAGGCCGGTCGCCAGCTCGACATCGCGCTCGGCCGCCTCGGCGTCCAGGACGTGGGGGCGGTCTGCGCCGGCGCAGCAGGGGTGGAGACCCCGGCCGGCGCCGCCACCCTGACGGCGCTGCTCGCCGAGCGCATCCCGGGCGCGCGCATCCGAGTGGTGCACGACAGTCAGCTCATCCTCGCCGCCGCCGGCGTCCGCGACGGGGTGGCGGTCATCTCCGGCACCGGCGCCGTCGCGTGGGGCCGGTCGGGCGAGCGCCACGCCCGTGCGGGCGGCTGGGGCTATCTCCTCGGCGACGAGGGCAGCGGCTACTGGGTGGCGAAGGAGGCCGTGCGCCGCACGTTGATCCGCCTCGACCGTGAGGAGCCGTCCGATCACCTCGGGCAGCAGTTGGCGGCGGACTGCGGCCTGCAGAGCACCGACGAGCTGCTCGATCACTTCTACGCCCAGCAGGAGCGCCGCTATTGGGCGGGCCGGGCCCGCGTCGTCTTCGAGCTCGCCCAGTCGGGCGACCCGGTGAGCACGGACATCGTCGATCAGGCGGCGATCGCCCTGACGGACATCGCGGTGTCGGTCGCCGAACGGATCGGGTCAGCGGGACCCGTGGTGCTCGCGGGCGGGCTCGCCGTGCACCAGCCCGCGCTGCAACGGCGCGTGCGTCATCATCTCGGGATGCGCGGCATCTCCGACCTGAGGGTTCTCACCGTGGATCCGGTACGGGGCGCGGTGCAGATCGCGCTCCGCGAGGCGGAGCGCCGGGGCCCGAACGCCTAGCGTGCGGGGCGGGGGCAGCTGGGATGCGAGCCGGCGGTCACGAGGTCGGCGACGGCCGTGCGGGGATCACCGGCCGTGACCAGCCCCTCGCCCACGAGCACACCGTCGGCGCCCTGGCCCGCGTAGGTCAGTAGGTCGTGGCTGTCGCGCACGCCGGACTCGGCGATCTTGATCACCGAGGAGGGCAGGCCGGGCGCGATCCGGGCGAACGACTCGCGGTCCACCTCGAGGGTCTTGAGGTTGCGGGCGTTCACGCCGATGACCGTCGCGCCGGCCTCGAGCGCCCGGTCCGCCTCGTCCTCCGTGTGCACCTCGACGAGTGCGGTCATGCCCAGGGACTCGATGCGGTCCAGCAGGGAGACCAGCACCGGCTGCTCGAGCGCGGCGACGATGAGCAGCACGATGTCCGCACCGTGCGCGCGGGCCTCGTGGATCTGGTAGGGCGTGACGATGAAGTCCTTGCGCAGCACGGGAATCCGTACCCGTTCGCGCACAGCGTCGAGATCCGCGAGCGAACCCTTGAAGCGGCGCTGCTCGGTCAGCACGCTGATCGCGCGCGCTCCCCCGGCCTCGTACTCGGACGCCAGTTCGGCGGGATCGGCGATGCCCGCCAGGTCGCCCTTGGACGGGCTCGCGCGCTTGACCTCGGCGATCACGGCGATGCCGGGCTCGCGGAGGGCGGCGGTGGCGTCGATCGCGGGGGGCGCGGCCTTGGCGGCGGCCTTGACCGAGGCCAGGTCCACGACGGCCTCACGTGCCGCCAGGTCCGCGCGCACACCCTCGATGATCGAGTCGAGAGCAGTGGGTGAAGTCACGGCTGCGGGCCCTTCCTGGATCGTGGAGCGTGCTCCAACATTAGCCCTCGGCCCGCGGGCGGTCGGGTCCGGCCCCCTCCCCCGGAGCCGGACGGGTGTCACCCGCCTCCGTGGGGTCATCGCCGCCGTCGAGCGCGTCCCACAGGTCCCGCTCGGAGGCGGGCTCCGCGGCCGTGTCGTCGAACACGCGCTGTTCGAGTTCAGCGCGGCGCGCGGCGGGTGAAACGTACTTCGATCCCATGCCGCCGCCCCGGAGTCCACGCATGAGCAGCGCTGCGGCCAGCACCGCGAGCACTGCCCCGAGGAGCGCGACGGACGGCCCCGCAGCGGTCGGGTCGACCTGCGAGATGTAGTCCTTGTTGCCCATGACGGTGGTGCCCGCGCCGCCCTCGGCCGGCTCGGCCCGCAGGATCTTCTCGAGGTAGCCGATGTCCGGCTCCTGCGTCAGGATCGTCACCGCGGGGTAGGCCGCTCCGATCGCCGCGACCGCGACGATCACCGCGACCACGCCCCGCGCCCAGTTCTTGAGGGCCAGGGCGGCCGCGATCGCGGCGAGGAACACGAGCCACAGCGCCGCCAGCGCCGGCGCCCACGTGGTGCCGGCGACGTTCACCGAGCGCTCGGGCGAGAGGCCGTCGGCGATGGTGACGCCCATCCACGACATGCGGCCCGAGCCCCAGACCGCGCCCGCCGCACCGGCGAGCAGCACCGCGGCGATCGCGAGATTCCGCTTGGCGTTCATCGCGCCTCCTCCGCCACGCCGCGCAGCGTGTTCGCCGCCGCCACCGCCTTGAGCGCGGCGAGTGCCTTGTTGCGCGACTCGTTGTACTCGTACTCGCCGACCGAATCGGCGACGACGCCCCCGCCCGCCTGAACGTAGGCGGCCCCGTCCTTGAGGACGGCGGTACGGATCGCGATGGCGGTATCGGCGTCGCCGGCGAAGTCGAGGTAACCGACGATCCCGCCGTACAGCCCGCGGCGGGTGATCTCGGCCTCGTCGATGAGTTCCATGGCGCGCACCTTGGGAGCGCCGGTGAGGGTCCCTGCGGGGAAGCACGCCGCGACGGCGTCGAGGGCCTGCCTACCGGGTGCCAGGTCGCCGGAGACCGTCGACACCAGGTGCATCACGTGGCTGTACCGCTCGATCCGCCGGTAGTCGGTGACCCGCACGGTGCCGGGCGTGCACACCCGGCCGAGGTCGTTGCGACCGAGGTCGACGAGCATCAGGTGCTCGCTGTTCTCCTTCTCGTCGGCCTGCAGATCCTTCTCCAGCAGCAGGTCCTCCTCGGCCGAGGCACCGCGCCACCGCGTGCCGGCGATCGGGTGCGTCGTCGCGGTGCCGTCGGAGACGGTCACCAGCGCCTCGGGGCTGGAGCCGACGATCGAGAAGGCCACCGACCCGTCCGGCGCGGGCACCTGCACGAGGTACATGTACGGGCTGGGATTGGATGCGCGGAGCACGCGGTAGACGTCGATCGGGTCGGCATCGCTGGGCATCGAGAAGCGCTGGCTCGGGACCACCTGGAAGGCCTCCCCGGCCTCGATGTCACCGACCAGCTTCTCGACGATGGCGCTGTACTCCTCCACGGTGCGCTGCGCGGTGTACTCGGGCTCGGGCCGGGTGAACGATGCGACCGACGAGGCGAGCGGGGCGGCCAGCGCGGCCTCCATGGCGTCGAGGCGGCGCACGGCGTCGGCGTAGGCCTCGTCGACCCGATCGGCGGAGCCGTCCCAGTTCACGGCGTTGGCGATGAGGGTGATGGTGCCCTCGTGGTGGTCGATGGCGGCCAGATCGGTCGCGAGCAGCCACACCATCTCGGGCAGGTGCAGGTCGTCGACGGTGGTGTCCGGCAAGCGCTCGAGGCGCCGCACGGCGTCGTAGGCGAGGTAGCCGACCATGCCGCCGTTGAGCGGCGGCAGCCCCTCGATCCGCTCGGAGCTCAGCAACCGCAGCACCTCGCCGAGGGCCGCGATCGGGTCCCCGCCCGACGGTGCGCCGGCGGGCGCCTTCCCGATCCACGTGGCGGCACCGTCGACCACGGTGAGTGCGGAGGGCGCGGGGGCGCCGACGAAGGACCAGCGGCTCCACGACTGCCCCGCTGCCGCGGACTCGAGCAGGAAGGTGCCGGGGCGTCCGCCCGCGAGCTTGCGGTACGCGGAGAGCGGGGTCTCGGCGTCGGCGAGCACCGTCCGGGTCACCGGCACCACGCGGTGTCGGTCCGCGAGCGCGAGGAACTCATCCAGGCTGGTCGTCGAGCCGTCGGGCTGCAGGTTCGTCTGCTGTGCGGTACTCATCGCCTGTCAGTATCCCAGCGCCGGTAGGTTCGTGGTCATGCGCATCGGCCAGCAGGCCCCCGACTTCGCACTCCCCGACCGCACCGGCACCGTCCGCACCCTCTCCGAGCTCCGCGGCGACGGCCGCGCAGCGGTCTTCTTCTACCTCACCGCGGGCCTACCGGTGTGCGTCGCCGAGGTCGGCCGGTTCCGCGACGCCGGCGAGGAGTTCGACCGGCGCGGAACGGCCCGCATCGGCATCAGCATGGACCCGCTGGTGCGCACGCAGGCCTTCGCGGACGTCATGGAGCCCGGCTTCCCGTTGCTCACGGACGCCGACGGCGCCGTCGCGGCCCGGTACGACGTCAAGCGCGGGAAGTTCGCGGTGGCACCGGTGCGGCGGCAGACCTTCCTCATCGACACCGACGGGACCGTCCTGCACATCGTGGTCGGGGAACTCCGCGCGGTGGCGCACGTCGAGGAGACGCTGGCGTTCCTGCGGACCCTCAGCGGCTGACCGTCAGTCCCGGCCGAGCAGCAGGTCCCCGTCGAAGCACGTGTGCGTGCCCGTGTGGCACGCGGGCCCCGTCTGCCGCACGGTGAGCAGGACGGTGTCGCCGTCGCAATCGAGACGCACGTCGAGCACCTCCTGGGTGTGCCCGGAGGTCTCGCCCTTGACCCACAACTGCCGGCGCGAGCGCGAGTAGTACGTACCCCTGCGGGTGGCGAGTGTGCGCGCGAGGGCCTCGTCGTTCATCCAGGCCATCATGAGTACGTCGCCGGTGCCCTCCTCCTGGGCGATGGCGGCGACGAGTCCGTCGGCGTTGCGCTTGAGCCGCGCGGCGATCGCCGGGGCGAGCCCCGAATCCAGTGGCGCGTCGCTCATCGCCGCACCACCAGCCCGTGCCCCGCCATCTCGTCCTTGACCTGCCCGATGGTCATGTCCCCGAAGTGGAAGACACTGGCGGCGAGCACGGCGTCGGCACCCGCCTCGACCGCCGGCGTGAAGTGCTCGACGGCACCGGCCCCGCCGGAGGCGATGACCGGGATGTGCACCGCCGCGCGGGCGGCCGTGATCATCCGCAGGTCGAAGCCCGCCTTGGTGCCGTCGGCGTCCATGGAGTTGAGCAGGATCTCGCCGACGCCCAGTTCCTCGCCACGGCGGGCCCATTCGATCGCGTCGATGCCGGTACCCTTCCGCCCGCCGTGCGTGGTGACTTCCCAGCCCGACGGCGTGCGGCCCGCAGCACCACCCCCCGGCCGGCCCTCGGCCTCCTGTCCGCCGGTGTCCGGGACGGTGCGCGCGTCGACGGAGAGCACGATGCACTGGCTACCGAACCGATTGGACAGCTCACGGAGCAGCTCCGGCCGGTTGATCGCTGCGGTGTTCACGGACACCTTGTCCGCGCCGGCCCGGAGCAGGGTGTCGACGTCCTCGACCGAGCGGACGCCACCGCCGACGGTGAGCGGGATGAAGACCTGCTCGGCGGTGCGGCGGACGACCTCGAGCATCGTCCCGCGCCCGGAGCTCGACGCGGTGACGTCGAGGAAGGTCAGCTCGTCGGCGCCCTGCGCGTCGTAGGCGGCGGCGAGCTCGACCGGGTCGCCGGCGTCGCGCAGGTTCTGGAAGTTGACGCCCTTGACGACGCGCCCGTCGTCGACGTCCAGGCACGGGATCACGCGCACGGCCACCGTCATCGGTCACGGCCTCCTTCGAATGTCGCTAGTAGCTCAGGGTTCCGGAGTGTCCCGGGTCGCCGCGGTAGTCCGACGGCGCGCCGACGGACCGGACGATGGACAGGAGCTCGTCGTACACACCGGGGGCTCCGGCGAGCACCGAGTCCGAACCGACGTGCCAGTCCGCGCCCGCGAGGTCGGTGACGCGGCCGCCGGCGGCGATGACGAGCGCGGCTCCCGCTGCGTTGTCCCATGGGTGATGGCCGAAGACGACGGCCCCGCCCAGCGCGCCCGACGCCGTGTAGGCCAGGTCGACGCCCGTCGACCCGAACTGCCGCACGCGGGCCACCCGCCGCGAGACCTCGCCGAGGATGGCGAACCGGTAGTCACCGGGGAAGTGCCCGTTGCTGCCGCGGCTGAAGCTGCCGACGGCGATCATGGCGTCGTCGAGCCCCGATTCGGCGAGCGGCGGCAGTGCCTCCCCGTGGTTGCGCACGGGCCCCGCGACGTGGCCGGAGAACGTGTCGCCCACGAGTGGGAACCACGCGAGGCCGGCCACGGGCCTGCCGTCGTGGAGCAGGCCGAGCAGCGTGCCGGTGGCCGGGTACCCGGCGGAGTAGTTGAACGTGCCGTCGATCGGGTCGAGGACCCAGACGGTGCCCTCGTCGACCGCGGGACCGCCGTACTCCTCGCCGTGTACGGGGACTCCGGTCGCCTCGGCGACCGCCGCCGCGATGCGGCGTTCCAGCTCCAGGTCGAGGTCGGTGGCGAAGTCGGCGGGGCCCTTCGCCACCGACGCGGGTGCGCCCACGCCCTCGATGAAGCGGGGCGCGGCGGCGTCGAGCGCATCGCCCGCGAGGGCGAGGAGCCGGTCGGGGTCGGCCGTGAAGCCGTCGGGTAGCGCGGCCACTAGCGCGACACCGCGTCGAGCGCCTCGGGAAGCGTGAACCGTCCGGCGTAGAGCGCCTTGCCGATGATCGCGGAATCCACGCCCTGGTCGACGAGGGTGGCGATCGCCGTGAGGTCCTCCAGCGCGGAGATCCCGCCGGAGGCGACGACGGGCGCATCCGTCGCAGCGGCGACGGCGGACAGCAACTCGAGGTTGGGGCCGGTCAGGGTGCCGTCCTTGGAGACGTCGGTGACCACATAACGGCTGCAGCCGTCGTTGTTCAGCCGCTCGAGGACCTCCCACAGGTCGCCGCCGTCGGTGACCCAGCCGCGTCCGCGCAGGCGCCATTGGCCGTCGATCTGTTTGACGTCGAGACCGACGGCGATCCTGTCGCCGTACCGGCCGATCGCGCTGGCGCACCACTGCGGGTTCTCGATGGCCGCGGTGCCGAGGTTCACGCGGGTGCACCCGGTCGCGAGCGCCGCGGCCAGGGACTCGTCGTCGCGGATGCCGCCGGACAGCTCGACCTTCACGTCCAGTTCGCCGATCACCTCGGCCAGGAGTTCGCGATTCGATCCCTTGCCGAAGGCCGCGTCGAGGTCGACGAGGTGGACCCACTCCGCCCCGTCGTTCTGCCAGGCGAGGGCGGCGTCACGGGGCGACCCGTAGGCCGTTTCGCTGCCGGCCTCCCCCTGCACCAGGCGCACGGCCCGGCCCTCGGCGACGTCGACTGCGGGAAGAAGTACCAGACTCACGGGACCAGCCTAGTGCGTCGTGTCATCCGGCTTTCCGGGCTCCCGGTCGTCGGAGTCCGCGACGGCGCGCCCGACGATGCGGTGGGACACGACGCCCATGGCGGCGACGGCACCGATGAGGCCGACGGCGACGATGAGCAGGCCGACCGCCGGGCTGGGGCGCAGCACGTTGAGCAGGATCACGCACAGTCCCAGCACGACCACGGCCGCCCCGACGGAGAACAGCGCGAGCCGCCCGAGTGAGAGGCCGCCTCTGCCGCTCACAGTGTGCCCACCCAGTTCTTCAGCAGGAGCGCGCCGGCGTCACCGCTCTTCTCCGGGTGGAACTGCGTGGCCCACAGGGGCCCGTTCTCGACGGCGGCGACGAATCGGCCGCCGTGGTCGGCCCAGGTGACCTTGGGCGCGCGGATGTGGTCGGCGATGTCGAGCTCCCACCGCTGTGCGGCGTAGGAGTGCACGAAGTAGAAGCGGGTGTCGGCGTCGGTCCCGGCGAACAGTTGCGAGCCCTCGGCGGCCTCGACGGTGTTCCAGCCCATGTGCGGGACGACCTCGGCCTGCAGTCGTTCGACGGTGCCGGGCCACTCCCCGCAGCCCTGCGTCTCGACGCCGAACTCGATGCCCTTCTCGAACAGGATCTGCATGCCCACGCAGATCCCCATCACGGGGCGGCCGCCCGCGAGCCGCTCGCCGATGATCCGGTCCCCCTGTACGGACTTGAGGCCCGCCATGCACGCCTCGTACGCGCCGACGCCGGGCACGAGGAGGCCATCGGCGGCGAGCGCGGTCCTCGCGTCCGAAGTCACGGTGACCTCCGCGCCGGCCCGTTCCATCGCGCGATGCGCGGACCGGATGTTGCCGGAGCCGTAATCGAGGATCGCCACCTTCTTCATGCCGTCCAGCCTAATCGGCCGCGGGGACGTGCTGCATCGCAGTATTACGCTGAGGTCGTGGGGGTGTTCGACAGGGCGGACGAGGGCACTGCGGAGGCGCAGGCCTACCGCGCCGAGCTCGCGGCCGAGAACGACCGCATCGCCGTCAAGGTCCTACCGGTGATCCTGGTTCTCGGTGGTCTGCTCCTCCTCTGGGCTAGCTATGCGCCCACCCGCGACGTCGTTCGCGGGCTGCTCGAACCCGAACCGCCGGTGCCCTGCGCAGGTGCAGTGATGCGGCCGGGCGATACCTGTTGGGCGGTCCTCACCGAGGGGAGTCCGACGTTCGAGCTTCTCGCGCCCGCAGGCATGGAGCTCGATCCTGCACGGGCGGAGACGATCGGGCGCACCGGTGCGTATCCGTACGACTACGTCCGGACCGCGCATTTCCAGCGGACCGCGCGGTCCGGGAGCGTCGTCGGAGCGATCATGTCCGGATCCTGCGGCGCATTGTTCCTCGTGGCAGCGGCCGCCATCCGGCGTTTCGGTCGACGCGACCGCGGCCCTGTCAGCGGTGCGGACCACCCGAACGGATCGGTCCCGTGAGACCGGAAGCGCTTCGCGGGCTCATCCTCACCGACGACGTCGCGCCGCGCCCGGGGATCACGTCGGCGCTTCGCACGCAGGGAACTCCGCTCCTCACCAATGACCCCGGCGACCCGCGGCTCGTGCGGGCGCTGTTCGTCTGGCAGGAGGATTCCGGCGATCCGCCCACCGCGGTGTACCTCTGGGTGAACCGGCTGACCGACAAGCGGCACATCGACCGCGGGATGATGAGGTCGCGCGGCGGCGGACTGTGGTTCGTCGAGCTCACCGTTCCCCGCGACGTTCTCGCAACGTATCGGTTCCTGCCGCTCGCAGCGGGTGACCGAGGGCGACGGGCGGTGCCCCCGCCGCGCGAGTTGCTTCGCCGCGCGCAGGTCGATCCGTGGAACCCGACCGCCGCAGCGGGGTCGCCGTTCGGATCGGTGCTCGCCGGGCCGGACGCACCCCGGCTCGACGCCTGGACCGCCTCGCCGGCCACGACCTCGATGGCGCTCGACCGCACCATCGATCTGGCCCCTGCGCCCCTCCGGTACCGGCTGTCCGTACCGTCCGGCGCGGGCGCGATGGATCTACTCATCGCCTTCGACGCCGACGTGTGGTTCGACCGGTTCCGGCTGCCCGACGTCCTCGCGGCCACGGGCCGACGGTGCGCCGTGCTCGGTATCGACTCACCCGCCGATCCCAGTGAGCGCGTCCGGTTTCTCGGTGCCCACGATGCCCTGTTCCCGGCGATCACCGAGGATGCGCTCGCTGCCGTTCGGATGGTGACGGGCACCCTTGGCCGGGTGACCATCGCCGGTCAGAGCCTGGGCGGGCTCGCGGCACTCTCGTTCGTGGCGCGGAACCCGGATCTCGTCGACGAGGTTCTCGCCTACTCCCCCTCCGTGTGGTGGCGGCCCGGCCTCACCGGGCGCCCCTCCGTCGTCACCGAACGGCATGGCTGGATCCACGACGTGGTCCGCGGGTGCCCGCCCGGCGGATTCTCGATCCGCCTTGCCTCCGGGGCTTTCGAGGAGGAACTCACGCCGGGCGTGCGCGACCTGGCCGCCACGGCCCACGCCGCGGGGCACGATGTCGAGTACACCGTCTACTCCGGTGGCCACGACGAGGCGCGATGGGCGGCACTCCTACTCGCCCACCTGTCGGCCGAACTCACCGACCTCCACCAGGACACCGTCCCTGGACATCACCGTTAGGGGATCAGAATGAACTTCCCGATCGGATGGGCGGCCTTCAGTTCGGTGTGAGCGCGCGCGGCGTCGGCGAGCGGGAACGTCTTCGCGACCGCATTCACCAGCTTCCCCTCACCCGCGAGATCCAGCAACGGGCCGCGGGCCTCGTCGCGGATGCGGGCGCTGTCGGGGTCGGGTCCACCGATCGCGAGGAATCCGTCCTGCGCGGCGCGACCGAATCCCGCGATCGTCACGATCCGCTGCCGATCCGCCACCAGGTCGAGTGAGACGTCGGCGGCCTCGTCGGTGCCCACCGTGTCGATCGCGGCGGTCACCCCGTCCGGCGCGACGGCGCGGACCCTCCCGGCCAGCCCGTCGCCGTACTCGACGGGGATCGCACCCAGGCCGCGCAGGTAGTCGTGGTTGGCCTCGCGTGCCGTGCCGATCACGGTGGCCCCGCGCAGCTTCGCGAGCTGCACCGCGAGGAGGCCCACTCCGCCGGCTGCGCCGTGGATGAGGACCGTGTCGCCCGCTGATAGCGCGATGCGCTCGACGGCGTCCCATGCCGTCGCGCCCGTGAGCAGGAGGCCCGCCGCATCCTCCCAGCTCAACCCCGCGGGCTTGGGAAGGACCGCACGCGCCTGCTGGATCGCGGCCGAGGCGTAGACGCCCTCGCCCCGGTAGACGACGACCTCGTCGCCGACGGCGATCGGGCCTCGCGGCCCCACGGCGTCAGGGCCGATCGCGGTCACCACCCCGGAGCCCTCGCTCCCGACCGGCTGCGGCAGCGTCGACGGGTCGTCACCGAACGCGCCGCTGTAGAGCTTGTAGTCGATCGGGTTGACGCCGATCGCCTTGAATTCGACCACGACTTCGCCGGGTCCCGGAGCGGGCAGCTCCCGGTCGATCACCTCGAGGACCTCGGGTCCTCCGAACGCCTGTGCCACTACTGCTTTCGCCATGACCTGCACAACCGCGCGCCGCCGCGATCCATTCCGGTTCGGATCACCAGGACTGGAATCGCGTTGCCACAGGAGGTACAGCTCAGTACCGTCGGCCAGCGCGGCAGGACCCGTCGGACGTGAGGAGGAGTGCACCGCCATGGCGACTACGCAGCTTCTCGCGCGAGTCAGGCCCGAGCACCTCGACACGTGCCGGCGATCCGTGCACGAGCTAGCCCCACGCGGATACGTCACCGGTCACCTCATGGCGCTTCGCGCCTTCTACGTGACGGCGGCGGCTCGGCACAGCGCCGTCATCGAATGGGTCGACTGAGCTTCAGATCTCGCGAGCACCGATCAACGCGTCGGAGATGATGCCGGTGGCCCGCTGAAGCGCGGGGATCGCACGGTCGACGAAGTCGTCGCCGAGGCGGGACACGGGGCCGGAGATTCCGACGGCCATCGGGGTGGGAGCGCCGGGTACCGCCATCGCATAGCAGCGCACGCCGACCTCCTGTTCCTCGTCGTCGATGGAGTAGCCGCGGGCGCGGACCTTCTCCACCTCCGCGAAGACGCCGGACAAGGTGCTCACACTGTTGGGCGTGGGAGCCGGAATGCCGGCCTGCCCGACCAGTTTGACGATGCGGGCGTCGTCGAGCTCGGCGAGGACCGCCTTGCCGACGCCGCTGTTGTGCAGATTGACGCGGCGGCCGGCTTCGTTGTTCGTGCGCATGCTGTGCTGTGACGGCACCTGCCCGGTGTAGATCACCATGTCGCCGTCGAGGACGGCGAGGCTCGCGGTCTCCTCGAGCTCATCGACGAGCGACTGCAGCACCGGCACCGCGACGGCACCGAGCTGACGGTTCGCGACCTCACCGAGCCGGATCAACCGGGGCCCGAGCGCGTAGCGGCGGTTGGGGAGTTGCCGGACGTAGCCGATGCCGACCAACGTGCGGAGCAGACGGTGGATCGTGGGCGGCGGCAACGGGGTGCCGGCCGACAGTTCGCTGAGTGAGCACTCGCCACCCGCGCGCCCCATCAGTTCGAGCAACTCGAACGCACGCTCCACCGACTGCACACCCGAGGTGGATTTCCCCGCCATGATGACCTCCCCACACGTCTGGTCGTTTGCTGTTCCATTCCGGACGGTACGCCCAAAATTTCCGCCGTACGTTCCGTATGGCGGTATTGATTTCAATCCGTCATGGACGAACCGCCCTCAGCGCGACGGTCGAGGGCACATTGTGCACCACGATGCGGAACGCCATCCGCGGGGACGGCGCCACCCCGCGACCCCCTCGCCGGAACGACTGACTGCTCGGTAAGCGTTGTCGCGCGGCGGAAGTCGCTGCGGACCGCGCCGAAGATCCGCTTGACAGCCCCCGTAGAGCATGTTTCACTCGACGTGATCGGAATCACATTTCCGATGGGCGGAACGCAAATCTGCGGAGCCCCACGCGATCGCCACCACGCGTCGCCTTCGATCAGCCCCACTTCGCCGTCGCTCCCCCGGAGCGCCTGACCGCGAGGGCGCCGGGCCCGGCGCTGCGGACCGAGAGGACCATCATGACAAGTCAGCAAGAGCAGAGCGGGGCCGACGAACGCGTCGAGATCCCGGCGACCGCCGAACGGACCGACGACCCTCCACGCGCGGGGGCATCGTTCCTGGATCGCTTCTTCGAGATCACCCGTCGCGGATCGACGATTCCCCGCGAGATCCGGGGCGGCCTCGTCACGTTCGTCGCCATGGCATACATCGTCGTGCTGAATCCCCTGATTCTGAGCAGTTCGTCGGACGCCGCCCAGGGAACGCTGGGGTTCGTCCAGGTCACAGCCGTCACCGGACTCACGGCCGGCGTGATCACCATCCTGTTCGGCGTGGTCGCACGACTCCCCTTCGCGCTCGCCGCCGGGCTCGGCATGAACTCCTTCCTGGCCGTCGCGGTGGTCAAGGACGTCACCTGGCCGGAGGCGATGGGCCTGGTGATCATCAACGGTGTGATCATCGTGCTCCTGGGCGCCACCGGCATCCGGACGGCGATCTTCCGGGCCGTCCCGGCCGAGCTGAAGACCGCGATCACGGTCGGCATCGGCCTCTTCATCGCCTTCATCGGCTTCGTGAACTCGGGCTTCGTCACGCGCACCCCGGCCGGCCCGCCGGTCCAGCTGGGCCACGACGGCTCGATCGACGCGATTCCCACCGCGGTCTTCATCTTCGCCCTCCTGCTCATCGCGGTCCTGGTCTCGCGACGCATCCCCGGAGCGATCCTGATCGGCATGATCGTCGCGACGATCGCGGCCATCGTCATCCAGCACTTCGCCAAGCTCGGCACTGTCGGCGACCCGAGCCACCCGGACCCGAAGGGGTGGAACCTCAGCGCCCCCGAGCTGCCCGGTCAGATCGTCGCGCTCCCCGACTTCGGCCTGATCGGCCAGTTCGACCTGTTCGGAGCCTTCGAGCGGGTGGGTGCCCTGGCGGCCACGATGCTGGTGTTCACGCTGGTCTTCACCAATTTCTTCGACGCGATGGGGTCGATGACGGGCCTGGCGCGCCAGGCGGGCGTCGGGCAGCCCGACGGGACGTTCCCTCGCATCCGCTCGGCCTTCGTCATCGAAGGCATGGGCGCGGTCGCCGGCGGCGCGACGTCGGGTTCGTCCAACACCGTCTTCGTCGACTCCGCATCCGGCATCGCGGAGGGCGCGCGCACGGGGCTCGCGGCGTGCGTGACCGGCGTCCTGTTCCTCGGCTCGATGTTCTTCGCGCCCCTGATCGGCGTCATCCCGATGGAGGTCGGCGCGGCCGCCCTGGTGGTGGTCGGATCGATGATGGTGGCCCAGATCCGCGAGATCGACTTCACCCACTTCTCGGTGGCGCTGCCCGCATTCCTCACGATCGTGACGATGCCGCTGACGTACTCGATCGCCAACGGCATCGGCGTGGGCTTCATCACCTGGGCGCTGCTCAGCGTCCTCAGCGGTCGCGGGCAGCGGTGCCACTGGTTACTGTGGGCGGTCTCGATCGGGTTCATCCTCTACTTCGTCCGAGGACCGATCACCGCGCTCATCGGCGGCTGACCTGCAACGACGCAGTGTCGAGCCGGAACGACCATCGCACCGCAGTCCGTGATGCGGAAACAAGATTCCAAAACCCCTTCCGAATGTGACCCCCGTCACCTACACTGAAATGCACTGGATCGTGTTCGCATGGATAACCAGCGGTCCAGATCAGCCTCGCAAACCATGCCTGTCCGAACCGCGTGCCGCGGTTCAGTAGGGATGCAGCGGTGACCGAAACGCTGACCGGATGTCATGTGACCGTGAACGGTCGATCCCGGCCGTTCACCGGCCCGGCCCACACGAGCGCCCTCGATTGGCTGCGCGATCAGGGCCTCACCGGAGCGAAGGAGGGGTGCGCCGAAGGCGAATGCGGGGCCTGTTCGATCCTGGTCGCCCGGCCCGGGGACCCCGACTCGCCCGACGATCGCACCCGGTGGACCGCGATCAACGCCTGCCTCACCCCCGCCGCTGCGCTCGCCGACCAGGAGGTGATCACCTCCGAAGGCCTCGGCGGGCCCGACGACCTGCACCCCGTCCAGAGCGCGATGGCACTGCGCGGCGGTTCCCAGTGCGGCTACTGCACCCCCGGCTTCATCTGCAGCATGGCCGCCGAGTTCTATCGACCGGACCGAGCCGCCGAGCTCGCGCCCGACGACGGAGGACCCGGCTGCGCAGACCACGGCGACGAACACGGCCCCAACGGCTTCGACCTGCACGCGCTATCGGGAAACCTGTGCCGCTGCACCGGTTACCGGCCGATCCGGGACGCCGCCTACGGCCTTCCCACCGAGCCCGCGCCCGACGACCCCCTCGCCGTCCGACGCTCGGCGCCGGCTCCCGCCGCGGCTCCCACCGTGGTCACCGGCTCCCAGGGGCGATTCGTCCGGCCGGCGGGCCTGGACGAGGTGCTGGACCTGCTCGCCGACGGTGACGCCCCCGCCCTGGTGGCGGGGTCCACCGACTTCGGCGTCGACGTGAACCTCAAGGGCCGTCGCGAACCCCTGGTGGTCGCCATCGACCGACTGCCCGAACTCCGCGAATTGCGCTGGGACGAGGATGTCCTCGAGATCGGGGCGGCCCTCACGCTGTCCGAGATCGAGCGCCGCCTCGACGGCCGCGTCCCGCTGCTCGCCCAGGTCTTCCCGCAGTTCGCGTCGCGCCTGATCCGCAACGCGGCGACCCTGGGCGGCAACCTCGGGACGGGCTCGCCGATCGGCGACACCCCGCCCGCTCTGCTCGCACTGGATGCGCGCCTCGTCCTCGCCTCACGCGACGGCGAGCGCATCGTCCCGCTCACGGAGTACTTCACGGGCTACCGCGCGACGGTGCGCCGCCCCGACGAGCTCATCAAGGCGATCCGGATCCCACTGCCACTGAGCCCGCTCACCGCGTTCCACAAGATCGCCAAACGGCGCTTCGACGACATCTCCAGCGTCGCTGTCGCCTTCGCGCTCACCGTCGAGGCGGGCACGATCACACGGGCCGCGATCGGCCTCGGCGGCGTGGCCGCGACCCCGCTCCGCGCCACGACCACCGAGCAGGCTCTCGTCGGGCGCCCCTGGTCGGAGGAGACCATCCGCGCCGCGGCCGAGGTGCTGCGGGCCGAGGGCACCCCGATGGACGATCACCGGGCGTCCGGCGCCTACCGCGTCGCGATGCTCGGACGATCGCTCGAGAAGCTGTTCGCCGACGGCCCGGCCCGAGAGGAGCTGTCATGAGCCACCTGTCCGAACGTCCCGCGCACCCCGTCGTCGGGCAGGAGATCCCCCACGAGAGTGCGGCCCTGCACGTGACCGGCGCGGCGCTGTACACCGACGACCTGGTCGGACGTACCCCGGGCGCTCTCCACGCCCACCCCGTCCAGGCGGATTGCGCACACGCGCGGATCGTCACGATCGACACCGAGCCCGCGCTGCGCGTCCCCGGCGTCGTCCGCGTCCTGACCGCGCACGACGTCCCCGGCGTCAACGACGCCGGCGTCAAACACGACGAGCCGCTGTTCCCCGTCGACGAGGTGATGTTCTACGGGCACGCCGTGTGCTGGGTCCTCGCCGAGACACTCGAAGCGGCCCGGCTCGGCGCCGCCGCGGTGCGCCTCGAACTCGAGCCGCTGCCCTCGCTCATCGCGGTCGGCGACGCCATCGCTGCGGAGAGCTTCCACGGCGCCCGCCCGACGGTGCGGCGCGGCGACCTCGAGACGGGCTTCGCCGAGGCCGCACACGTCTACTCGGGCGAGTTCGAATTCGCCGGCCAGGAGCACTTCTATCTGGAGACGCACGCCTCCTTGGCCCAGGTCGACGAGAGCGGACAGGTCTTCGTCCAATCCAGCACGCAGCACCCGTCGGAGACGCAGGACATCGTGGCTCACGTCCTCGGATTGCCGAGCAACGCCGTCACGGTGCAGTGCCTCCGCATGGGCGGGGCCTTCGGCGGCAAGGAGATGCAGCCGCACGGCTTCGCCGCGATCGCCGCGTTGGGCGCAACGCTCACCGGGCGCCCGGTCCGCCTGCGGTTGGACCGCACGCAGGACATGACCATGTCGGGCAAGCGGCACGGCTTCCACGCCACGTGGCGGGTCGGCTTCGACGCGGACGGACTCCTCACGGCCCTCGAGGCGACGCTCACCGCGGACGGTGGCTGGAGCCTCGATCTGTCCGAGCCGGTCCTCGCCCGCGCCCTGTGCCACATCGACAACGCCTATTGGATCCCCAATATCGCGGTGCACGGTCGGATCGCGAAGTGCCACAAGACCTCGCAGACCGCGTTCCGCGGATTCGGCGGTCCGCAGGGCATGCTCGTGATCGAGGACATCCTCGGGCGGTGCGCTCCGCTGTTGGGGCTGTCGGCGCGCGAGCTGCGTCGGCGCAATTTCTACGGCGACGGGCAGACCACGCCGTACGGCCAGCCCGTGCGGCACGCCGACCGGGTCCGTACCGCCTGGGAGCAGGTCATCGCATCCGGGGAGATCGAGGCGCGCGAGGCGGAGATCGACGCCTTCAACGCGACGCATCCGAACGTCAAACGCGCCCTCGCCGTGACCCCCGTGAAGTTCGGCATCTCCTTCAACCTCACCGCCTTCAACCAGGCCGGCGCGCTCGTCCTCGTCTACAAGGACGGGTCCGTGCTCATCAACCACGGCGGCACCGAGATGGGCCAGGGCTTGCACACCAAGATGTTGCAGGTCGCAGCCACCACGCTGGGCGTGCCGCTCTCGCGGGTGCGTCTCGCGCCGACCCGGACCGACAAGGTGCCCAACACGTCCGCCACCGCCGCGAGTTCCGGTGCCGACCTCAACGGCGGCGCGGTGAAGAACGCGTGCGAACAGATCCGCGACCGCCTCGCGGCCGTCGCCGCGTCGCTCATCGGCACCAATCCGTCGGACGTGCGGTTCAGCGACGGCACGATCAGCGGGCTCGGCGCCTCGGCGCAGAAACTCACCTGGGAGGAGGTCGTGCACGCCGCGTACTTCCAGCGCGTGCAGCTCTCGGCGTCCGGCTACTACCGGACCGAGGGCCTGCACTGGGACGCGAAGGCGATGCAGGGTGAGCCGTTCAAGTACTTCGCGTACGGCGTGGCCGCGAGCGAGGTCGAGGTCGACGGGTTCACCGGCGCGTACCGCCTGCGGCGCGTCGACATCGTCCACGACGTGGGCGATTCGCTCTCCCCGATGATCGACATCGGCCAGATCGAGGGCGGCTTCGTGCAGGGGGCCGGGTGGCTGACGCTGGAGGACCTCCGCTGGGACGAGAGCGATCGGCCCACCCGCGGGAGACTCCTCACGCAGTCCGCCAGTACCTACAAGCTGCCGAGCTTCTCGGAGATGCCGCCGGACTTCCGGGTCGCGTTGCTGGACAAAGCGCACGAGGACGGTGCGGTGTACGGCTCGAAGGCCGTCGGCGAGCCGCCGCTCATGCTCGCCTTCTCCGTGCGCGAGGCGCTGCGCCAGGCCGCGGCCGCGTTCGGGCCGCCGGGGGCATCCGTCGAACTCGCGTCCCCCGCGACTCCGGAGGCCGTGTACTGGGCGGCCGAGGCCGCGCGGACGACGGCCCCGTCCGATCCGAAGCGGAACGGGCACCGTCCGACCACGGTTCGCGCGACCGGATCCGCGGCGGCGGCACCCGCTCCCGCCCCGCTCGGCTGAGCCCGCCATGACCTGGCTGGGCGACGCCGCCCGCCTCCGCCGACAGCGTGTCCCCGCGGTCCTGATCACCCAGATCGGCGTCCGCGGGCACGCTCCCCGGGAGGCCGGCGCGAAGATGATCGCCACCGCCGACGCCGAGTTCGGCACGATCGGCGGCGGCAACTTGGAACTGACGGCGATCGACCGCGCCCGCGAACTCCTGCGGGACGCGGTCACCACGCCGGAGACGCTGACCCTGCGGTTGAACGACAAGGCCCGCAATCACCACGGGCGCCAATGCTGCGGAGGCGAGGTGGTCCTCTTGTTCGAGCCGCTACCGGTGGTCCCGGCCGTCGCGATCTTCGGGGTCGGCCACGTCGGCCTCGAACTCGCGCGCATCCTCTCGCGCCACGACGTCGAGCTCTACCTCACCGACTCGCGCCCCGAGCAACTCGAGGCCGCCCGCGGTCTGGAGCCCGGCGATGCGACCGTGCACCTGCGCCATTCGATGCTGCCCGAGGAGGTGCTGGAGGAGCTCCCGCCGGGCTGCCACGTGCTCATCATGACGCACGACCACGCCGAGGACTTCAGCCTGTGCGACCAGGTGCTGCGGACGCCCGGGCTCGGCAGCGTGGGCCTCATCGGTTCCGCCGCGAAGTGGACCCGGTTCCGCGCGATGCTCACCGACGCGGGCCACGACGCCGCGGACATCCAGACCATCCGATCCCCCATCGGGCTGAGCACCCTGACCGGCAAGCATCCGGCGACCATCGCCGTGAGCGTGGCCGCGGACCTGCTCACCCGCTTCCCCTCATCCGTGCAAGGAGACCCCTCATGACCATCTACCGCTGCCGCGTCCTCGATACCCCCGACGATCCCTTCGCCGGGGGTGAGCTGCGCTCGCACGAGGATGCCGGCATCGCGGTCGAGGCGGGCGTGATCGTCGACCGCGGCGAGTTCCGCACCGTCGTCGAACGCCACCCGGGCGTGGACATCGTCGACCTGCGCGAGGGCGTGCTCCTCCCCGGCCTGGTGGACACCCACGTGCACTATCCGCAGATCCGGGCCATCGGCGGCCTCGGCATGCCGCTGCTCGACTGGCTGGACCAGTGCGCGTTGCCGGAGGAGTGCAAGCTCGCGGACCCCGAGTACGCCCGCACCGTCGCGCGCGAGTTCCTCACGGGTCTCACCGCCGCCGGGACGACGACGGCCCTCGTCTTCGGTTCGCACTTCGCCGATGCGGTCGACGCGCTCTTCGACGAGGCCGACCGAGTCGGCGTCCGAGTCACTGCGGGCCTGGTGACCAGCGACCGCAACCTGCCGGAGCCCCTCCTCAGTACCCCGGCACGCTCCTACGACGAGGGCCGTAAGCTCGCGGAGCGCTGGCACGGCCATCGCCGACTGCGGTACGCGGTCACGCCCCGGTTCTCCTATTCGACGTCGCCGGAGATGCTGGACAGCGGCGCCGCACTCGCCGCGGACGTCCCCGGCCTCTGGTTCACCTCGCACATCAACGAGAACCCCGCCGAGATCGCGGCGGTCATCGACCAGTTCCCCGGATCGGCGGACTACCTCGACACCTACCACCGGCACGGGCTGATCCACGAGCGTTCCGTGCTGGCGCACAACGCACACCCGACCGATGCCGAGCTGGCGCTCATGGCCGGGGCGGGGGCGTCGGTCGCCCACTGTCCGACCTCGAACTCGGCCCTGGCGAGCGGCTCCTTCCCGCTGCGGCGTCACCTCGACCACGGCGTGACCGTCGCCCTCGGCACGGATGTCGGTGCGGGCAGCGGCTTCTCGTTGTTCAAGGAGGGCCTGCAGGCCTACTTCATGCAGCAGCTGCTCCAGAGGGACGGCGTACCCCTCACCGCGGCGCACCTGTTGCACCTCGCCACCCGCGCAGGCGCGACCGCGCTGGGGCTCGACGACGTGGGCGACCTGTCCGTCGGACGCCAGTTCGACGCGGTGCTGGTCCGCCCCACGCCCGGCCATCCGCTGGACGTCGGCCTGCGCCACGCCGAGTCGGCCGACAACGCCCTGGCGAAGATCTTCTCGCTGGCCACGCCCGCGGACATCGCGCGCGTCTGGGTCGGTGGCGACACGGTGGTCGCCTGACGCTCGGCGGCCCGGCCGAGGTCGTGAAATCCTTGTGCGGACCCCAGGACCGGCGTAGACTCCACTATGCGGAATTACTTTTCCATTAGCACCGACGGAGGTCCCATGCCCAGCCGCTCGCTCACCGACGACGCCCTGGCCGCGATCGAGCGTCGGCTGGCCGCCACCGATGAGTTCCTGGCTCGGAACTACCCGGGGGACGACGGCCGCCGCCGGCCCGTGCACACCGTCTACCTCCCTGCGGACCGGTTCACGCCCGCCACCGCGCGGGAGTGGGGTGATCAGGCCCTCGCGGCGGCGGACGCCGCCGGCGGCCTCGCGGCGGTCGCGCGCACGGTCGGTCTCGAAGACCCCGCACTCCCCGACCTGGTGCACCGCAAGCTCTGCGAGGAGCCGATCGAGGACGTCCGCCTGGACTTCGAGGACGGCTACGGCGACCGCGGAGACGAGACCGAGGACGCCGACGTCGCCGGCGCCGTCGACGCCGTCGCGACCGCGGTGCGGGAGGACTCGGCGCCGCCGTTCGTGGGGATCCGGTTCAAGTGCATGGAGGCCCCGGTCCGGGCCCGCGGTCTGCGGACCCTCGACCTGTTCGTGAGCGGCCTCGCGGCGGCCGGTCCCCTTCCCGACGGGCTCACCGTCACATTGCCGAAGGTCACCACGGTCGGCCAGGTCGAGGCGATGGTCGACGCGAGCCGGGCGCTCGAGGCCGCGCTGGGACTCGCCGAGCGGAGCCTGCGGTTCGAGGTGCAGGTGGAGACCCCGCAGGTGATCCTCGGAGCGGACGGCACCGCCCCTGTCGCGACCCTGCTGCACGCGGCGGACCGGCGCGTGACCTCGCTGCACTACGGCACGTACGACTACTCCGCTTCGCTCGGCATCGCCGCCCAGCACCAGTCGATGGAGCACCCCGCGGCCGATCACGCCAAGAACGTCATGCAGCTCGCCATCGCGGGGACGGGCGTGCACATGTCCGACGGCTCGACCAACATCCTGCCGATCGGCGACCCCGCCCACGTCGCCGACGCCTGGCGGCTGCACGCGCGCCTCGTGCGCCGGCACCTCGAGCGCGGCATCTACCAGGGCTGGGACCTGCACCCGGCGCAACTGATCACGCGGTTCCTGGCGACCTACGCCTTCTACCGCGACGGCTTCCCCGCCGCGGCACTACGGCTGCGGAACTACGTGCACCGCATCGATTCCGCGATCCTGGACGAGCCGGCCACGGCCCGCGCGCTCGCCTCGTTCATCCACCGCGGCGTGACCTGCGGGGCGGTCACCGCCGCCGAGGTCGCGTCCGCCGCCGAGGTCACCGTCGACACGGTCCGCGACCTCGCCCTGAACCGCCCCACCACCACCCAGCCCGAGGAGACCCGATGAGCACAGCAGCGACGAGAACGGCGCGCACCTCCTACTATTCGCCGCAGGGCGGCCACCCGCCGCAGACGGACCTGCTCACGGACCGCGCCATCGTGACCGAGGCCTACACGGTGATCCCGCGCGGCGTCATGCGCGACATCGTGACCTCGGTGTTCCCCGGGTGGACGAACACGCGGGCCTGGGTCCTCAACCGCCCGGTCGCCGGCGGCTCGACCACGTTCGCGCAGTCCATCGTCGAGGTCTCCCCCGGCGGCGGCTCGGACGCCCCGGAGCCGCAGGCACAGGTGCAGAGTTTCCTCCTCGTCACGCAGGGCGACCTGCGGGTGACGATCGACGGTACGGCGCACGACCTGACCGAGGGCGGCTACGCCTACATCCCCGCCGGCACGCCCTGGTCCGTCAGCAACACGGCCGACGGTGCCGCCGTGTTCCAGTGGATCCGCAAGCGCTACGAGCCGCTCGCCGGACACACCCCCCGCGTGGCCGTCGGCAACGAGCGGGACATCGAGCCCTCGCCGATGCCGGGCACGGACAACAAGTGGCGCACCACACGGATCCTGGATCCGCAGGACCTCGCCTACGACATGCACTGCAACATCGTGACCTTCGAGCCGGGAGCGTCGATCCCGTTCGCCGAGACCCACGTCATGGAGCACGGCCTGTACGTGCTCGAGGGCAAGGCCGTGTACCGCCTCAACGGCGACTGGGTCGAGGTGCAGGAGGGCGATTACATGTCCCTGCGCGCGTTCTGCCCGCAGGCCTGCTACGCCGGCGGACCGTCGAACTTCCGCTACCTGCTGTACAAGGACGTCAACCGCCAGATCCTCCTGTAGGAACGCCGCTGTAGGAAGTGCCCCTCCCGAATCGGGGAGGGGCACTTCCCTGTTCCTGGGGGATCACATCACGACAGGTCCGCGGCGGCGCGGATCAGCGCCGCGCGCAGGCGCTGGGTGTGCGCGTCGAGTTCCGCCTGCACACGCTCCTGGCTGACGGGCCAGGGTGTCTCGTCGATGACGTCGTGATCGGTGACCAGCGCGACGCAGGCGTAGCCCATGCCGAGTTCGCGGGCGAGCACGGCCTCGGGGTACGGCGTCGTGGACACGAGGTCCCAGCCCTGCGCGGCGTACCACCGGGACTCGGCCGCGGTCGAGAACCGTGGGCCGCGGATGGCGACGACGACGCCGCCGTCGGCCACCACCCAGCGCTGCTCGCGCAGCGCGGCGATCGCGGCGGCGCGGGTCGGCTCGGAGAACGGGTGCGCGAAGGTGACGCGCACGTCCTCGTCGTCGTGGAAGGTGTCGTCGGTGCGGCCGGTCCGGTCGACGAGCTGGTCGGGCACCACGACGGTGCCGACGCCGACCGCGGGGTCGAAGGCTCCGGCGGGGGTCGCGGCCAGGATGTGCCGCACACCGAGGTGGTGCAGGGCCCAGATGTTGGCGCGGTGATTGATCCTGTGCGGCGGGATGGTCCGCTCGCGTCCGGACCGGGTGAGGTAGGCGACGCGGCGGCCGTGCGCGGTGCCGATCACCACGTCGTCCGACGGGGTCCCGTAGGGCGTGTCCACGGGATACGAGCGGGCGTCGTCGAGGAGCCCGTAGTAGCCCCAGCTGCCGAGGATCGCCACGGTGACGTCGGCGCCGGCGGGCGCAGTGGGCTCAGGCATTCTTCGCTCCTTCGGCATCGGTGGTCGTCGCCGCAGCGGACGCGGGGGCCGGGTCCGGATCGGTCGCGCGCGGCGGGAACGCGGCGGCACCGTGGCCGGGGTGCGTCCGCACGTCGTCGGGATCGTCCACGACGAGCGTGCCCTCCAGGACGGCCTTCATCCTGTCGGTGTCGAGCAGGCCCTCCCACCGGGCGATGACGAAGGTGGCGAGGCAGTTGCCGAGCAGGTTGGTCGCGACGCGCATGGAGTCCATGAGCCGGTCCGCGCCGAGCAGGAGGGCGACCGCGGCCACGGGGAAGGCACCCACAGCGGCGGCCGTGGCGGACAGCGCGACGAACGCGGAGCCGGGAACGCCCGCCATGCCCTTGGAACTGAGGATCAGAATCCCCATGATCGTGATCTGCTGTCCCACACTGAGGTCCACGCCGACGGCCTGCGCGAGGAACATCATCGACAGCGACAGGTAGATCGCCGCCCCGTCGAGGTTGAACGAGTAGCCGGTCGGGATCACCAGGCCCACCACCGATCGGTCGCACCCCGCGGCGTCGAGCTTCTTGATGACCGAGGGCATCACCGCCTCGGACGATCCGGTGCCGAGCGCGAGCATGAACTCCTCACGGCAGTACTTGAGGAACTTCCACGTGCTCACGCCCGTGATGAGGCGCACCGCGACGGCCAGTATGAGGATGAACACGACCGCGGCGCCGTAGCACGCCAGTACGAGCATGCCGAAGGACTTGAGCGAGTCGGCACCGTAATTGCCCACCGTGAAGGCCATCGCGCCGAACGCGCCGATGGGCGCCAGGTACATGATGTAGCTGACGATCCGGAAGATCACGTGCATCGCCTGATCGATGACCTCGAGCAGGACCGGCTGGACCTTCTCGCTGATCGCCGCCAGCGCCACGCCGAACAGCACCGCGAACAGGAGCACCTGAAGCAGGTTGTTCTTGGCGAAGGCGTCGACCACCGACGTCGGGATGATGTTCATGACGAAGTCGACGCCGCCGGGCAGGTGCTCTCCGTGGGTCTTCTCGTCGAGTGCGCTGGCGTCGAGCGTCGCCGGGTCGATGTTCAGCCCGGCCCCGGGCCGGACGATGTTGCCGACCACGAGGCCGAGGGCGAGCGCGAACGTGGTGCACACGGTGAACCACAGGAGGGCCTTCGCGCCGATCTTGCCGAGCGCCGCCATGCTGCCGACCTTCGCGATGCCGGTCACCACCACGAGGAAGATCAGGGGCGAGACCAGCATCTTGATGAGCTTGATGAAGCCCTGGCCCAACGGGGCGAGATGGTCCGAGAAACCAGGGAAGAAGATGCCCGTCGCGATGCCCGCGGCGATGCCGATCAGCACCTGTACGAACAGGGATCTGTACCAGGGCTTCTTCTTCGGCGCTTCCGTCGTGGTCATGTGCCGTCCCTTCGTCGCCGGAACATCGATGCGGCCGTCTCAGTTCTCGAACGGCCAGCCCGTCACGACCTTGGGTCGCGGCGGGGCGTAGGTACGAACCTTGGAGGTCTTGAGGCCCATCCGCACGAGCCCCTCGGCGATCGTCACGGCGGAGCGGACACCGTCGACGATGGGGACGCCCGTTGCGGCGGATACCTTCTCCTCCAGCTCCGCCATCCCGCCGCAACCGAGACAGATCACCTCGGCACGGTCGCGTTCGACGGCCTCCCGCGCCTGCGCGACGATGGCCTCGACGGCCCGCTCCGGCTCGGACTCGAGCTCGAGGACGCCGAGCCCCGAGGCGCGGACCGAGGCGCACCGTGCGTCGAGGCCGGCCAGCTTGAGCCGGTCCTCGATGAGCGGGACCGTGCGGTCGAGCGTGGTGACCACGGAGTACTTGTGGCCCAAGTACATCGCGGTCGAGGCGGCCGCCTCGGTGATGTCCACGACGGGCACCTCGAGTAGCTCCTGCAGGCCCTCGCGGCCGTGCTCGCCGTAACCGGCCTGGATCACCGCGTCGTACGGGCCGTCGTACCGCGTGATCGCGTCCATGACGGCGATCGCCGCGAGGTAGGACTCGAAGTTGCCCTCGCACGAGTCCGCGCCGAAGCGCGGTGTGATCCCGACGATCTCGGTGCCGGGCGAGGCCGCGGAGCGCGCCGACTCGGCGATCGCTGCGGTCATGGACTCGGTGGTGTTGACGTTGGCGACCAGAATGCGCATCGCGAGTACTCCTAGTGCTTGCTGGGAACGGCGATCGGCTCGCCGGAGACGTCGACGAACGGGCCCCGACGATCGGCGACCACCAGGTAGACGAGCGCGCCGAGGCCGGCGCCGATGAACCACGAATAGTTCGAGACGACGTGGAACGCGGGCACGAAGGCCATCAGCAGAGCCGCACCGGCGGTCGGCACCAGCGCGATCACGGCCCGCGGGTTCACCCCGCCCCGGTAGTAGTACGGAGCGTCGGGCAGATCGCAGTAGAGATCCGGAACGTTCACCCGGCTCTTGCGGATGAGCCAGTAGTCGGCCATGACGATGCCGAACAGGGGGCCGAGCAGCGCGCCGAGGCCACCGAGGAAGTAGGTGATGACGACGGGCGAGTTGTACAGGTTCCAGGGCAGGATGACCAGGCCGATCACGCCGGAGATGAGTCCGGCTCGACGGAAGTTCAGATGCTTGGGGAACAGGTTGTTGAGTGCGTAGATCGGGGCGACGAAGTTCGCCATCAGGTTCACGGCCACGGTGAGGACGAGCAGCGCCAGGCAGGCCAGGACGAGCAGAAGCGTGTTCGGCACCGTCTTCACGATGTCGGCGGGTGACTCGATGACCTGCCCGTTGATCTTGAACTGCGCGCCCGCCAGCGTGATCACGATGGCGCCGAACAGCAGCATGTTGAGCGGGATGCCGAAGAAGTTGCCGCGCACGATGGACTTCTTCGAGGTCGCATTGCGGGTGAAGTCGCAGAAGTTGAGGACGAACGTGCCGTAGATGGCCACCCACAGGCTGGCGCCGCCCACGATCTGCAGCCACATGTCCAGGCCCGTCTTGGATTCGGGGGTCGTCCAGGCGATGGACCAGCCCGCCTTGCCGAGCATCCAGATCGCCAGCGCCGCCATCGTGATGAGGATGACCGGGCCGGCGAAGGCCTCGTACTTGCGGATCATCTCCATCCCGTAGCTGACGATCACGAGCTGCACGACCCACAGCAGGAGGAAGGAGATCCAGCCCAGCGTCGAGAGTCCCAGGAATCGATTCTCATCGAGGGTCGTCGCGTCGGGCAGCACCGCGATGATGAGGATGCGGAGGACGACGGAGGCGAGGTAGGTCTGGATACCGAACCAGGCGATCGCGACGACGCCGCGGATCAGGGCGGGGATCTGGGCCCCGCGGATGCCGAACGAGATGCGGCTCATCACGGGGAAGGGCACTCCCGTCTTCTCCCCCATGAACCCGGACAGGTTGAGCAGCAGGAACAGGAAGACCCCTCCCAGACCCAGCGCCAGCAGGATCTGCCATCCCCCGAGGCCCAGCGCGAACAGGCCGATGGCGAAGGCGTAGTTGCCCAGACTGTGCACGTCGTTCGCCCACAGGGTGAAGATGTTGTAGCCGCCCCACGTCCGGCCGGCCCGCTTGGTGGGAGCGAGATCCTGGTTGTAGAGGCCGGCACTGAGCCGGTTCAGGGCCTCCACGTCCGGGACGTCCGCGACATCGGCGTCACCGAGCCGGATCGGATTCGCCTCCGCCGCGACGCGGGGGGTGAGTTCTTCTGTCATGCTGGGCCTTCATTCTCGCTGGCTGACCGCTCGAATCTTTTCCGTTGTGCGGAAATGCTGTTCCACTGGTAGCGATAAGTAAGACCTATCTCAGCGACTCTGTCAAGGCCCATGTCGCATGTCGGAATATGATCGTCACACGCCGGAAACGGTGATCTTGACTAGTGGCGCAGGTCACACCTACTGTGACCGCAGGATCGAGACGAAATTCCGCGACTCGGAATTTCGAGCGAAGGAGAACCCGCATGAGCACCGACACCGCCGAGTACGACCTGGTGGTCCGCGGCCGCCGCATCGTCACGACCGCCGGAACGGTCGCACGCGAAGTCGGCATCCGCGACGGCCGGGTCGTGGCGATCGAGCCGCTCGGCAACGGCCTACCCGGCCGTGAAGTCGTCGAACTGACCGACGAGCAGGTGATGATCCCCGGCCTGGTCGACACCCACGTGCACGTCAACGAGCCGGGGCGCACCGAGTGGGAGGGCTTCGAGTCCGCTACCAAGGCAGCGGCCGCGGGCGCCGTCACGACGCTCGTCGATATGCCGCTCAACTCGATCCCGCCCACCGTCGACCGCGAAGCCCTGCGCCTCAAGCGCGAGGTGGCCGGCCCCAAGGCGTACATCGACGTCGGCTTCTGGGGCGGTGCCGTCCCCGGCAACAAGGGGCAGCTGCGCGGCCTGCACGACGACGGGGTGTTCGGTTTCAAGTGCTTCCTGCTGCACTCCGGGGTCGACGAGTTCCCCGCCCTGAGCGTCGACGAGATGCAGGAGGACATGGCCGAACTCGCCACGTTCGATTCGTTGATGATCGTGCACGCGGAGGACGCGTGCTCGATCGATCACGCGCCCGAGCCGACCGGAGCGGACTACGCCGGGTTCCTCGCCTCGCGCCCGCGCGGCGCGGAGAACAAGGCCATCGCCGATGTCATCGAGCGCGCCCGGTGGACGGGTGCCCGCGCCCACGTGCTGCACCTCTCGTCGTCCGACGCGCTCCCCATGATCGCGAGCGCCCGCCGCGACGGGGTCAAGCTCACCGTCGAGACCTGTCCGCACTACCTCACCCTGCTGGCCGAGGAGATCCCCGCCGGGGGCACCGCGTACAAGTGCTGCCCCCCGATCCGCGAGGCGTCGAACCGGGAACTCCTGTGGCAGGGCCTGTTGGACGGCACGATCGACTGCATCGTCTCCGACCACTCCCCCTCGACGATCGACCTCAAGGACGTCGAGAACGGTGACTTCGGCGTCGCCTGGGGCGGCGTGGCGTCGCTCCAGCTCGGTCTCCAGCTGATCTGGACCGAGGCCAAGAAGCGTGGGATCGCCCTCGAGCAGGTGCTCGAGTGGATGTCGGCGAATCCGGCGAAGCTGGCCGGGATGACGCGCAAGGGCCGCATCGCGCTCGGCTTCGATGCCGACTTCGCGATCTTCGAACCCGAGGCCGCGCAGGTCGTCGACGTGCACCGCCTGCACCACAAGAACGCGATCTCGCCCTACGACGGTCGTGCACTCGCAGGCGTGGTCACCGGGACCTGGCTGCGCGGGGAGAAGGTCGACTTCGAGACGCCGCACGGCCGCCTCCTGCGCCGCGGCGAGGCCTGACCACCGGGATCCGCCGACGGGTGGGCGCGACCTACGGGCGGCTCGCCAGGATCTGGCTGAGGTAGTCCGGGGTTCCGTCGATGCGCTGCAGGTGCGGGTACCGCAGACCCCCGTGATAATCGATCTCCACGGTCCGCGTCTGGTCGAAGTCCTTCACCTGCAGCCTGATCGGCGTTGGACTCGTCTTGGCGGCCTCGATCGCGGTCTGCATCGTGGCCTGGGAGTACGCGGCGTCGTTGACCGATAGCACCGTCATACCCGTGCCCACCTTCGCCCGGAACGCGGGGCCGTCCCACCGCACATCGGTCACCTTGCCCGTCGCCGACACGTTCAGACCGATGGAGTAGGTGTAGTTCGCAGCCCCCTCCGCCGCCTTCATCTGGGCCGCGAGGAAAGCGCCCGGGTTGTTGTCGTACACCAACTTCCACCCGGTCTTCTCCACGCTCGACGCGAACGACTCCCTACCGTCGAGGCGGTCCCGCAGGTACGTGGCCCAATCGTCGGCGACCACCCCGTTCAGCGCCGCCACCACCGCGTCGAAGTCGTACGTGTTCTGCTTCTGCCACGTGCCACCATCGACATCGAAGAAGCCGCGAGCGAAATCGTCGAGCGACTTGGTGTTGCCCGTCAGTTCGCGGATGCGCGCGTCCACGCCGAGCCACACGAGCTGACCACCCTGGTAGTAATCCTCGCTGAGCTGCCACGACCGGTACGGCTTGGTGCGCCGCTGCGCGATGATCGGGTCGTTCGTGGTGTCCTGCAGGGAACGCCAGCTGAGCCCCGGGCGGCCGTCGGTGTAGGTGGCGACCACCGAAGCCAGTGCGTCACGGGAGACCTCCGGCGACCGCAGTCCCGCCCGTCCGGTGAGCACATTGCCCCAGTACTGCGTCTGTCCCTCGTACACCCACATGAGGCTGTCCTGCATCGGGGTGTTGAAGTCGGGGGTCCACAGATCGGCGGGCCGCCGGAACTTGCCGTTCCAGGAGTGGGTGTACTCGTGGCCGAGCAGATCGTCGCTCCCCACCTCGGGATTCCACCCGGTGAAGTAGTCGGTCGGCTGGCCGTTCTCACTGGACCGCTGGTGTTCCAGTCCGTTGGAGCTCAGCTGGTCCGAGAGCGAAAGCAGGAAGTCGTAGTGGTCGTAGTGCTGCGACCCGTAGAGCTTGACCGCCTGCTGAACGAGCGCCCTGTGCTGCTCGATGTGCTCGGGCTTGGCGTCGAGCTGCTCGGGCGCGTCGGCGAACACCTGGAGCCGCACCGGCACGTCCGCGCCCGGAGCCAGGTCGATCTGCTTGTGGAACCGGCCCGCGTAGACGGGCGAATCGACGAGGACGTCGAGCGGGACGGTGCGGTAGTCGACGGTGTCCCCGCGCCGGCCGGCGACGTCGAGTGCGGTGCCGGCCTCGAAGCCCGGCGGGTAGGTGACGCTGGCGGTGAACGGGATCTCACTCGCGGGCTTCCCCTTCGGGTACAGGAGCACGGCGTTCCACTGCAGGTTGAGCATGTTCGGCGTCATCACGACGCGTCCCTGGGAGCTGTCGGTGGGCGTGAGGTACGAGAACGCCGCGTCGACGGTGTCGACCCCGTCGGGCACCGTGACCTTCAGGGCGTACACGTTGAGCGGATCACGCTTCCACTCCAACTTCTTCCCGCCACCGGTGAAGGTGATGCCGGCGATCTTGTCGATGGGGCCGGACGGGGAGTGGTTCCCCGGCAGCCATTGCGGGTACAGCAGGGTCAGTTCACCCGCGCGGGCGGGGATGGACTGCTTCACGCCGATGATGCGCTGCGGAAGGTTCGTCACGTCGACCGCCACCGAAATCGGCTGCTGTTCCCCCGCGCCCCCTTCCGGGCGGTCCGGCGAGCCGCAGGCGAGCAGACCCACCAGCAGGACGATCACGACGCTGACGGCACTGAGGCCTCGAATCCTGGACACCGGCACTCCCGACTCCCGCAGACAATTTCGTTGATCCTACAAAAGAGATCGGGTCCTCGCTGCCCGAGAACCGATGGGATCCACTCCGGGCACCGGTTTCTCGACAACCGCCCACGAAGACACGGTCTCGACGTACTGCTTCACCGCCGGGGGGCGGAGAAACGGAATGGATCCACATGTCCGGACGGACGACGAGCCACGCGCGCGGGCGGCCCGAGCCGCGACTCCCGCCGGGCGAACCCCGCCCGTGTCCGCAGGCCCGCTCCGGTTCGCGATCTGCGTCGTGGCGATCTTCGCGGTCGTCTTCACCGGCGGTGCGATCATCAGCCTGCCGACGAGCACCCGAGCCTACTTCGGTGCGCCCACGTGCGGCTTCGTCGCCATGCAGCGGGCGGACCTGTGCCGCCACGAGCACAGCAGCGGCGGCCCGGGCGGATCCCGGGGACGCAACGAGTACAGGGAAACGTTGCTGCCCAGCGGAATCGTCCCGCACGAGGTGGCGGCGACGACCGGGCGGGTCACCGTGTCGAATTACGACGAGATGCGCGACATCCGTCGCGGCGCGATCCGCCTGAACCTCATCGCCTCATCGCCGAAGTCGTCGCACTCGTCATCGGCCTCCTCATGGCGCGTTCTCTGATCAGGCGCGCCATCGCGCGACTCCGCGCTCGCACCGCCGGGGCGCAGTCGAGCCTCGGCTAGAGCGTGCCCTTGGTCGACGGGACGCCGGTGACGCGGGGGTCGGGCTCGACGGCGGCGCGCAGCGCGCGCGCGACGGCCTTGAACTCCGCCTCGGTGATGTGGTGCGGATCACGGCCGTAGAGCACGCGGACGTGCAGCGCGATCCGGGCGTTCATGGCGAGCGACTCGAAGACGTGCCGGTTGATCACCGTCGAGTACGGAACGCCGGGGTAGCCGCCGATCACCGAGCTCACCAGGTAGTCGGGCTCGCCGGTGTGGACCGCGTAAGGACGCCCGGAGACGTCCACGGAGGCGTGCGCCAGCGTCTCGTCCATGGGGATGAAGCAGTCGCCGAACCGGCGGATACCCTTCTTGTCGCCCAACGCCTCCGCGATCGCCTGACCGAGCACGATCGCGGTGTCCTCGACGGTGTGGTGGGCGTCGATCTCGACGTCGCCCTTGGCCTGCACCGTCAGGTCGAAGCTGCCGTGCTGGCCGAACGCCGTGAGCATGTGATCGAAGAAGGGGACGCCGGTGGCGATCTCAGTGGTGCCGGTGCCGTCGAGGTTGATCTCGACCACGATGGAGGATTCCTTCGTGGTGCGCTCGATGCGGGCGATCCGGGCGGTCGGTCGGTCAGTCATCGCGGTCACTCACTTCTGTTTCGGTGCCAGCTTCTCGCTGATCGCGAGGAAGGCGTCGTTCTCGTGGTCCAGCCCCACCGACACGCGCAGGTGCCCCGGGATGTGCATGTCGCGCACCAGGACCCCGCCGTCGAGATAGGTCCGCCACGCGGCCGCCTCGTCGGCGAAGCCGCCGTACAGGATGAAGTTGGCGTGCGATTCGACCACGTCGTAGCCGAGCTCGCGCAGCCGCGCGGAGATCCGGTCGCGCTCGGCCGACAGGTGCGCCACCGAGGCCAGCGTCTCCGCGCGATGGTCGATCGCCGCGATCGCCGCCGCCTGCGTGAACACCGAGAGGTGGTACGGCAGGCGGACCAGCTGGATCGCCCCGACGATGGCGGGCGCCGCCACGAGGTAGCCGACGCGGCCACCGGCGAAGGCGAAGGCCTTACTCATCGTGCGGCTGACGATCAGCTTGTCGCCGAAGCGGTCCAGCAGCCGCACCGCCGACGGTCCGGCACTGAACTCCCCGTACGCCTCGTCGACGATGACGATGCCCGGCGCGGCCTCGATCAACCGGATCAGGTCGTCCTCGGCGATGAGGTGGCCGGTCGGGTTGTTCGGGTTCGTCAGGAACAGGACGTCGGGGCGCAGCTCATCGATCGCGCCGACCGCGTAATCCACGTCGAGGCCGAAGTCGGCCGTCCGCTTGCCCGCGATCCAGTGCGTATCGGTGCCGTCCGAGATGATCGGGTGCATGGAGTAGCTGGGCACGAAGCCCATCGCGGTGCGCCCGGGCCCGCCGAAGACCTGCAGCACCTGCTGGAGGATCTCGTTGGAGCCGTTGGCCGCCCACACGTTCTGCGGCCCCACGACGGTGCCGGTCCGCTCGGTGACGTACTCCGCCAGCCGGTTCCGCAGCGCGGCCAGGTCGCGGTCCGGGTACCGGTTCATCGCGGCCGCGGCCTCGCCGACGGCCTTCGCGATGTCGGCGACGAGCGCGGGGCTCGGCGGGTGCGGGTTCTCGTTGGTGTTCATCGCGGCGGCGACGGGGAGCTGCGGCGCGCCGTAGGGCTCCTTACCGCGCAACGTGTCCCGGATCGGCAACTGATCCAGGCTCACCGCCTCGCCGGGCAGCGGGTTCACGCGGGGCCACCCTTCAGCGACTCGAACCGCAGCCGCACGGCCTCACCGTGGGCCGGGAGGTCCTCCGATTCGGCCAGGGTGATCACGGTGCCGGCGATGTCCTTGAGCGCGGCCTCGTCGTACTCGACGACGTGCACCCCGCGCAGGAAGGTCTGCACCGATAGACCCGAGCTGTGTCGCGCGCAACCGGCGGTCGGGAGCACGTGATTGCTACCGGCGGCGTAATCGCCGAGGCTCACGGGCGAGTGCGGGCCGACGAAGATCGCTCCCGCTGCGCGCACCCGGGCCGCGACCTCCCGAGCATCCGCGGTCTGGATCTCGAGGTGCTCCGCCGCGTAGGCGTTGACCACCGCGAGGCCCTCGTCGATGCCGTCCACGAGCACGGTGCCGGACTGCGGGCCGCGCAGCGCGGTGTTCACCCGCTCCCGGTGCCGGGTGACCTCGAGCTGGGCCGTCAACGCCTCGTCGACCCGGTCCGCGAGCTCGGGCGACGGCGTGACCAGCACCGAGGCCGCCATGACGTCGTGCTCGGCCTGGCTGATGAGGTCGGCGGCCACGTGCACCGGGTCGGCTGTGTGGTCGGCGAGGATCGCGATCTCCGTCGGGCCGGCCTCCGCGTCGATGCCGACCAGACCGCGGCACAGCCGCTTCGCGGCGGTGACGTAGATGTTGCCGGGGCCGGTGATCAGGTCGACGGGGGCCAGCTCGGCACCGTCCAGGTCCGTGCCGCCGTGCGCGGCGAGGGCGATGCCCTGCGCGCCGCCCGTGGCCCACACCTCGTCGACGCCGAGGAGCGCACACGCGGCGAGGATCGTGGGGTGGGGCAACCCGTCGAAGTCCTTCTGTGCGGGCGAGAGCACCACGAGGGAGCCGACGCCGGCGATCTGCGCGGGGACGACGTTCATCACGACGGACGACGGGTAGACGGCGTTGCCGCCGGGCACGTACAGGCCGACCCGGTCGACCGGGATCCACCGCTCGGTGACGGTGCCGCCGGGCACCACCTCGGTGACCGTGTCGACGCGCCGCTGGTCGGCGTGGACGGTGCGGACTCGGCCGATCGCGGTCTCCAACGCCTCGCGGATCGCGGGGTCGAGCTCGGCGAGCGAACGCTCCAGCGCCGCAGCGGGGACCCGGACCGTTGCCGGGCGGACGCCGTCGAACTGCGCACCGAAGTCGAGGGCGGCCTCCGCGCCGCGCTCGGCGACCGCATCGACGATGGGCCGCACCTGCGGCACCACCGCGTCCACATCGACTCCGCCGCGCGGGAGCGCCGCACGCAGCTCGGCGAGCGACGGGCGACGACCGCGCAGGTCGAGACGGCTCAGCTGCAGATCAGACATGGCTCCATTCTATGGGTCCGGTGCCACCGGGTTTCCGGCCAGGGCATCGACCACCTCCGCGGTCTCCACCACCTCCACGCCGATCAGCCGGAGGTCGTCGAGACGCTGCTCGGTCGCCTGCGACGTCGCATCCGCGACGACCGCCGCCCGGTAGTCCCGCTCGGAGGCGTCGAACAGCGTCGCCCGCGGGCAATTGGGTAGATTGCACCCCGCCACGACCACCGTGTCGACGCCGAGGCCGCGCAGGTGCCCGTCCAGTGGAGTCCGGTGGAACGCCGACCACCGCGGCTTGAACAGCACCACCTCCGCGGCGCCCACCTCCTGCGGTGCCCCCGAGAGCAGCAGCTCCGGGTCGAGCCGGGCGCCGAGCAACTCCTCGGGCACCTCGGCGCCCCTGCTGCCGGGCGCCGCGATCCGCGCCCCCGCCTCCACGGCGGACCGTCGGACGGGGTCGACGTCGGATCCGCCGGGCACGTACAGGCGGACCACGTGCACGACGGGCCGACCGGCCCCGCGGAAGGCCGCGGCGAGGCGAGCCATCGCCGGGACCAGCCCCGCCGTCCCCGGGATCGGCGTGGGCCCGTGGACGAAGTCGTTCTGGACGTCGATGAGGACGAGCGCGGACCGATCCCAGTGCGGCGCCGTGTAGTCGGTCGAGGATGTGGAGGCCGTCACAGCTCCATCCTGCCCCACGACTTCGCCTCCCGGCGAGACCTGACGGTCCGGTAAGTTATCCGCCATGGCTGAGACCAACCACGGCGACCAGGGCCTCCTGTACTGGCTGATCAAGCACGTGTCGGTGGGACCGACGATCCGGTTGGTGAACCGGCCCACCGTCGAGGGCCTGGAGAACATCCCGGCCGACGGTCCGGCCCTGTTGGCCGGCAACCACCTGTCGATCGCCGACTGGCTCTTCGTGCCGCTGGTGGTGCCGCGCCGCATCTCCTACCTCGCCAAGAGCGACTACTTCACGGCACCCGGCCTCTCGGGGAAGCTGCAGAAGTTCTTCTACACCCAGACCGGCCAGGTGCCGATCGACCGCAGCGGCGGTGACGCGGCGGCGGCGGCGCTGAACACCGCGAAGAAGCTCCTCTCCGAGGGCCGTCTCGTCGGCATGTACCCCGAGGGCACCCGGTCCCCCGACGGCCGGCTCTACCGCGGCCGCACCGGCCTGGTCCGGATCGCCTTCGAGGCGAACGTGCCGATCATCCCCGTCGGGGTGATCGGCACCGACAAGGTCTCCCCTCCCGGTCCGTTCAGTTGGCACGCGGAACGGGTGCAGGTGAAGTTCGCCAAGCCCATCGAGCCGATCGAGTACGACATCCCGTCGGATCCCGACGAGCGGCACCAGCTCGAGCGCTCGGTCACCGACCGGCTCATGCAGGAGATCCAGGCGCTCACCGGGCAGGAGTACGTCGATGAGTACGCCAAGAAGTGGCGCCCGGAGTCCTGATCCCGCGCAGCGGGCGCGGGATCTCGCGGTGCTGCGTCGCGTGCGCGACCGCATCGACCGGGAGTTCGCACAGCCGCTCGACGTCGAGGACCTGGCCCGCGGCGCCCACATCTCCGCGGGCCACCTGAGCCGCGAGTTCAAACGCGTCTACGGCGAATCGCCCTACTCCTACCTCATGACCCGGCGGATCGAACGGGCGATGATGCTGCTGCGCCGCGGCGACGTCTCCGTGACCGACGCCTGCTTCGCCGTCGGTTGCTCCTCGCTGGGGACGTTCAGTACGCGGTTCACCGAACTCGTGGGCGTGCCGCCCAGCGTCTACAAGCGCGACCACGGCGCTGCCGCCGAGGGGATCCCGGCGTGCCTCGCCCGGCAGGTGATGAGACCGGTCAGGAATCGAGAAGCACCGTACGCGCCGCCCCCATAACGTGGGCGGTATGAACCTCACGATCTCGCTCGCCTACCTGCCCCACACCGACGCCGAGGCGGCCCTCGGCTTCTACCGCGACATCCTCGGCTTCGAGGTCCGCAAGGACGTCGGCTACCAGGACCTGCGCTGGATCACGATCGGTCCGGCCGGCCAACCGCAGACCTCGATCCTGCTGCACCCGCCGGCGATGGATCCCGGAGTCACGGAGGAAGAACGGCAGACGGTCCTCGACCTCATCGCGAAGGGCGCCTACACCGCGGTCACGCTCTCGACCGACGACCTGGACGCACTGTTCGAGCGCGTCGCCGGCGCGGGCGCGGACGTGGTGCAGGAGCCGATGGACCAGGACTACGGTGTCCGCGATTGCGCCTTCCGCGACCCGGCCGGCAATCTGATCCGGGTCAACCAGCTCTGAGCGGGCCGCTCCGCCTCAGCCGGCGGAGGGCGCCTCGAGCGTCGCGGTGTCGATCACGAACCGGTACCGCACGTCCGAGGCGATCACCCGCTCGTAGGCCTCGTTGATCTGATCGGCGGAGATCAGCTCGATCTCCGAGCCGATTCCGTGCTCCGCGCAGAAGTCCAGCATCTCCTGGGTCTGCGCGATACCGCCGATCATCGAGCCGGCGAAGCTGCGGCGGTTGCGGGTCAGGTCGAAGACGTTGACCGGCACCGGGTGCTCCGGCAGGCCGACCTCGACGAGCGTGCCGTCGACGGCCAGCATCCCGAAGTACGGGTGCATGTCGAGGTTCGCCGAGACCGTGTTGATGATGACGTCGAAGCGGTTGCGCAGCACCTTGAAGGTGTCGGGATCGGAGGTCGCGTAGTAGTGCTGGGCGCCGAGACGCAGACCGTCCTCCATCTTCTTCAGCGACTGGCTGAGCACTGTGACCTCCGCGCCCATCGCCGCCGCCAGCTTGACGCCCATGTGGCCGAGGCCGCCCAGTCCGATGATCGCGACCCTGCTGCCCGGGCCGACGTTCCAGTGACGCAGCGGGCTGAACAGCGTGATCCCGGCGCACAGCAGCGGCGCCGCTGCGGCGTAGTCGATGCTCTCGGGCACCCGGAGCACGTAGTTCTCGTCCACGACGATGCCCGTCGAGTAGCCACCCTGAGTCGGCTGCCCGTCGCGGCCCTTCGCGTTGTAGGTGCCCACCATGCCGCGCTCGCAGTACTGCTCCTCGCCGCGCAGGCACGCGGCGCACTCACGACACGAGTCGACGAAGCAGCCGACGCCGACGCGGTCGCCGACCGCGAACTTGGTGACCTCCGAGCCGATCGCGGTGACCTCGCCCGCGATCTCGTGGCCGGGCACCACGGGGTACCGGGCAGGCCCCCACTCGCTACGGACGGTGTGAATGTCACTGTGGCAGATGCCCGCGTACCGGACGGCGATCTGTACGTCGTGGGGGCCGGGATCGCGGCGCTCGATCGTCATCGGCTCCAGCGGCTCGGTTGCGGACACGGCTCCATATGCGTTCACGATCATGGGTTCCATTGTGCGCCCCGCCGGTGCGGTGCGCTGCGCGGCCCCGGCACCGCCCGAATCCACGCGCGCGGCGCGGGCGTGGCGGCCGGGTGCTTAGATCACCCCATGTCGAACGATGCGACTGCAACCGGTTCGGAGGGCAGCCGGCCCGCAGTGGCGCGCCGCCGGGCCGCGGTGGCGCGGATCCGGGCCACCGTCATGGCACTCGCCGGCGGCGGTGTGGCCGTCGCGGTGGGCGCGCTGGACTCATGGCGGCACGCACCGGCAGCGGGGTGGGCGGCCGCAGCGGGGATCTACGTGGTCTGGGTCTGGCTCACCATCTCCCCGATGGACGCGCCGACCACCGCGGCGCACTCGACCGAGGAGGATCCGCGGCGGCGGCTCGGCAACGCCCTCACCACGACGTGCGCCCTCGCGAGCCTGGTCGCCGTGGCGATCGTCATGGCGGACGCCCACTCCGCGACCCCCGGAGGCAGGCTCGCTCTCGGCGGCCTCGCAGTGAGCACCACGATCCTCTCCTGGCTCATGATGCACCTGCTGTTCACACTGCGGTACGCCCAGACCTACTACGACACCCCGCAGCCGGGCGGGATCGATTTCAACCAGTCCCAGCCGCCGCGCTACACCGACTTCGCCTACATCTCACTGGCCTTCGGCACGGCGTACTGCGTCTCGGACACCGCGATCACGTCCAGCGCCGTCCGCGCGGAGACGCTCCGCCACACCTTGCTGTCGTTCGTCTTCGCGAACGGCATCCTGGCCACCACGATCAACCTCGTCGTGAGCCTGGCCAGTGGCGACTGAGCGGCGCCGGCGCGCCTAGAGATCGAGGCCCAGGTCGAGCGCCTTCACCGAATGCGTCAGAGCGCCCACGGCGAGATAATCGACGCCGGTCCGGGCGTAGTCCGCCGCGACGTCGAGGGAGAGCCCACCCGACGACTCCAACTTGGTGCGCGGCGCGAGCTTCTTACGGCGCTGAACGGCGGACTGCGTCATCCACAGCGGCATGTTGTCGAGCAGCACCAGGTCGACACCGAGTGCGAAGGCCTCCTCGAGCTGTTCGAGCGAGTCCACCTCCACCTCGAGCGGGACGCCGGGCGCGCGGCGGCGCACCGCCTCGATCGCGGCGGTCACGGAGCCCGCGGCCACCACGTGATTGTCCTTGATGAGCGCCTCGTCGCCGAGCCCCATTCGATGGTTCACTCCTCCGCCGGCGCGAACCGCGTACTTCTGCAGCGCACGCATACCGGGGAGGGTCTTGCGGCTGTCGCGGATCCTGGCGCCGGTGCCCTCCACCTCGGCCACCCACGCCGCCGTGGCGGTCGCGATGCCCGAGAGGTGGGTGACGACGTTGAGCAGGGTCCGCTCCGCGGTGAGCAGAGCCCGCGTCGGGCCCTCGATGGCCATCGCCACATCACCGGGCGCGATCACGGTGCCGTCCGCGATCTTCGCGGGGACCCGGTAGTTGCCGGGGCCGACCACCTCGTCGAGGACCCACTCCGCGACGGGGATCCCCGCGAGCACCCCGTGCTCGCGGCTGACGACCTTCGCGAGTGTGGTGGCCCCCGCGGGCACGGTGGCCTCGCTGGTCACGTCCGGGCCGTAGCGGAGGTCCTCGTCGAGAGCGGTGCGGATCAGGCGCACCACCTCGGCGCGGTCGGGCTCCAGCGTCAGCTCGGTCACGGGCGTACCTCCACTACCTCGGTCACGGATTCCTGCCTGGTCAGGGCCTGCCCCGCCATCCGCCGCGCCACCGCGGTGAGCACGGCGTCCTCCCGGTCCCGGGAAGATACCGCGGGACGGTCCGCCACGAAGGCCGGATCGTCCAGGAGCGCGGTCAGGTCGGCCAGGCCGGCGACGGTGCGCCGCACCCCGCACGACCGGGTCATGGCGTCCTGCAGGGCTTCCCGTTCCGCCCGGGCCTGCGGAGGCGCGATCTCGCGGACCGCGCCGGGGATCACGTCGAGGGCGGGTGCCGACACCGCGGCGGCCGCGACCCGCAAGCCCATCACGAGGGCTTCGAGCAGGCTGTTGGACGCGAGCCGGTTCGCCCCGTGCAGGCCCGTGCGGGCCACCTCACCCGCGGCGTAGAGCCCGGGGACTCCGGTCGCGCCGCGCAGGTCGGTGACCACGCCGCCGCACAGGTAGTGCGCGCCGGGGACCACCGGGACGAGGTCGGTCTGCGGGTCGAGACCCGCCGCCCGCACCGCCTCGGTCACCGTCGGAAAGCGCTCCGCGACATCGGGGATCATCGTCGCGTCGAGGTAGGCGCACGGCGCTCCCGTGCGCTCCATCGCGTCGGTGACGGCCCGCGCCACCACGTCGCGCGGGGCGAGGTCGCCCATCGGGTGCACGCCGTCCATGACGGATTCCCCGTTCGCGTCCACCAGGTGCGCGCCCTCGCCGCGCACGGCCTCGGAGATCAGCGGGCGCCTGCCCCGCGCTCCCGGGGTGTAGAGCATGGTCGGGTGGAACTGCACGAACTCGAGCTCGCACACGTCCGCGCCCGCCGCGGCCGCGAGGGCGATGCCGTCGCCGGTCGCGCCGAGCGGGTTGGTGGTGCTCGAGAACAGATGCCCCGCACCGCCGGTCGCGAGGAGCACGGTGCGCCCGAAGGCGTCCCCCTCCGCCGTCCGGACCCCGAGGACGCGGTCACCGTCGGCCAGCAGCGCGTACGCCTGGGCGGGCCGCGCGACGAGCGTGGGCCGCGTCTTCGCAGCGGCGGTGAGTGCTCGCTGCACCTCGGCGCCGGTGGCGTCCCCGCCCGCGTGGATGATCCGGGAGACGGTGTGCCCGCCCTCGCGGGTCCGCTTGAGCCGCCCGTCGAGGCGCCTGTCGAACTCGGCGCCCCAGCTGATCAGCCGGTCCACAGCTGCGGGACCGTCGGCGAGGATCGAGCGCGTCGCCACCACGTCGACCAGCGGGCCGCCGGCCGCCACGGTATCGGCGACGTGCCGGTCGATCGAGTCCTCCGGGTCCGACGGATCGACGACGGCGATCCCGCCCTGCGCGTACGCCGTCGAGGTCGACGGAGCGCCCCCGGTCGACGGTTTGAACAGCACCGTCACCGCCAGGCCCGCGTCCGCCGCGGCGACCGCGGCGGTCAGGCCCGCGACGCCCGCGCCGACGACGAGCAGGTCGGCGACAGCGGTGCCGTCCAGCGGGAACCCCTGCGGGGCACTCGATCCGCTCCCGGCGGCGGTGGTCATTCCCCGCCGCCGGGCTGCCCGATCCCGATCATCCGCGTCACGGCCTTCCGCCCGGCGGCGGCCATCTCGGCGTCCACGAAGACCTCGTCCTTGCCCTCGACCAGGCAGCGCAGCAGGGCCGCGGGGGTGATCATCTTCATGTACTTGCAGGACGCACGGTCGTTGACGGCGCGGAAGTCCACGCCGGGTGCGGCCATGCGCAGCTGGTGCAGCATGCCGACCTCGGTGGCGACGAGGACCTCCTTGGCTGCGGTCTCGCGGGCGGCGTCGAGCATGCCGCCGGTGGAGAGGATCTTCACGCGGTCGTCCGGGACCGCGCCCTCGCCGGCCAGGTACAGCGCGGAAGTGGCGCAGCCGCATTCGGGGTGCACGTACAGGTCGGCGTCGGGGTGGGCCTTGGCCTGCGCGGCCAACTCGTCACCGTTGATGCCGGCGTGTACGTGGCACTCGCCGGCCCAGATGTGCATGTTCTGCCGGCCGGTGACGCGCTTGACGTGCGCGCCGAGGAACTGGTCGGGCAGGAAGAGGATCTCGGTCTCCTCGGGGATCGACTGCACGACCTCGACGGCGTTCGACGAGGTGCAGCAGATGTCGGTGAGCGCCTTCACCTCGGCGGTGGTGTTCACGTAGGAGACGACGACGGCGCCGGGGTGCTCATCCTTCCACTCCTGCAGCTCGACGGCTTTGATCGAATCCGCGAGGGAACATCCCGCGCGCTGGTCCGGGATGAGCACCGTCTTCTCCGGGCTGAGGATCTTCGCCGTCTCGGCCATGAAGTGGACGCCGCAGAACACGATGGTGGACGTCGAGACGTCGGCCGCGATGCGGGAGAGCGCCAGCGAGTCGCCGACGAAGTCGGCGACGTCCTGGATCGCCGGCAGCTCGTAGTTGTGGGCCAGGATCGTGGCGTCGCGGAGCTTCGCGAGGCGCTTGACCTCGGCCGCCCATTCGCGGTCGCCGTCGACGCCGGTGTACATCCCACCGCCTTCGACGATCCGGTCGTAGAGCGGCGAGGTGAACTCCGTGGTGGCGGACGTGGCTGTGGTCATCTCGCCTCCCTTTCTCGATCCGATGATTTATCGACCTATGATCGATATATGGCCGATGCTAGCACCGCTCCCCCGCCGCGCGTCGCACACGAAGTGCTTTCCGTCGTGTTCCGCGTCAGCGAGGGCACCGTCGAGGTGCTGCTCTGGCAGCGCGCCCTGGCGCCCGACCAGGGCGCTTGGGCACTCCCCGGCGGGCTCCTCGACGCGCGCGAGGACCTGCCGACCAGCGCCCGCCGGCTCCTCGCGGAGAAGGTCGACCTCACGGAGGTCGCGCACCTCGAACAGTTCGCGGAGTTCTCCGATCCGCACCGCGTGCCCGCGACGGAGCACGCCGACCGCACGCTGGCATCCGTCTTCCTCGGCCTGGTCCGCTCGGGCACGGACCCGCGTCTGCCCGACGACACGACCTGGCACTCCGTCGACGCGCTCCCGACGATGGCGTTCGATCACGCGGCCATGGTGCACCGGGCGCGCGCCCGGCTGGCCGCGCGGCTGTCGTACTCGAACATCGGCTTCGCGCTGGCACCGCGGGCGTTCCCGGTGTCGCAGCTGCGCGACATCTACGTCGCGGTCCTGGGCTACCCCGTGGATTCGACGAACCTGCTCCGCATCCTGTCCCGGCGGTCGGTCATCACCGCGACGGGCGAGACCGGCCAGGCGACACGCGGCCGCCCGCCCGCGCTGTACCGGTTCACCGACTCCTACCTGCGGATCACGGACGAGTTCGCGACCCTACGCCCACCGGGCTGACGCACCGGGCTGACGCACCGGGCTGACGCGCACCGTCGCAGCTCAGCCCTCAGGCCGACCGGCGTTCCGCCCGCGCCCGCTCGCGCTCGACGGCGCGCGCCCGGCTCTCCTCGAACCGGACCACGTCCGCCTCCAGTTTCTCGAGGTACCGGCCGAGTTCGTCGCGGTACTGCTCACCCGCGCCGGAGACGTCGGTCCGGTCGAACAGGCCCCAGACCTTGAAGATCGGGCGGAGCACGTCGTCGAGGTGCTGCCGCAGGTCGTAGATCCCGTGCTTGACCATGAGCACACCGTTGCGCCGGAAATCGGGCTTCCCCTCGCCCGGCATGACGAAGTTCGTGGTCACCTTGACGATCGACTTCAGCACCTGGTCGGGCGCGATCTCCAGGGCCGCGGCGGTGAGGTTCCGGTAGAAGATCATGTGCAGGTTCTCGTCGGTGGCGATCCGCTTGAGCAGCGCATCCGCGACCGGCTCGTCGCACACCCGCGCGGTCTGCCGATGACTGATCCTGGTCGCGAGCTCCTGGATCGTCACGTAGACGACCTGATCGAGCACGCCGCCGTACTCGTCCGGCGCCTCCACGCCCAGCTCCAGGTGCGTCATCCGGTCGCGCTCGAGCTTCACCGGGTCGACCGACCGCGTGACGAGCAGGTAGTCGCGCATCGCGATGCTGTGCCGGTTCTCCTCGGCGGTCCACCGGCCCACCCAGGTTCCCCACGCGCCGTCGAGCGAGAAGTTCTCGGCGATGGTGCGGTGGTACGACGGCAGATTGTCCTCGGTGAGCAGGTTGGTGATCATGGCGACCCGCGCCACCTCGGAGAGCGGCGACTGCGCGAGCTCCCAGTCGGTGCCGCCGAGCGCGGCGAAGTTGCGGCCCTCGTCCCACGGCACGTAGTCGTGCGGGTTCCAGTCCTTCGCGACGCGCAGGTGGCGGTTGATGTTGTCCTCCACCACGGGTTCGAGTTCGGTCAGCAGTTGCAGGTCGGTGAGTGTCGACATGTTCAGCGCCTCTGTCGGTACGGACGAATCCGATGGTAGGACAGCTTTCGCGACGATCGCAGTGGAAATTGCGGTACGAAAACAAGTACCGTCTGCACCCTCCGGGCACCGGTCGATCGCGATCGCAACCACGGAGGGCGCCGCCGTGACTACGATCCGCGTGTGAGTGGAGCCGAGACGGACGACACGGCGCAGGACCGTGCCATGGCGAAGAAGCTGGCGGACGCCACCGACGCGCGGATCGTGCGCACCCTGGGGACCGGCGCGAGCGTCGCCGTCCTGTTCGTGGTGCTCCGCCTGCTGGTCGTCTCCGAATGGGACTGGCGAGTGGCCTCGCGGATCATGGCGGTCACCGACGTCAACAGCGCCCTGACGATCGTGCTCGGCACGTTGATGAGCGACCCCGAATTCACCAGTGTGCTGGTCATGATCCTGCTCCCGCTCTCGGCGGTGCGCCTCGTCTGGCGGATGCAGACCAGGTCCCCCACCAGCGTGTGGTCCGCGCTCCTGGTCGCTGTACTGGCGACCGCCGCCATCGCCCTGGCGATCACCTACGGCTACGTGTGGGTCCCGATCGGCGCCGCGCTGATCGCGCTGGCGATCCTCGCCGTGAAGCACTGGTTCGCGGAGGGGCTCAGCGGGCGGACCGTCGACTTCGCGGTGCGCGAGGTCGGTTCCATCGCGGCCATCGCCGTACTCCTGCTCGCCGCCGTCGAACGCACGCCGTGGTCACCTGCGGAGCGCCTGCACACGAGGACCGGCGTCATCACCGCTCACGTGCTCAAGGTCGAGTCCGGCTTCGTCACCGCCCTCACCGAGAGTGACCGCGAGGTGATCATCCTCAACTCGTCCGACGTACTGCGCCGCGAGCCCCTGTGACCCGGCATCCATCACGCGAACCCGACCCGGGAACATAATCGGACCGCAGTCCGTTACAGTTGCCGAAGGGCCCGGACAGGGGCCCGATCGGGAAGGATGGACATGCAGTTCGGAATCTTCAGCGTCGGCGACGTCACCACGGATCCGACCACCGGCACCACCGTCAGCGAGCACGAACGCATCGAGGCGATGACGAGGATCGCGCTCAAGGCAGAGGAGGTGGGCCTCGACGTCTTCGCCACCGGCGAGCACCACAATCCGCCGTTCGTCCCCAGCTCACCCACCACGCTGCTCGGCTGGATCGCGGCCAAGACGCAGCACCTGACCCTCAGCACCGCGACGACGCTCATCACCACGAACGACCCGGTGAAGATCGCCGAGGACTACGCGATGCTCCAGCACCTCGCCGAGGGCCGTGTCGACCTCACCCTGGGCCGCGGCAACACCGGCCCGGTGTATCCGTGGTTCGGCAAGGACATCCGCCAGGGCATCCCGCTGGCCATCGAGAACTACCACCTGCTGCGGCGGCTGTGGCGCGAGCCCGTCGTCGACTGGGAGGGCCAGTTCCGGACGCCGCTGCAGAGCTACACCTCGACGCCGGCGCCGCTCGACGGCACGCCGCCCTTCGTGTGGCACGGTTCCATCCGGTCCCCCGAGATCGCCGAGCAGGCGGCCTTCTACGGCGACGGCTTCTTCCACAACAACATCTTCTGGAACAAGGAGCACACCGAGCAGATGGTGCGCCTGTACCGGCAGCGGTTCGAGCACTACGGCCACGGATCCGCCGACCAGGCGATCGTGGGGCTGGGCGGCCAGGTGTTCATGGCCGAGACCGAGGCCGAGGCGAAGCGCCGCTTCCGCCCCTACTTCGACGAGGCCCCCGTCTACGGCCACGGCCCGTCGCTGGAGGACTTCGAGCAGATGACCCCGCTCACCGTCGGGACACCCGAGCAGGTGATCGAGAAGACCCTCGGCTTCACGGACTACGCGGGCGACTACCAGCGCCAGCTGTTCCTCCTCGACCACGCCGGCCTCCCGCTGGACCAGGTCCTCGAGCAGGTCGAGATCCTCGGCACGCAGGTGGTCCCCGTCCTCCGCAAGGAGTTCGAGCTGCGCCGCCCGGCGCACGTCCCGTCGGACCCGCCGACCCACGCCTCGCTCGTCGCCGCCGGCCCGGACTCGCCGCACCACCTGGTGCTGCCCGCCCAGGACCTCGCCGCCGCGAAGGAGGCCTGACGATGACCCGATCACTCGCCGTCGTATCGGCCGGCGTCTCCGAACCGTCGTCGACCCGCCTCTTGGCGGACCAACTGGCCGACGCCACGCGGGCCGCGGTGTCCGCCCGCGGCGAGGCCGTCGACGTGACCGTCATCGAGGTGCGCGAGCTCGCCCGCGACCTCGCGACCGTCATGACCACCGGCGTCCCGACGCCCGCGCTCAGCGCGGCGAAGGACGCGATCGCCGCGGCGGACGGCCTGATCGCCGTCTCCCCGGTGTTCACCGCGAGCTACAGCGGACTGTTCAAAATGTTCTTCGACGCCCTCGACCCCGACGCCCTGACCGGCGTCCCGGTGCTCGTCGCGGCCACCGCCGGGACGGCGCGCCACTCGCTGGTCCTCGATCACGCGCTGCGGCCGCTGTTCAGCTACCTGCGTGCGCAGATCCTCCCGACCGGGGTGTTCGCCGCGACCGAGGACTTCGGCTCGTCCGAACTCGCCGCGCGGATCTCGCGGGCCGGTGCGGAGCTGGCCGGCGCGCTCGTCCAGGCCGACGGTGCCGTGGCCGGCTTCGGCGGACCATCGGACCTCGGCGCGCCCCAGCGCTCCGGCAAGACCCTCGACCTGGGCCCCGTCACCGATTTCGCGGACCTCCTCCGCGGACACACGGGAGACTGAACCGCCGTCGCCCGGGACCGTGCTCAGTCGTCGTCGGGCGGGTCCGGGTAGCGCGGACCGTCGCCGACCGTCCATCCGGGCTGCTCGTCGTACTCGCGGTACGCGACCGGTACCGCGCGTCGGCGCGCACTGAGGGCCCTCAGACCGTCGAACCACCGCACGTACGCGTCATGCCGGGGGTCGAGATCCGGCACGAGATCCCGGTCGAGGTGGCGCAGCATCGCTGCTGCGAGTTCGAGCGGGCTGGTCCACGGCTCGACCCGCACATCGAGGTACATCTGTCCCGCGGCCGACGAGTAGCGCGCGACCGCTGCATCGTCCGCGCGCCGGCCCGCCACCTCGACCTCGGCGCGCCAGTGCCCGGTCGTAGACGTACGGCCTGCAGCGCACCTGGTGGTAGCCCGCGGCGTGCAGATGCGCGACGGCGTCGAGGATCCGGAACGGCACGAACCGATCGGCGAGGCCGCCCTGCAGGAGCGCCGTCGCCCGCTCGTGCGCGGCGTCGTCGAAGACGGCCAGAGTGACGAGCTCCACCGCACCGGGGGTCGTCAGGATCGTCTCGATCGCGATCCGGATCGCGTCGTCGAGCGGCCACCGGTAGACACCGGCGCTGATCAGCGGGAACGCGATCGAGCGGGCCCCGAGATCGGTCGCCGTCCGGATGGCGCCGGAGTAGCACGACCGCAGGAGGGACGGGTCCGACTCCCCCGCGGCACGGTTCGGGCCGACCGCGTGCACGACGTACCGCGCCGGTAGGTCGCCCGCGGTCGTCCAGCCGACGCCGCCGGTGGGCAGCCCGTCGGGGAACCGGCGCACGCAGTCCGCCAGGATCTCGGGGCCACCGGCGCGATGGATCGCTCCGTCCACGCCACCGCCGCCGCGCATCGCCCGGTTCGCCGCGTTGACGACGACATCAGCGCGCAGCCGTGTGATGTCGCCCCGAACCACGCGGAACAGCGGCGCCGAGACGGTCATGCCGACAAGGTCCCCTGCTCCGTGTCCATCACCACCGCGTCGTCGTCGCGACCACGGACAGGCGCCGTCACGTCGTCGTCCGGCAACCGTCCGACGAGGGCGAGCACGACACAGGTCAACGCCGCGACTCCCGGCCACACGAGCACCAGCACCCAGGACGCCAGATCCCCCAGAACGCCGCCCGAGTGGTCCGCGGGCGCGAGGACGTTGGCGCCGTCCAACCGGATCGAGGGCGCCGCCGTGAAATCGAGCCCCGGAGCACCCGGCCCCGTGAAGCGCGCGTTCACGACCGCCTGGCCGAGGACCACTGCGACGAGGACACCGAGCGCAGCGGCGCCGAGCGTCCGCGCGACTCCCCGCGGGGTGCGCCGCGCGCCGCGGAACAGGCCCACCGCGGTGAGCAGGCCACCGATGGCGGAGACGACGACGAAGACGACCGTCGCGGCGAAGAAGTTGTCGAACTGGTCGGTGCGAAGCACCGCCTGCCCGGAGTCGAGTACGACACCGCGCACGCCGGGCGCCGTCGTGCCCCAGACCAGCGCCGCCGCCGCGCCGAGCACCGCCCCCACCACGACGGGGACCACGACGTCGGTGGCGGTACGGGGCAGCGTGTGAACAGGCATCGCCAGCAGCCTAACGACTACCGCCGCACATCGGCGTCAGCGTTCGCCGGTCGACGAATCGAACGCGCCGTGCCGCGAGCATCGTGCTGTCCACCCGTGCGGGCTGACCTGGACGATCATGCGGCGCGCGCAGTACGTGCAGTAGCGCGGGGGTTCGAGCCCGAGCCTGGCCGCGGCGAAGACCGGCGCTCCCTCGGCGAGCGGCTTGCCGGTGTACACGTCGTACACCGGCTCCTGGTCGGCCACGAGGGTCACAGCGTCTCGTTGAGGGCCTTGATCGGCATCTTCAGCTCGCCGAGCAGGTCCAGGTCGGTCTCCGCCGGGCGGCCCAGCGTGGTGAGGTAGTTGCCCACGATCACGGCGTTGATGCCACCGAGAATGCCCTTCTCCGCGCCGAGGTCGCCCAGCGTGATCTCGCGGCCGCCGGCGAATCGGAGGATGGTGCGGGGCAGGGCCAGGCGGAAGGCGGCGACGGCCTTGAGCGCCTCGTTCGGCTCGAGGACGTCGAGGTCGCCGAAGGGCGTGCCCGGGCGCGGGTTCAGGAAGTTGAGCGGCACCTCGTCGGGCTCGAGCTCGGCGAGATTCGCGGCGAACTCCGCGCGCTGCTCCAGGGTCTCCCCCATGCCGAGGATGCCGCCGCAGCACACCTCCATGCCCGCCTCGCGGACCATGCGCAGCGTCTCCCAGCGCTCCTCCCAGGAGTGGGTGGTCACGACGTTCGGGAAGTGCGACTTCGAGGTCTCCAGATTGTGGTTGTAGCGGTGCACGCCCATCGCCTTGAGCTCGTCGACCTGCTCCTGGGTGAGCATGCCGAGGCTGCAGGCGATCTGGATGTCGACCTCGTTGCGGATCGCCTCGATGCCGGCGGCCACCTGGCTCATCAGCCGCTTGTCCGGGCCGCGGACGGCGGCGACGATGCAGAACTCGGTGGCGCCGGTCTTCGCGGTCTGCTTCGCGGCCTCGACGAGCGACGGGATGTCGATCCACGCGGATCGCACGGGCGACTCGAACAGGCCCGACTGGCTGCAGAAGTGGCAATCCTCCGGGCAGCCGCCGGTCTTGAGGCTGATGATGCCCTCGACCTCGACCTCGGGGCCGCACCACTTCATGCGCACCTCGTGCGCGAGCTGTAGCACGTCGTCGAGCTTGTCGTCGGGCAACTGCAGCACGGCCAGCACCTGCTCCTGGCTCAGTCCTTCACCGCGCTCGAGCACCTGCTCGCGCGCCACCTCGATGATGTCGGCCAGGACCCCGGTCATGTGATCTCCCTCGTCGGCTGTGGTCGGTCGGCTGTGGTCTGCGACACCGTGGCATCGCGGCTACCGAGCACTGTACAGCGTTCAATTCGTGAACGGCGTTCAAGCCCCCGCAGCCGGAGCGGCGAAACGTTCATCGAATCGTCCGACATCGTTTCCTTCCCTTTTCTATCTATCGCCATGAGAGTGGTCCCATGAAGCTGCGTTCGAAGAAGTTCCTGGTCGCGACCGTCGCGGCCGCCTCGCTGGCCGCTCCACTCGGGTGGGCGGCCGGCCCGGCCACCGCCGCACCCGGGGCCGTCGCCTGCGCCCTCACACCGAAGCCCGTACCCGGCGCGAGCCCCGTCGTCGCCGACACGAGCGCCACGAGGACCTCACCGAACTCGTACATCGATCAGTTGAGCGCGTTCTCGGACCTGCCGAAGTCCGTCCTCGCCGCGAACCTCGACACCGCTGTCGCGACCAACCGGGCCGCGACCCCTGCGGAGCAGCGCTACGCCGTCAACGACAACTACGGCATCCTCGACGACTCCATCGTCAACGCCCTCGGCAGCCGCCTCACCCCCGCGTTCCGCGCCGGCCAGCGGGCCGGCGAGCTCCCGAAGACCACCGCGCTCCTCCTCGGCAAGAAGGCGCTCATCAATTCCTACGTCGACACCTCCGCCGCGAAGAAGCACTTCCAGTACCGGCGCCCGTTCGAGGTCGCCCCGGACCGGATCACGAAGTACGGCGACGGCCGGGCCGATCTGTACGACTCGGTGCGCGGCTCTGGCTCGTACCCGTCGGGCCACACCGCCTGGGGCTACGCGGAGGCGATCGTCCTCGCCACGCTCCTCCCCGAACTCGGCCCGCAGCTGCTCGCGCGCGGCGCCGACTACGGTCGCCATCGCGTGGTCCTGGGCGTGCACTACCCGCTCGACGTGATCGGCGGCCGGATCCTGGCGCAGGCGGCGGTATCGGACGCGCTCGCCGATCCGCGGTTCGCCGATCTCGTCGCGGGCGCGCGCTCCGAGCTGCGCGCCGTCCTCTCGGCGCGCGCCGGCGGCGGCATCGCCGAGGTCGTCGCCTGCCAGCAGAACTACGTCGAGACGGGAGCCGGGGCCGCGGCGTACCGGCGCGACCTGAGCTGGGGCCTGCCGCGCATCGGCGGCGACGCCCCCGTCCAGGTGCCGGCGGGCGCGGTGCGCCTGCTCCGCGCCGCGCACCCCGGCCTCACCGACGATCAGCTGCGCGAGCGGATCGCCCGCACCGCCGCTCCGGCCGGCTACCCGCTCGACGTTCCGGGCGGCTGGCAGCGGATCGACCTGCTCAGCGCCTGGATCGCGCGCTGAGCCAGGCCCCGTCGAACCACGACGGCGCCGCCGCTGCGAATCGTCCGGGCGGGAGCGCGGCGGCACCGTCGGGGATCCGCCCCACGATCGGGACGCCCGTGACCTCCGGCAGGTCCACGAGGTTGCACCGCTCGGCCAGGCCCGGGGTGTCGGGCCAGCGCGAGAGCACGACGCCGGCGCACGCGACCCCACCCGCCTCGAGGGCACGGACCGTGAGCTCGGTGTGATTGAGGGTGCCGAGAGCCGGGTCGGCGACCACGACGACGGGGGCCGCCAGATCGGCCGCGAGGTCGATGATGGTGAACGGTGTTCGATTCTCGTCGACGCCGAGCCGCACGAGTACGCCGCCGGCGCCCTCCACGAGCACGGCGCCGCCCGCCCGACCGACGACGGCGACGGCCTCGTCGCGCGCGAGCGGCGGCAGGCCCGACCGACGGGCGGCGGTCAGCGGCGCGAGCGGTTCGGGGTATCGGCGGTGCTCGACGGTGACGGCGCCGGGCGCGAGGCGAGCCACCTCGGCGGCGTCGGCGAGCTGGCCGTCCTCGTCGTACTCGGCGCCGTCGGCGAAGCCGGTCTGGGCGGGCTTGACGACGGTGACGGGCCCGCTCGGCAGCAGCGCCGCGGCGAGGGCCGCTGTTGCGACGGTCTTGCCGACGCCGGTGGACGTGCCGGTGACGCAGAGGATCACGCGACGGCCGCCCGGATCGCGACGACGGCCGTCGCGACCTCGGCGTCGGTGAGGTCGGCGCGCACGGTGATCCGCAGTCGGGACGTGCCCTCCGGGACCGACGGGGGCCGGAAGCACCCGACGTGCACGCCCTGCGCCGCGCAGGCGTCCCGCGCGGCGACGGCGCGTTCCGGGTCGCCGAGGACGAGCGAGACGACGGCCGATGTCGGCTCGGGCGCGCCGATGCCCGCGGCCACGGCGCGGGCGCGGTCCAGGACCCGCCCCGCGAGCGCGGGGTCCGCCCGCAGCTCACCCAGCGCGGCGCCCGCGGCGGCGACCGCCGCGGGGGCGAGGCCGGTGTCGAAGATGAAGGGACGCGCGGCGTCGATGAGGTGGGCGCGCACGCGGTCGGGGCCGAGGACGGCACCGCCCTGCGCACCGAGCGCCTTGGACATGGTGGCGGTGAGTACCAGATCGGGCGCGCCGGCGAGCCCCAGTTCGTGAACGAGGCCGCGGCCGCCGTCACCGCGGACGCCGAGGCCGTGCGCCTCGTCGACCACGAGCGCGGCGCCGTTGTCGCGCACCACGGCGTACAGCTCGGCAACGGGCGCGAGGACGCCGTCGGCGCTGTAGACCGAGTCCGTGAGCACGATCGCGCGTTCCTCGGACCGCGCCGCGAGCGCGTCTCGAACGGCGTTCACATCGCCCCGCGGCGTGACGACGATGCGCGCGCGCGACAGTCGGCAGGCGTCGACGAGGGAGGCGTGGGAGCCGCCGTCGGAGACGACGAGGGCCCCCCGGCCGGCGAGGGCGGTGACCACACCGAGGTTGGCGAGGTACCCCGACGAGAAGCAGAGGGCCGCCTCGGCACCGACGAACGCCGCCAGGTCGCGCTCGAACCGTTCGTGCAGCTCGGTCGTACCGGTGACCAGCCGGGACCCGGTCGACCCCGCCCCCCAGACGCGGAGCGCGTCCGCGGCCGCGTCGAGCACGCGGGGATGACGGCTCAGCCCGAGGTAGTCGTTCGAGGCCAGATCGAGACCGGGCTCGTCGGGTCGGCGCGCACGGAGCGACCGACGGAGGCCCGCCTCCGCGCGATCGGCGGCGTAACCGTCGAGCCACCCGAGCGCATCCGCCCGGACACCCCGACGAGCCGAGAGTTGAACACCGTTCATGCCCTCACTGTAGCGCCGCACGCACCGCGGCCGACACGCCTCCGCAGATCGCCGCCACGTCGTCGGGCGTGCTGATGAACGGCGGCATCGTGTAGACGAGGTCGCGGAAGGGCCGCAGCCACACGCCCGCGGCGAGGGTGGCGTCGGTCGCCGCGACCATGTCGACGGGCCGGTCCAGCTGTACGACGCCGATGGCACCCAGTACGCGGACGTCCACGACGCCGGGAACGTCGCGCAGCGGCGCGAGCCCGTCGCGCAGTCCCCGTTCGATGGCCGCGACGCGGGCGGCCCAGTCCTGGGAGAGCAACAGCTCGGTGCTGGCGACGGCGATCGCACACGCCAGCGGATTGCCCATGAACGTGGGGCCGTGCATGAGCGCACCCTGATCGGAGTTCGAGATGGTGAGCGCGACCTCGTCCGTGCAGAGCATCGCGGCGAGGGTGAGGTAGCCGCCGGTCAGGGCCTTGCCGACGCAGAGGATGTCCGGGGTGATCCCGGCGGCGGCGCTGGCGAAGAGGGTCCCGGTGCGGCCGAAGCCGGTGGCGATCTCGTCGCAGATCAGCAGGACGTCGTGCCGCCGGGTGATCTCGCGGAGCGCGGCGACGTACGCGGGCGGGTGGAACCGCATGCCGCCCGCACCCTGGACGACGGGCTCGATGATGACGGCCGCCAGCTCGTGGGCATGTGCCCCGACGAGCCGGTCGAGCTCGGCGATGTAGGCCTCGTCGTACTCGGCGGGCGGAGCGGGCGCGAAGACCTGCGTGGCGAGAACGTCGGTCCACAGCGAGTGCATGCCGCCGTCGGGGTCGCAGACGCTCATCGGGGTGAAGGTGTCGCCGTGGTAGCCGCCGCGCCAGGTCAGCAGGCGGTTCCGGCCCGCGACGCCGCGAGCGCGCCAGTACTGCAGGGCCGTCTTCACGGCGACCTCGATGGAGACGGACCCGCTGTCCGCCAGGAAGACCCGGTCCAGGCCTTCGGGGGTGATGCGCACCAACAGCTCGCCGAGCCGGGCGGCACTCTCGTGGGTGAGGCCGCCGAACATGACGTGCGACATCGTGTCGATCTGGGATTTCGCGGCGGCGTCGAGCACGGGGTTGCGGTAGCCGTGGATCGCGGCCCACCACGAACTCATCCCGTCGATGACCTCCGTGCCGTCCCCGAGGGTGAGGCGGACCCCCTCAGCGGAGGCGACGACCCGGGCGCCCGCACCGCCGACGGCGCTGTACGGATGCCAGAGCGTCCGGGTGTCCAGGTCGAGGATCTCGTCGGGCGTCATGTCGCGCCACGTTAGCCGTGCGCCGCGCGGCGTGGCCATCCGCCGGGTGGGCGTGGGGCGACCGGAGGCGACGATCACGGATGGCATGATCGGGCCCATGGCTTCCGGCGTACCGCGGCCCGTCGGCGCGACCTACCGCCTGCAACTGGGGCCGTCCTTCACCTTCGAGGACGCCGCCCGCCGCGTGCCCTACCTGGCCGATCTGGGCGTGACGCACCTCTACCTCTCCCCCGTCCTCGAGGCGGTCCGCGGCTCGACGCACGGCTACGACGTCACCGATCCGACGACGGTGCGCGCCGAACTCGGCGGGCGGAAGGGGCTCGAGCGGCTCGCCGATGCGGCGCACGTCGACGGCCTCGGCCTCGTGATCGACATCGTCCCGAACCACCTCGGGGTCGGCCGGCCGGAACAGAACCCCTGGTGGTGGGATCTGCTGACCCACGGCCGGAAATCCGCCTTCGCCCGCTACTTCGACATCGACTGGGACCCGCGCAACGGCGCCGGCGGGAAGCTCGCCCTCCCCGTCCTCGCGTCGGAGGAGGACGCCGCGGCGATCGTCGTGGACCGTACCGGCCCCGAGCCGGTGCTGCGCTACCACGACCGGGTCTTCCCGATCGGCCGCGAAGTGGGGGGCACCGACGCCGAGCGGATCCACTACGCCCAGCCCTACCGGCTGGTGCCGTGGGACTCGCCGGTCCGCTCGTACCGTCGCTTCTTCACCGTCGACGACCTGGCCGCGGTCCGCGTCGAGGACCCCGAGGTCTTCGCCGCGACGCACACCGAGATCGGTTCCTGGTTCGCCGACGGCATCGCCGACGGCCTCCGAGTCGATCACCCCGACGGGCTGGCCGATCCGGCGGCGTATCTGCGCCGCCTCCGTGCGCTCACCGGCGCCGACGCGTGGATCGTGATCGAGAAGATCCTCGAACCCCGCGAACCGCTCGAGCCCGCCCTCCCGGTCGCCGGGACCACCGGATACGACGCGCTCCGCGAGCTGGGACACGCCCTGCTCGATCCCGACGGCGAGGTGGGACTGAGTGCGCTCCACGAACGCTGGACGGGGGACGACGGGGCCTCCGGCGCCCTGCACGCCGCCCGCACCGTCCTCGCCGACGACCTCGCCCGCGGCGATCTCGGCCCGGAGCTGCGCAGGCTCGCGCGGGCCGCGCTGCGCGAGTCGACCCCGAAGTCGCTCGCCGGGCCGCCGCCGCAGTCGCTGATCGAGGCGGCGGCGGTCCGGTGGGCGCGGGACACCCGCTTCTACCGCGACGACTACCCCGTGCTCGCGCAGGCCGCCGCCCGGCTGCGCGAGGACGTCCGCTCCCGCACCCAGGAGTGCGAGCACGACGAGCCCGGCAGCGCGGACGCCTTCGACCTGCTCGCCGAGGCGCGCGACCGCGGCGCCGAGACCGCGGCACGGTTCCCGCAGTTCACGGGCGCCCTCACCGCGAAGACCGTCGAGGACACGCTGTTCTACCGCACCGCCCGCCTGATCTCGCTGCAGGAGGTGGGCGGCGCACCGTCGGACTTCGGACCGAGCGATCCGCACCCGGCGTTCGCGCGCCGCGCCGCGGAGTGGTCCGCCGCGATGACGACGCTCTCGACGCACGACACCAAACGCGGCGAGGACGTGCGGGCCCGCATCGGCGTGCTGTCCCAGTGCCCCGGCGACTGGTCGGCCGTCGCCGACCGATGGATGCTCCTGCGGCCCACCCGGCTGGATCCGGTGACGGGCCTCTTCCTCCTGCAGACGGCGTTCGGCGTCTGGCCCGAGGACGGCGCGATCACCGACGAACTCCGGGCGCGCCTGCACGCGTACGCGGAGAAGGCGATGCGGGAGGGCCGCATCGGCACGTCCTGGACCGCGCCCGACAGTGCCTTCGAGGCGGCCGGGCACGCCTTCCTGGACGCCCTGTTCGACGGGGCCGCGCTGTCGGACCTCGTCGCCCGGCTCGCGCCGCACGGCCGGTCGGACTCGCTCGCGCAGAAGCTGCTGCAGCTCGCCGGCCCCGGCGTGCCGGACGTCTACCAGGGCACCGAACGGTGGGAGGACTCGCTGGTCGACCCCGACAACCGGCGGCCGGTCGACTGGTCCGCCGCGCACGACGACCACCCGAAGCAGCGTCTGGTGCGCACCGCGCTCCGGTTGCGCCGGGAGCGGCCGGGCAGCTTCGTCGGGGGCTCGTACGCCCCGGTTCTCGCGGAGGGGCCGGCTGCGGATCATCTGCTGGGCTTCCTCCGCGGCCCCTCCGACGGGGCGCCCGACGTCGCCGCGCTCGCGACTCGGTGGTCGCTGCGCCTGGAGCGGGGCGGCGGCTGGCGCGACACGCGGGTGGACCTCGGCGACGGCAGGTGGACGGATCGCCTGACCGGGCACGTCGTCGCAGGTCGGGCCGCACTCGGCGACCTCTTCCTCGAACACCCTGTCGCCCTGTTGGTGCGCGAGTAGAAAACTTGTCAGTGGGGCCGCGCACACTCTGGGTATGAACAGCGAAACCCCGCGGCCGGTCTCCACGGCACTCGCCCAGTCCGCCATCGCGCGCGCCGGCGTCAGCGGCACCCGCGTCCGCGCCTCCACTCTGGCCCGGGTCGCCGAATCGCTGCGCGACCACGGTCTTCCCGCCGACCTGTTGCCGACGGGGCGGCTCGTCATGGTCGCCGGCACGTCCCGTCTCACGGCGCAGGCGCTGCCCGGCGGGGCCATCGAGGTCCGAGCGTTCCGCGAGGGCCGTCACTCCATCCTCGGCCTGCTGCAGGACGCCGAGGAGGTCGCGCACCTGCTGATCCGTTGCGCCGGCATGGCCTCGGCGTGGGCACTCACCGCGGAGATCCACGACCGGCTGATCCTCGCCGGCGATCGCACCGTACTCAGCGAGGTGCCGATGAGCGACACGCTCTACGTCCGTCTAGGCGAGCGGACCTTCGCCGAAGTCTTCGCCGAGGACGCGAGTGCGTGCCTCGGAGAACCCGCGGTGGTCACCGTGACCACCCACGTCTGCACCCACTCCCTCGACGACGTGTGGCGGTTCCGCTCCCTCGATCAGCACGACTACCGGCCGATCGGGTGCATCGCGGGCGGCAGGCACGAGACGGCCGAATCGGCGCTCGCGGCGGTCGAACTGCACCGCGCCCGCACCGCGGAGTGGGAGAGCCTGCACTGACGCTATCGTTGCGAACCGATGCCCACCTCGCCCGACGCCACCGATCACGCCTTCGAGGTGTGGGCACCCCGCCCACGACGGGTACGGCTCTGGCTCGACGGCGCGGTGCACGCGATGCGCCGCGACGCCGACGACTGGTGGCGGGTCACCACGCCCGCCGCGCCGGGTGCGCGGTACGGCTACCTCCTCGATGACGACGAGACCGTCCTCCCGGATCCGCGTTCGCCCCGCCAACCCGACGGGGTGCACGCACCGTCGGCGCTGATCCCGGAGGCGGAGGGGCCGCACTGGGCGGGGCGCGAGCTCCGCGGCGAGGTGGTCTACGAGCTGCACATCGGCACCTTCACCCCCGACGGCACGTTCGACGCGGCCATCGATCGACTCCCGTACCTGCGGGACCTGGGCGTCGGCTTCGTCCAGGTGATGCCGGTCAACGCTTTCAACGGCGAGCACGGCTGGGGCTACGACGGTGTCGGCTGGTACGCGGTGCACGAACCCTACGGCGGACCGTCGGGCCTGGAGCGGTTCGTCGCGGCCGCACACCACCGTGGGCTCGGCGTCCTACTCGACGTGGTGCACAACCACCTGGGGCCCTCGGGCAACTATCTCGGGAGGTTCGGGCCGTACGAGACGGACGGCGCGAACACGTGGGGCCGCACCATCAACCTGTCCGGCGAGGACAGCGCCGAGGTCCGGCGATTCCTCCTCGACGACATCGCGTGGTGGCTGCGCCGATACGGCGTCGACGGGTTGCGGCTCGATGCGGTGCACGCCCTCGTCGACGATTCGGACCGGCACCTCCTGGAGGACGCCGCCGCCCTCGCGGCGCGGCTCTCCGTGGAACTCGGCCGCCCCCTGGCACTGGTGGCGGAGTCGGACCTCAACGATCCGCGCCTGGTCACCCCCGCAGGCCTCGGCGGATACGGGCTCACCGCGCAGTGGAACGACGACGTGCACCACGCGATCCACACCATCGTGTCCGGGGAGCGGCAGGGCTACTACGCCGACTTCGGCAGCCCCGAGTGCCTCGCGGCGGTTCTCACCGCCGGCTTCTTCCACGCCGGCACGTACAGCTCGTTCCGCGGCCGCGTCCACGGGGAGCGGATCGATCCCGCGCGCGTGGCACCCTCGCAGCTCCTGGCCTACACGTGCACGCACGACCAGGTGGGAAACCGGGCCCGCGGCGACCGGCCGTCGGAGTACCTCACCGACGGACAGCTGGCGGTGAAGGCGGCACTGGTCCTGTTCTCCGCGTTCACGCCGATGCTGTTCATGGGCGAGGAGTGGGGCGCGCGCACGCCCTTCCGGTTCTTCACCAGTCATCCCGAGCCGGAGTTGGCGCGCGCGACGGCGGAGGGCCGGAAGGCCGAGTTCGCGGAACACGGCTGGCCGCCGGGCGAGGTGCCCGACCCGCAGGATCCCGAGACGTTCGCCGTCTCGCACCTGGACTGGGCGGAGCCGACGCGACCGGAGCACGCCCGGCTGCTGGCGACGTACCGCGCTCTCATCGCGCTGCGCCGTGACTCGGCCCTCGCCGCCGACGATCTGCGCGCCGTGACCTGCGACCATCCGGGGGACGCGAGCTGGTTCGCCGTGCACCGCGGTGACCTCACGCTGATCGTGAACTTCCGGTCGGTACCGGTCACGGCCCCGTTCACCGGCTCCCCCGTGCTGTTCTGGGACGCCGCGTCGATCGGCGGCACCGCGACGACCGTGCCCGGCCACTCGTTCGTCGTGCTGCGTCGTCGAAGCTGACCACAATCCGCGGGCGGTCTGTCGCTAAGCGGTTGCTTTGTGAGAACCTAACGCCTATGCGAATCGGATTGGGCATCAACTACACGGACGGGTTCAAGGCCACGGCCGACGAGGTCCTCGACCTGGAGCGGGCGGGACTGGACATCGTCTTCGTCCCCGAGGCGTACTCGTTCGACGCGGTGAGCGCGCTGGGCTACCTCGCCGCGAAGACGGAGCGCGTGCAGTTGGCGTCCGGCATCCTGCAGATCTACACCCGCACGCCCACGCTGACGGCGATGACCGCGGCCGGCCTCGACAACGTCTCCGACGGCCGGTTCATCCTCGGCCTCGGCGCGTCGGGACCGCAGGTGATCGAGGGCTTCCACGGGGTGAAGTACGACGCCCCGATCGGCCGGACCCGCGAGATCATCGAGATCTGCCGCCAGGTCTGGCGCCGCGAACGCCTCGAGCATCGCGGCAAGTACTACCAGATGCCGCTCACCCGGGAGGACGGCGGCACGGGGCTCGGTAAGCCGCTCAAGCTGATCAATCACCCGGTGCGCGAACGCATCCCGGTGCTGCTCGCCGCGCTCGGCCAGAAGAACGTGGCACTGGCCGCGGAGGTCGCGGAGGGCTGGCAGCCCATCTTCTTCCTGCCGGAGAAGGCCAAGGACGTCTGGGGCGACGCGGTCGCCGAGGGCACGGCCAAGCGCGATCCCGCGCTCGGCGAACTCGATGTCTACGCCGGGCCGGCGCTGGCGATCGGCGAGAACGTCGACCACCTGCTGGGCTTCGTCAAACCGCACCTCGCGCTCTACATCGGCGGCATGGGCGCCAAGGGGAAGAACTTCTACCACACGCTGGCGACCAACTACGGCTACGGCGCCGAGGCCGACCGGATCCAGGAGCTCTACCTCGCCGGCGACAAGGCCGCCGCGGTCGAGGCCGTGCCGGACGAGTTGGCCCGCAGCGTCTCCCTCATCGGCCCGAAGGGCTACGTGAAGGAACGGGTCGCCGCGTTCGAGGAGGCCGGGGCCACGGTGCTCAACGTCGTGCCGATCGCGGAGGACGCGGCCGGCCGGGTCAAGCAGGTCGAGGCGCTGCGCGAGCTCCTCTAGTCGCCGGCACGGCGCCGGCGGGGGCGGTCCGGGATGAATTCCGGGCCGCCCCCGGTTGTCTCTTCTGTGACCGAAGCACCGTTCCCCCGCCCTCGCCTCTCCCTGCTCGAGCTCGCTCCCGTCGTCGACGGTGCGTCCTTCGGCGACGCCCTGCGCGACACCATCGCGACCGCACAGGAGGCCGAGCGTCTGGGCTACGAGCGGGTCTGGGTCGCGGAGCACCACTCGATGCCGGGTATCGCGAGCTCCGCCCCGGCGGTGCTCATCGGCCAGATCGCGGCCGCGACCGACACCATCCGGGTGGGCTCGGGCGGCGTGATGCTGCCGAACCACCAGCCCCTCGTCGTCGCGGAGCAGTTCGGCACGCTGGACGCGCTGTTCCCCGACCGCATCGACCTCGGCATCGGGCGCGCGCCGGGCACCGATCAGCTGACCGCGCACGCGCTGCGGGGCGGGAAGGTCAGCGAGTCCGTCGATGACTTCCCGCAGGCCCTGGCGCATCTGCGGGCGTTCCTGCGCGACGACTTCCCCGCCGACCACCCGTACGTCGCGATCAGCGCGACGCCGGGCGTCGGCTCGAACCCGCAGATGTGGTTGCTCGGCTCGTCGACGTTCAGTGCCAAGCTCGCCGGCCTGCTGGGGCTGCCCTTCGCCTTCGCCCGGCACTTCGCGCCGCAGGCGACGTTGCCCGCGCTCGCCGAGTACCGGGAGACCTTCCGCCCCGGGGACCTGGACGCCCCCAACGCGATGCTGACGGTCACGGTCGTGGCTGCGGACACCGATGAGGAGGCCCAGCGGATCGCCGGGCCGGCGAAGGCCTCGATGTACCGGGTGCGCACCGGCAATCCGGGGCGGATGATGACCTACGAGCAGGCCGCCGCGCAGCCGCTCACGCCCGAGCAGGAGCACGCCATCGCGCCGACGACGTCGGCGTGGATCGTCGGCTCGCAGGCGACGGTCCGCGATGAGCTGCGCGAGCTGCTCACCCGCACGCAGCCGCAGGAGCTGATGATCTCCGGCATGATCCCCGGTCTGGTCGAGCGCAAGCACAGCCTCGAGCTGATCAAGGGTGCAGTCGACCAGCTCGGGTAGGACCTACGCGGTGACGTCGCCGTTGAACAGGACGCGGGTGGGCCGGATGCGGACGATGATCTCCTCGGGGACGGCGTTGCGCCGGCCGAACTCCTCGCCGCGCTCGGCCCCCATGTACCGGACTCCGCAGGCCGTGCAGATCCGCAGCAGGTAGTCCGGGTCGTCGACGAACTCGGCGATGCCCTGGACCTGGGCGAAGGCGTACGGCGGTTCCTGCAGGTCCACGGACACCGCGACCCGCGGGTCCTTCGCCAGGAGGCGCCCCTTCGGGGTGTCCCGGCCGGTCGCGAAGACGAGGGCACCGTCGTCGACGACGAACCATACCGGGGTGGTGAGCGGCCGCCCGTCCCGGCCGAGGTAGGCCAGGTGGCCGGTCCGCGTTCCGGCGGAGAGGAAGTCGACGACGGCGGGCGTGAGCGTCTCGCTGATCTGCATGGGTCGAGGCTACGTCTCCACCCGGATCTCCACCCGTCGGCCGATCCGCCGCACGCCCGGCGGCGGGAGAGTGATCGGCATGAACACAGCAACCACCGCCGTCATCGCCGTCCTCGCCATCGGCTGGATCTTCTACCGCCAGATGCAGGCCCGCCCACTCAAGGACAAGACCGCCCGCATCGCGCTCGTCCTCGCCGCCGTCGGCCTGGTCCAGACGGTGCAGTACGTCTCGACCGGCGGGGAGGTGGGCGCCGGCCACGTCGTGGCCGCCATCCTCGGCCTCGCCATCGCCGTCGCCCTCGCCTACCCGCGGGCGCTCACCACGAAGGTCTTCCCCGGCCCCGATGGTGGCTACCTGCGCCAGGGCACCCCGGCCACCATCGGCCTGTGGATCGTCGCGATCGCCCTGCACGTCGGCGTCGACGTCCTGGTACCGATCGCGATGGGCGACCACACCGGCCGCGGCTTCGCCGGCGTGACGACGATGCTCTTCATCGGCGTGACCCTGTTCGCGCAGAACCACTTCCTCCGGCAGCGCGTCGCCGCGCACCGGGCACACCGACCGATGGCACCGGTCGCGTGACGTGGCAGCCGTGGCGCCGCCGCGTCGTGCACGGCGCGCCCGGGCCGTCAGACCGCCTCGAGCGCCTGCCTGAGCTTGTTCAGGAAGGCGTCCTCCCCGAAGCGGTTGATCTTGAAGAACACCGCCTGGCTCCCGCCGGACGTGATGCCCGTGACGTACAGATCCTCGCCACGCCCGACGAGGGTCACGTTCAGGCTCACCCGATTCGACCCCGTGTAGCTGTACCGTTCGTACACCCGCACCGCGACCCGCACCCCACCGGCGGTGATGGTGCTCCCGTCCTCGTAGGTGGCGGAGGAGCTTCCGCGGAGGATGTGGGCGTCGATCACGTCCAACGCCCGATCGAAGTCGCCCGTAAACGCGTGCTCCAGTTTCGCCATAGCGCACCTCCTCGATGCCATTGTGCATCAGGCGGGCCGATGGGGTTCCTACGTCAGGTAGCGGTACGCCGGAGAGCCGGGCTCCAGGCGCTCGCAGTGCAGCCGCGAGGAATCCATCCGCTCCAGCAGAGCGCCGAGATCGCCCGCGGTGCCGAGCTCGATGCCGACGAGCGCCTCGCCGGTGTCGCGGTTGTTCCGCTTGACGTACTCGAAGAGCGTGACGTCGTCGTCGGGTCCCAGCACCTCGTCGAGGAAGCGGCGCAGGGCGCCGGGCTCCTGGGGGAAGGCGACGAGGAAGTAGTGCTTGAGACCCTGGTGCACCAGCGAGCGCTCGATCACCTCGTTGTAGCGCGACACGTCGTTGTTGCCGCCGGACAGCAGGCACACGACCGTCGCACCGGGCTCGAACCTCAGCTGCGCCAGCGCCGCCACGGACAGGGCGCCCGCGGGCTCCGCGATGACGCCCTCGTTCTGGTACAGGTCCAGCATTGCGGTACAGATGGCGCCCTCGTCCACCTCGATGATGCCCAGTTCCCCGGCCGCCACGTCGCGCACCTCGTGCGCGGGCCACACCGCGGCGCCCTCGGACACCGCGACGTCGTAACCGATGGAGCCGATCCTCTTCACCGCGGCGCCATCGACGAACGGGTCGATGGTCGGCAGGTCGACCGGTGCTCCGGCCTCGATCGCGCGCGCCAGCGACGGTGCGCCCGCGGGCTCGGCGCCGACGATCGTGGCCGAGGCGGACTGCGACCGCAGGTAGCGGGTGACGCCGGCGAAGCAGCCCGCGCCGCCGACCGGCATGACGGTCACGTCGGGGACGACGCCGCCCAGCTGCTCGACGAGCTCGACGCCGATGGTGCCCTGGCCCGCGGTCGTGCGCGGGTCGTCGAAGGCGTGCACCCAGGTGGCTCCGGTCGAGGTCACGTCGTCCTTGGCCGCCGCAGCCGCCGCGTCGTAGGTCTCGCCGGTGGCGATCAGCTCGACGTACCGTCCTCCGTGCGCCCGGATACGATCCCGCTTCTGCTTCGGCGTGGTCGTCGGCACGTAGATCCGCCCGTGCACCTCCATCGCGCGGCACGCGAACGCGACGCCCTGGGCGTGGTTGCCGGCCGACGCCGCGACCACCCCGGCCGCCTTCTCCGCCTCGGTGAGCTGCGCCATCAGGTTGTAGGCGCCGCGGATCTTGTACGACCGGACGACCTGCAGGTCCTCTCGCTTGAGGTACACCTTGGCCCCGGTCAGCGCCGAGAGTCGCTCGCAGTGCTGCAGGGGGCTCACCGACACCACGCCGGCGAGCCGCGCGCGCGCCTCGATGATCGAGTGCACCGTCAGGTCGGCGGCGGCACTGGACATCGATGACGTAGTAGACATGCCGGTCATTTTCCCACTCGCACCGGGTGCCGTCTCAACCCGCCCATGGTCGCGCCGCCGGTGGCCCGCCCGTCGCCCGCCGTCGGCCGCGGACGGAGTGCACCGCGACGACGGCGAGCACGATCAGCACCACGGTCACGCGCATGCCGCCACTCTGCCATCATTGCCACGTGTTCGACGGTGACCGCATGCGCTTCGGGTTCGCCGCCTCGGTCGTCGGCTTGGCCCTCGCGGCGTTCACGCTGCGCTGGGACGAGCACCTGCCGTTCGCGCCGATCCTGTACGCGGTGCAGTGCCTCGTGGTGGCGTCACGGGCGCTCCCGGCGAGCCGCCTTCCCGAACGTGGGTGGATCGCCGTGGAGGCGGTCGGGGCCGTGACGGGCGGCGTGCTCTTCGCGCTGCAACCGAACCCCGGGACGGGCATCCTGCTCTACGTCTCCGCGGTCTACTACGGCGTCCGGTTCCCGCAGCGGGTTTCCATCCCCCTCGGTGTCCTTCTCGGCGGCACGGTCGCGCTCGGCCTCGGGCTCCAGCGCTCGGGGGACTTCTGGATCGGCCTGACGATCGCGATCTCCGTCTGGGCGGGGATAGCGCGACGGACCCGGCGTGAGCGCACGCGGGCCCTCGAGCAACTGGTGGAACAGACCACGCTGACCGCGGAGTCCGAGGCGCGCAGCAGCGCCCTGGCCGAGCGCGCCCGGATCGCGCGGGACCTGCACGACGTCCTCGCCCACACCCTCTCCGGCGCGGGGATGCAGCTCGAGCTCGCGGACGCCCTTCTGGAGGCGAACCGGCCCGACGACGCCCGCGCCGCCGTTCAGCGCGCCCGCGGCGCCATTGCGGACGGGGTCATCGAGGCGCGTGGGGTCGTGCACGCACTGCGGGAGGACACCGTCGACCTGCCCGCCGCCCTCGCCGCGCTCGCGGACGGGCCCGACGTGACCGTGCGGACGCTGCCCGTCGAACTGTCGGACGCGCAGGCGCGCGCGATCCTGCGGGTCGCGCAGGAGGCGATCACGAACGCCCGGCGGTACGCCGCGGGCGCCCCCGTGACGGCCCGCCTCGCCCCCGTGCCCGACGGTGCCGAGCTCGCCGTGGTGAACGGCCCGGGCACGGCGAGCGGCGTGCCCGGTTCCGGAATGGGCCTCATCGGCATGCGCGAGCGCGCGGCCGAGGTCGGCGGCACAGTGCACGCCGGTCCGAACGGCGACGGTGGCTGGACCGTGCGCCTCACCATCCCGACGAAGGAGGACGCGTGAACGAGGTGCGTGTGGTCGTGGCCGACGATCAGGCGGCGGTGCGCGACGCGCTCGCCGCGATGCTCGACCTGGCACCCGGGATCTCGGTGGTCGGAGCCGCCGCCGACGGCGTCGAGGCCGTCGCCCTGGTGCGGGAGCATCACCCCGACGTCCTGCTCACCGACCTGCGGATGCCGAACCTCGACGGTGCCGGTGCCACCGAGCGCGTGCTGACGGACGCCCCCGAGACCGCGGTCGTACTGCTCACCACCTTCGACGACGAGGAGTCGATCCTCCGCGGCCTGCAGGCGGGCGCCCGCGGCTACCTCACCAAGAACGCGGGGCGTGCCGAGATCGCGGCGGCCATCATGGCGGCCGCCGCGGGGCAGTCCGTGCTGGACCCCCACGTGCAGCAGCGCCTGCTCGCCTCGGCGACCGGGACCTCCGGGTCCCGGCGGGCACCGTCGGCGCCGCCCGCCGTCCCGCCCTCCGACCTGACGCCCCGGGAGACGGAGGTGCTGCGGCTGATCGCCGACGGCCTCACCAATCGCGACATCGCCGCGCGCCTGTTCGTGAGCGAGTCGACGGTGAAGACGCACATCAACAACCTGTTCGCGAAGGCGCAGCTCCGGGACCGCGCGCACGCCGTCCGATACGCCTTCGATTCCGGGATCGCCGCATCCGGTCAGGGCGATTGAAAACCTTCTCCTCTGCGCGCCAACGACTTACGGTCGGACATCATGGCGACAACGATCCTCTCCCCGTCGCGGCCCGCGCAGGGCCCGCAGGCGGGCACCCCGACGGCACCGGTGCACCTGGTGCCGCGCCGCCGCCCCGCGCGCTGGCTGGCCGCCGCCGTGGTGGCGGTTCTCGGCGCGATGCTGCTGCACACCCTGTTCACCAATGAGCGCTTCGAGTGGCCCACGGTCGCCCACTACTTCACACAGCAGGCCGTCCTCAGGGGCCTCTGGCTCACGCTGTGGCTCACGGCGGTCACCTTCGCCGCCGGTTTCGCGCTCGGGATCGGGCTCGCGGCGATGCGGCTGTGGGGCGGGTCCGTGCTCCGGACGGTGTCGTTCGTGTTCGTCTGGCTGGTGCGGTCGGTCCCGCCGCTGGTGCTGCTGCTCTTCTGGTTCCAGCTCGCGTCGCTGTACCCGCGGCTGTCGCTGGGGATCCCGTTCGGCCCCGAGTTCGTCACGTTCGACACCACGCACCTCATCAGCGGGCTGGTCGCGGCGTTCATCGCGCTGACCATCGACGTCGCCGCGTTCGCCGCGGAGATCGTCCGCGGCGGGCTGGTGTCCGTGGACCCGGGCCAGACGGAGGCCGCGCGATCGCTGGGCCTGAGCCCGCGCCGCATCTTCCGCCGGATCGTCCTCCCCCAGGCGATGCCCGCCATCATCCCCGCCTCCGGCAACCTGCTCATCGGACTCCTGAAGTCGACGTCGCTGGTCAGCGTCATCGCGGTGACCGACCTGCTGTACTCGGTGCAGCTGGTCTACAACCAGAACTTCAAGGTGATGCCGCTGCTGTTGGTCGCGACCATCTGGTACGTCGTGATCACGTCCGTGCTGGCAGTGGGCCAGTACTTCGTGGAGCGCCGCTTCAACCGGGGACGACGGGACGCCCGCCCGTTCCGCGAGATCCTCGCCGACGCCGCACGACTGCGCCCCCGCCTCCCCCGCGCCACCCACGCGGCGGGAGACCGCGGATGAGCGCGATCGAGGTCCGCGGGCTGCGGAAGTCCTTCGGCGGCACCGAAGTGTTGCGCGGCGTCGACCTGGACGTGGCCGAGGGCGAGGTCGCCATCGTCCTCGGCCCCTCGGGGTCGGGGAAGTCGACACTGCTGCGCTGCATCAATCACATGGAGCGGCCCGACGACGGATACGTCCGGGTGAACGGCGACCTGATCGGCTACCGCGAGAGCGGACGTCGCGGCGACGCGGCCGTGCTGCGCGAGCTGCACCCCCGCGACGTGGCTCGGCAACGCCGCCGCATCGGGATGGTGTTCCAGCAGTTCAACCTCTTCCCGCACTTCACGGTCCTCGAGAACCTCACCGAGGGGCAGCTCGCCACCGGCGTCTCCCCCGCGGAGGCGGCCGAGCGAGGGCGCGAGCTCCTCGCCCGCGTCGGCCTCGCCGGCCGCGAGAAGGCGTACCCGTCGCAGCTCTCGGGAGGCCAGCAGCAGCGCGTGGCGATCGCCCGCACCCTGGCCATGCAGCCCGACGTCGTGCTCTTCGACGAGCCCACCTCGGCCCTGGACCCGGAGCTGGTGGGCGAGGTGCTGGCCGTGATCCGCGATCTCGCCGAGTCGGGCATGACCCTCGTCGTCGTGACCCACGAGATCGGCTTCGCCCGCGACGTCGCCGACACCGTGATCTTCATGGACGACGGCCGCATCGTCGAGACCGGCGGGCCCGCGGCGATCTTCGCCGACGCCGAACACCCCCGCACCCGCGAATTCCTCGCGGCCGTGCGCTGATCCCCCGCTAGACCGAGTCCGAGGAGACCCCATGCGCAGCCGCGCCCTGTTCGCCCTGCCCCTGCTCGCCGCCGCCACCGTCCTCACGGCGTGCGGCGGATCGTCCGATCCCGCGGCGGAGAGCTCCGGCTACCCGATTCCGACGCAGGACGTGGTGTCCTCCGTCGCCGTGGATCCGGCCGCCCAGGCCCTCCTGCCGGCGGGTACGAAGGAACTGACGCTGGGACTCACCCGGCAGCCCGGCATCAACAACCTGCCGCACGGCGGAGAGGTCCCCGACGGGAACCCGGTCGGCCTGGACGTGGACCTGCGCAACGCCGTCGCGAAGGCCCTCGGCGTCACCTGGAAGCAGGAGATCGGGACGTTCTCCACGATCATCCCGGGTGTCCAGAACGGCCGGTACCAGGTGGGCCAGGGCAACTTCGGCGTCACCAGGCCGCGCCTCGAAGTGGTCGACTTCGCGACCTACCTCAACGACGGACAGTCCTTCGTCGGCTCGTCGAAGTCCGGCCTCACGAGTGTGAAGACGCTGGAGGACCTGTGCGGCAAGAAGATCGTCACCGGCTCCGGCACCACCTTCCAGCAGATCCTGGAGAAGGGCGTGCAGCAGTGCACATCGAAGGGCAAGCCCGCCTACACCGTCCAGTACCTCGACGACCAGGGCGCCGTCATCCTCAGCCTGCAGAACAACAAGGTCGACGCGTACTTCGGCCCGACGCTCTCCCTGCGGTACCTGGTGGACAAGGTGCCCGGGACGACGTTCCTCGGCGAGTACTCCACCACCGTGGTCGGTTTCGTGACGGCCAAGGGGTCCCCGATCGCGCCGGCGATCTCGCAGGCGATCAACACGCTCATCGCCCGCGGCGAGTACCAGAAGCTGTTCGAGAAGTGGAAGGTCCCGACGTCGGCCCTGCCGAAGTCCGAGATCAACCCGGCCGCGGGGTTCTGACCGGTGACGATCGAATCGCTCGCCTTTCTCACCCCCGGCAACTACCTCGATGACGATCCGGCGGGAGGGCTCGAGGACACGCTGCGGCTCATCGCGTTCGGCGAGGGCCTGGGCTACCGCGGCGCCTGGGTGCGCCAGCGCCACCTGGAGCACGGCATCTCGTCGGCGGCGGTCTTCCTCGGGGCGGCGTCGCAGCGGACCTCCACGATCGAGCTGGGCACCGCCGTCATCCCGATCGGCTACGAGAACCCCTTCCGCCTGGCTGAGGACCTCTCCCTCGCGGACGCCCTCTCGGGCGGGCGGATCCAGGCCGGCTTCTCCACCGGCATGCCGCACGCGGACCTGCTCGCGGACGTGGTCTTCGAGGGCGACTGGCGCGCGTACGAACTCGGTCACGCGCGGGTGGCGCGCACGGTCGAGCACCTGCGGGGCGCGTACCTCGGCGACGAGGACGCGCGGATCGAGTCCCCCGGCACCGTGCAGCGCCCCCGCCTGCAGCCCCACACCCCCGGCCTCGCCGACCGCTCCTGGTACGGCGGAACGTCGCTCGGCTCATCCCGGTGGACCGGCGAGGCCGGCCTGCACCTGCTGACCGGCAACATCGTCTCGGCCGCCGGGATCGAGTCCGACGACTTCGGCACGGTCCAGGCCACCCTCATCGACGCCTACCGCGCCGCGGGCGGGACCGGCAGGCGGGTCGCCGTCGGGCGCGTGATCGTGCCGACGGACAGCGCCGACCGGGCCACCGTCGCGCGGTACCGCGAGTACGCACGGTCGCGCCACGACCGCACGCTGAGGTCGCACGGCGAGAGGCGCACGCTGTTCGCGGAGGACCTCGTGGGGCCGATCGCGGAGATCGCCGAACGGCTCGCCGCCGATCCCGCGTTCACTCCGGAGTCCGGGCCGATCACCGAGTTCCGGCTCGAGCTGCCGTACGAGTTCGACGTCCGCGACTACGAGCAGATCCTCACCGACGCGCGCGGGCTGCTGCCCGCGCTCTCGTCGGCGGCCTAGGTGGGCTAGGTCCGGGTCTCGCGCAGGGTCCGGACGAGGTTCTTCTGGATCTTGCCGGTCGCGGTCTTGGGCAGGGCGTCGACGAAGACGATCTCCTTGGGCGCCTTGAAGCCCGCGAGGTTCTGTCGCGCGTACTCCAGGAGGGCATCGCCGTCGGCCGCGCCCGACGGTGAGGTCACGACGAAGGCCGTCACGGCCTCGCCCCAGTGCTCGTGCGGGGTTCCGACGACGGCGACCTCGGCGACCGCGTCGTGGCCGAGCAGGACGCGCTCGACCTCCACCGAGGAGACGTTCTCGCCACCCGACTTGATGATGTCCTTGGCGCGGTCGGTGAAGTAGACGACGCCCTCGTCATCGAGGTAGCCGATGTCGCCGCCGTGGAACCAGCCGTGCGCGAAGGCCTCCGTGTTCGCGGCGGCGTTGTTCCAGTACCCCTCCATGAGCTGCGGTGCGCGGTAGACGATCTCGCCGACCTCACCCGGCGGGAGCAGGGCACCGTCGTCGCCCATGATCGCGACATCGGTGGAGACGGTGGCCGGACCCCAGGAGTCGTCCTTGACGCCCTGGTGGCCGGTCCACTGCACCTCCGACGCCGGGGTGGTCTCGGTCTGGCCGGAGCCGAGGATGATGGCGGCCCCGGGGAACCGTGCCCGCAGGGCGGCGAGCAGTTCGGCCGGCATGGGCGCCATCGCGTACAGGCCCGTGCGCAGCGAGGCGGTGTTCTCGTCGGTGAGCTCGGGCCGGGTGAGAAGGGCCGCCCACATCATGGGGAGCAGCGTCAGGTGAGTCACCCGGTGCTCGACGAAGGCGCCCGCGAGCGCCGCCGGGTCGAAGCCGCGCAGGAGGACCGCGGTGCCACCCGTGAGCAGCATCGGCATGAGGAGCGCGTCGAGGGCGGTCACGTGGAACAGCGGCAGCGCGATGGGCTGGACGGCGGGCTCGACGTCGGGCCGCACGCCGAGCGCGACCGCGGACGAGAGCGCCGAGATGTGCACCGCGACATGGCTGGTGACGACACCCTTCGGCCGGGCGGTGGTACCCGAGGTGTACAGGCAGTGCAGGATGTCGCGGTCCTCGACGATCGTCTCCACCACCGAGTCGTCCGCGTCGGGTACGTCGGTGAAGGCGGTCGACGGGATGCCGCCGACCTCCGCGGGAAGTGCGCCACCGCCGTTCGCGACGAGGTAGACGGCCCCCACCTGATGTTCCGCGGCGTCGAGGGCCGCAGTGAGCGCCGGCACGAAGACGTCCTCGCTGATCACGGCGCGAACGCCGCTGTCACCGAGTTGGTAGGCCACATCGCCCGGGGCGAGCAGCAGGTTCACCGGCATGGCCACCACGCCGAGCTTCGCGCATGCGAACAGCGCCACCACGAACTCCCACCGGTTCTGCAGTTGCAGCGCGATCGCGTCGCCCCGCCGGAAGCCGCGGGTCTGCAGGCCGCGCGCGAGCGCGTTGGCCCGGCTCTCCAACTCCCGGTACGTCACGGTCGATCCGCCGTCGACGAGGGCGACGCGATCGCCGAACGAGCGCGCGCCTCGCGTGGGCAGGTCGCCCAGGCACACGCGGTGGGTGAGGTTGACCACGAGGGGGTCGACACCGGACAGATCGGGACGCATCGCACGGCTCATGGCCGCACGGTAACCGGTTCGCACCGGCCGTGCGCCACGAACGAGTGAAGAGGCGCTAACCGGCGCGCTGCGCTCCGCTCGTGGTCTCCGGGACGGGCAGCCCGAGATGATCGCGCAGAGTCGATCCCGCGTAGTCCGGCCGGAAGGCGCCGCGCTCCTGCAACAAGGGCACCACGCCGTCGATGAACTCGTCGAGTCCGGTGGGCGTGAGGTGCGGGACCAGGATGAAGCCGTCGGCGGCGTCGGCCTGGATGAACGTGTCGATCTCGTCGGCCACCTGCTCGGCCGTGCCGACGAATTGCGGGCGGGTGTTGAGCTCGATGACGAGTTCGCGAATGGAGAGGCCGCCGGCCTCGGCTCGCGCGCGATAGGTCGCGACGATCTCGCGCGGATCCGCGTGCAGCACGCGCCCCTGGACGGCGGGGGCGTCGTAGACGGGCTCGACGTCGGGCAGCGGACCGTCGGGGTCGAAGGACTGCAGCTCCCGGCCCCACACCTGCTCGAGGAAGTTGAGCGCGGTCTGCGGGCTCACCTGCCGGCGCCGGATGTCGCGGGCCTTCTCCTGGGCCTCGTCCGCCGTATCGCCGATGACCGCGGCGGCACCGGGGAACACCTTGAGGTGGTCCGGGTTCCGGCCACGGTCGGCGGCGCGGCGTTTGACGTCGGCGTAGAACGCCCGGCCGCTCTCGAGCGACCCGTGGCGGGTGAAGATCGCATCGGCCTGCGTCGCCGCGAAGTCGCGCCCCTCACCCGAGTCTCCGGCCTGCAGGAGCACCGGGTGCCCCTGCGGGGAGAGCGGGAGTGGCGCCGCGCCCCGGACGTCGAACTGCGCACCGTGGTGGACGACCTCGCCGCGGCCCCAGCCGTCCCAGAACTTCCGTGCGACGGTGACGAACTCGTCGGCGCGGCGGTACCGGTCGGCGTGCGCGAGGTAGCCGCCGCGGCGGAAGTTCTCCCCCGTGAAGGCGTCGGAGCTGGTGACCATGTTCCACGCGGCCCGCCCGGCGCTGAGGTGGTCGAGGGTGGCGAACTGTCGGGCCACGTCGAAGGGCTCGTTGAAGGTCGTGTTGATGGTGCCTGCGAGGCCGATCCGGTCGGTGACGGCGGCGAGTGCGGAGAGCACGGTGAAGGTGTCCGGTCGGCCGACGACGTCGAGGTCGTGGATGCGTCCCAGGTGTTCGCGCAGCCGCAGCCCCTCGGCGACGAAGAAGAAGTCGAACTTCGCCCGTTCGGCCGCCCGCGCGAGGTACACGAAGGAGTCGAACTCCACCTGGCTGCGCGCCGCCGGGTCCGACCACACGGTGTTGTGGTTGACGCCCGGGAAGTGCGCGGCCAGGTGAATCGGCTTGCGGTGCGCACCCTCCCGGACGGGGACGTCGGCGCGGTGCATCGTCATAGGAGGCCCCATTCCTTGGCCAGGAGTTCGTGGCTGCGCAGACGCGCGGTGTGATCGTGCGTGACCGAGGTGATCACGAGTTCGTCGGCGCCCGTGCGCTCGACGAGCGCACGGAGTCCATCGGCGACGCGGCCCGGTTCGCCGACGAACTGGGTGTCGGTGCGGTCCGCGACCGTCGCGCGCTGCTCGTCGCTGAGCGCGGCGCTGTCGCGCGGGTACGCGATCGCCCCGGACCCGTACCGGATGGAGTGCACCCACGCGGGAAAGCCCGCCGCGAGATCCCGTGCCTGCGCGTCGGTCTCGCCCACGACCACATCGGCGCTCACCACCAGGTGCGGCTCGGCGAGGCGATCGGACGGACGGAACGCCTCGCGGTAGGCACGCGCCGCGTCGGCGGTGGTGGTAGGGCTGACGTGGTAGTTGGCGACGAACGGCAATCCGCGGGCGCCCGCGAGCTGCGCGCTCTCCCCCGCGCTGCTGCCGAAGATCCACACGGGCGCGTCCCGGGCAGCCTCCGCCACCGGGGAGCGCAGCGCGTGCCCGTCGGCGACGAAGGTGCCGGCGACCAGGTCCAGGACGTCCTCGACCTGCCGCGTGTAGCTCGGCGGTTCCGCCTTCGGGTGGTAGAGCTGCTCGTAACCCGCGACGATCGCGGGGTTCGGCGCGGGCGCACCGGGCGGCGGCGTCCGCAGCCGCTGGCCGGTGCGTCCCAGGCCGATATCCACCCGCCCGGGGTGCAGCGCCGCCAGTACGCCGAACGCGTCGGCGACCGCCGGTGCCGTCGTGAAGCCGATGAGGACGGCCGCCGAGCCGACGCGGATCCGGCTGGTACGCGCGAGGATCTCACCGATCAGAACGGCCGGCGCCGCACTCGCGACGTGCGCGAAGTGGTGCTCGGCCACCCAGTACCGGCCGTAGCCCCAGTCCTCGGCGCGGCGCGCCAGGTCCAGGGTGTTGCGCAGGGCGTCCGACGGGGTGGCCCCGTCGGGAATCGGCGCGAGGTCGAGGACGTTCAGCCCGGCGACCATCAGGCCCCCCTCACGGTGGCGAAGCGGTTGACCGCGGTTCCCAGGCCCAGGATCTCGCGGAGTGTGCCCTCGCGCGGCGCGCCCGGCAGCAGCGGCGCGAAGGCCGCGCGAATCCGTGGCAGGTCCACGGCGTTGACGCCCGGACGCAGCCGCGCACCGTCGAAGCCGAGCGCCTGCCACCCCGCGACCACACGGGCGAGGGACTCCCCCGTCCCGGCGAAGACGAGCGTGTCGTCGTCGGCGGGCTCGCGGCGGTCCAGCTTCTCGATGCGCCGGATCGCGGTGCGCTCGGAATCGGCGAGGTGGACGGTGACGTCGACGAGGAGCCGTGCCACCCCCGCGGCGCGGAGCCGACGGGCGGTGTCCTCGAGTTCCGCCTCGGGAGCTGCGGGGACGATCGCGAGATCCGCGTCCGCGGCGACGGACTCCGTGGCGTCATCGGTGACGCGGACGATCACGGGCGGTCGCCCCTGCGGGGGTCGGGGGGTGATCGACGGTCCCTTGACGGAGAAGTTCTCGCCCTGGAAGTCGATGTAGTGCAGGCGGTCCCGGTCGACGAACCGGCCGGTGGCGACGTCCTTGACGATCGCATCGTCCTCCCAGCTGTCCCAGAGGTCGCGCAGCACCTCGACGTACTCGCGCGCCTCGGCGGCGCGGGACGCGGCGTCCTGCGGCTGCTTCCTTCCGAACAGGGCGGCATCCGCGGTGGCACCTGTGGTGGCGGGGAGCACGCCGGCACGACCGCCGCTCACGTAGTCCAGCGTGGCGATCGCCTTGGAGGCGTGGAAGGGCTCGGTGTGGGTTGCGGTCACGGTGGGGACGAGGCCGACGCGCGACACCGCGGGGGCCACGCGGGCGGCGAGCAGAGTGGCGTCGAACCGACCGGTGAGCCGATCGCGGGCGGTGAGCGAGAAGGAGTCCTCGAAGGTCACGAGGTCGGCGGCGGCCGCCTCCGCGGAGCGGGCCAGCCCAACCCAGTGCTCCGCGGAGGTGGCCTCCAGTGGATCCGCGCCGACCTCCGCGAACGCTGCGGGATGCCAGCCGAACGGCTCCAGGGCTATCCCGAGGACAGGGCGTGAGGTAGGCGCGGTCACGGATTCGACGGTAGGCGCCGCGCTTTCGTCTGTGACCCGTTGCGCTCAGCGTGGATCCAAGGGAATCGAAGGATCGTCTACGTGCAGATATGACGTTCTCGTCAAGATTTCTCGCGAACGGCCCACCGTCGCGACCCCGGCGCGCGACCATTGCGATCATGAACACCCCGATCGCGAACGGCGCCGCCCCGGAGGCTCTCCCTTCGGCCCGTGACGCCGGTAAGGCTGCCAGGAAGCAGGCGCCCCGCAGCGCCATCGGCGAGTGGAACCCCGACGGCCGAGGCCACGACGCGTTGGAGACGATCCTCGCCCAGAACGCGATCCGGGACGCCGCACTCCTCCCCATCCGGCACGGCCGGATGGCGGCCTCTCCGTGGTCCTACTACCGCGGCGCCGCCGCTGTCATGGCCGCCGACCTGGCCTCGGCCCCGCACACGGATCTCCAGGTGCAGCTCTGCGGAGACGCGCACGTGCTCAACTTCGGCCTGTGGCGCAGCCCGGAGCGCAACCTCCTGTTCGATCTCCGCGACTTCGACGAGACCCTGCCCGGCCCGTTCGAGTGGGACGTCAAGAGATTCCTGGCGAGCCTGGTGATCCTCGCCGACAGCAACGGACTGCCACCGTCCGCCGCCCGCGAGGCGGTTCGCCGCGGATTCGACAGCTACCGCGCATGGACTGGCACGTACGCCACCTGGGCGGAACTCGACGTCTGGTACGACAACGTGGATGTCACGCAGCTCGCCGAGTACCTGGCGCCCGACCACGAGCACGAGCTCGAACTGCAGATCGAGAAGCGCGCGGACAAGCGCTCGCAGCGCGGCTCCCTCAAGAAGCTCACGCAGCTGGTGGACGGCTCGCGCCAGATCACCGAGGACCCGCCGTACCGTACCCACGCCGTCGCCGACTACGCGACACAACTCGATGCGATCATCAGCCGGTACCGCGCGAGCATCCCGGACCACATCGCGCACCTGTGGTCCCGCTACGACCTCGTGGACGCGGTGCAGCAGGTCGTGGGCGTCGGCAGTGTCGGCATGCGCGTCTTCCTCACCCTCAGCGAGGAGCGACGCACAGGCGACGCACTGTTCCTCCAGGTCAAGCAGGCCGGTCCATCGGTCTACGAGCAGTTCGTCGGGGCCAGCCGGTATCCGACGCATGGCGAGCGGGTGGTGCAGGGCCAGCGCCTCATCCAGGCGTCCACCGACATGTTCGTGGGCTGGACCTCGATCGAGGGCATGGACTACTACGTCCGGCAGTTCCGTGACGGCAAGGTGATTCCCGACGGTGCCGCGATCGCTCCCCGCCTCCCCGCGTTCGCGGAGGCCTGCGGCCATGTCCTCGCCCGCGCGCACGCGCGCAGCGGCGACGCCCTGGCGATCGACGGCTACCTCGGCGCAGCACCGCGAGTCGCCGACGGATTCACCGACTTCGCGTTCGCGTACGCCGAGCAGAACCGGCGCGATCACGCCCAACTCGCCGCTGCCGTGGAGAGCGGCACCGTGCCCGCCGCGCCCGGGTGGCCGTAGCGTCCGCGCCCTATTCGCGCACGGTGAGATTGGCCATCATTCCCATGTCCTCGTGTTCCAGGTTGTGGCAGTGCACGAGGAACCGTCCCGCCTGGTCGGTGAACCGCACCGCGATCTCGGCCCGTTCGCCGGCGCCGAGATTGACCGTGTCCTTCCAGCCCCGGTCGCCGGGCCGAGGCGCGCGTCCGTTCACGGACAGCACCTGGAAATGGTTGAGGTGCACGTGTACCGGATGATTGAAGTTGCTGCTGATCCGCCATACCTCCAGGCCGCCGAGTTCGACATCGACATCGCTGCGACCGGGATCGAATCCCCTACCGTTGATGAGCCAGCCCCGCCGGCCGTCGTCGAGATCGCCCATCTGGAAATGCAGGTCCCGCGTCCGCACCACCTCCGTCCGCGGTAACCGCCATTCCGGCCCGAAGCGGTCGGGAACGCGTGATGTGTCCGCCACTGCCTCCGTCACCTCGAACCGGGCCACCTCGACCATCCGACCCGCACCGAGGTCGTTGACGATCGTGACGACGTCGCCGGTGCGGTGACCACTGAGGTCCAACACGGTGTCGAACCGTTCGCCGGGGGCTATGTCGATACGGGTCATCTCCTGCGGCGCGGGCAGCAGGCCGCCGTCCGAACCGATCTGCACCAGAGCCGGCGCCAGTGTGTGCGGCCCGTCCAAGCGCAGCCGGTACACCCTCGCGTTCGAGGCGTTGAGCCACCTCAACCGGTGGCGGACCCCGGGAACGCGATACCTGGGCCAGGGCACACCGTTCACGAGTAGTACGTCGCCGAAGACACCCATCATGTAGCGGTCCGTCACGCCCGGCGTCGCCGATCCCGTCGCGTCGATCGCCGGATAGGCAAGACCACCATCGCGATCGAACGACCTGTCGGTGAGGATCATCGGCAGGTCCCGCTCGCCGGCCGGCAACCCGAATCGCTCCTCGTCCGGATCGTCCAGGATGTACATGCCAGCAAGCCCTCGCCACACCGACGCACCGGTGAAGTCCATCCGGTGGTCGTGGTACCAGAGGGTCGCGGCGTCCTGATCGTTCGGATACGTGTAGGTCCTCGTCCCGACCGTCACGCGCGCCGACGGATCATGCGCACTCATCCCCGCGTCGTGGCGGGGAGCCTTCGGCCACGACGCGGGGACGACCAGATCGGTCGGATACCCGTCCGACTCGGCCGGTGTATGACCTCCGTGGAGATGCATCACGGTCGGAACGTCGAGCTCGTTCAGGACGTGCACCAGGACGGGCCGGCCTCGTCGCGCTCGGATCGTCGGTCCGGGGAATCGGCCGTCGTACCCCCAGATCTCGGTCTCGTACCCGGGGATGACCGTCGTTCGCGCCCGGCGCTGTACGAACCGATAGTGCTCGCCGGCATTGTCTACCAGGAACGGCCGGGCTCGGATCGGACTCCGGCCCGGCAGGGTGTAGGGCTCCGGTATCCGCGCGGCACTGGGGACGGTGTTCCCGACGATCTTGGCGCCGGCGAGTTCCCAGGCGGCGACCGCACCGGTCGCAGACGCCGCGGTGGCGACGGCGAGGCCGCGGAGGACTGCGCGCCGGCTCATCCGCACAGTCATCCCCGAATACCGCCCTTCAGCCTCGCGGTGCGTTCCGGTACGCGGCTCGGTCGCAGAACGAGTGCCACGTGGAAGTAGCTCAGCGACAGCACGGCGACACCGGTGGGCACGTGCACAGCCAGGAGGTTGGCGCGTGCCAGCGCCGCCTGCGCCGCGACTCCGACCACCAGCGCCACCGCGACGACCACCTCCTTGAGCTCGCCCCGACGACGGATCCTGCCGATGCCGGCGAGGATCGCCGAGAGGATCACGATTCCGCCCAGCACCGACGCGACCTCGCGGTGCAGATCGAGCGCACCGAAATCCCCGGCGAGGAACCGACCCGCCAGCGCCGCCTGCGCAGTCGCAGCCAGCGCGCCCATCACCGCCGATACCTTCGCGGCGACGCCGAGGGCTCTACCCGCCATGAGCGGCCCCGGCGTCGCGACGCGCGCGCCACGGTGGGCTGTCGACGAAGTGGTTGTCGTACTCGTCCTGCGCCGCGAGCAACTCCGACGGCGCCCTCTCACCGGAGGCGACATCACGCAGGAGGCGGAAGTAGCCGAACCGGTCGACGCCGGGCGTGAGCACGATGAGCGCCGACGCCGCGGAGGAGGGCGGCGCCGCGAACGCGTGCACGGTGTTCGGCTCGATGACGACGAGCGCGCCCGCCGGCACCTCCACGACGTCGTCACCGATCAGCATCTCCAGAGCTCCGTGTAGGACGTGGAAGACCTCGGCGGACCGGGTGTGGTAATGCGGTGAGGCACCGTCGACCCCGGCGGGCAGATCGACGCGCTGCACGCTCGCGGCCCCACCGGTCGCGGACGCATCGGCGAGGAGGGCGACCTTCGGTCCTCCGTCCCCCGCAGCGATCATTTCGGGCTCGAGCACGATCATGACGACCTCCAAGTAGTTAGCTATCAAACTACTTTGATAGTTCACCGTCTAACTAGTTCTGTCAAGGCGTACGCTTCGGGACGTGCATGACGTCGACGCCGCCATGGCCCAGTGGCGCACCGAGTACCCCGACCTCGACACGCTGCCGATGAGCATCGTCGGTCGGCTCGCACACCTCGAGGCCGCGGCCCGCGCGGCCATCGAGGCACCGCTCGAACAGGCGGGACTGCGCCGCGGTGAATTCGACGTGCTCGCCACGCTCCGCCGCTCCGGCGCTCCGTTCGCCCTCGCTCCGGCCGTCCTCGCCGACCAACTGCTGATCACACGCGCGGGCCTGACCGCACGGCTCGACCGACTCGAGGCCGCGGGCCTGGTGTCCCGCACCCCGCGTCCCACCGACGGACGCGGGAAGACGGTCACGCTCACGGACCCCGGACGACGACTGATCGAGCGACTGCTCCCCGAGCACATCGAACGCGAACGCACCCTCCTCGGCGCCCTGACGGACGACGAACTGCGGACGCTCGACGACCTCCTGCGACGACTCACCACGGGGTGACGGCGAGTCCCGACAGCACCAGTGCCGCCGCGATCATCGGCGGCCCGTGCGGCACGGTGCGGTCGCGGGCGGCGAGCGCCCACGCGACGGTGAGCAACTGAGCGCCGAGGATCGCGAGGAGCACCGCGGGGACACCGCCGGCCCCCGCGACGACCGCGCCGAGTGCCGGCGCCAGCTTCACGTCACCGGCGCCCATGCCGCGGGCGAGGAAGGCGGCGCCGTTCACCGCCGTCCAGAGGACGGCCCCGACCAGCGGGGCGGGGGCACCGTCGAACCAGGCCCCGAGCGAACCGAGGACGGCGACGCACGCGGCGGGCAGGGTCAGGACGTTCGGCAGGCGCCGCTCGCGCACGTCGAACCAGCACAGTGCCGCACACCACGCCAACAGCGCACCCCCGAAGAGCCCCCACTCCACGGGGGCAGTCTGTCAGGCCTGCAGGGCCTCGCGCAGCGCATCGGGAATCGCGATCGCACCAGAGCCGTCGGCGGCGATCACGGCGTACACGATCCTCCCCGCGACGGCCTCGGTCGGCTCGGCGGCGTCCAGATCGGTGACGAAGACGAATTCGATCGTGAAGCTCTTCGTCCCGATCCGGCCGGTCCGCATGACCAGCTCGGTATCGCCCGCATCGGTGAGCCCGGCCGCGTAATCGAGCTCGACGTGCACCACCTGCGAGTCGTAGCCCGCAGCGAGCATCGCCTCGTACGGCAGGCCGCGGTCGGCGTAGAACTCGCCGATGGCCGTGTCGACGTACCCGAGGTACCACATGTTGAACATGACGCCCTGGCGGTCGATCTCGTAGTACCGCGGCCGGAACCGGTAACGGAAGTCGGTCATGACGCCTCCCTGGCCGCGGCCAGAGCAGCCGCCATCGCCTCCCGCGGCGCGGGCATACCGGTGAACCACTCGGCCTGCCGGAACGCCTGGTGCAGCAGCATCGTCAGCCCGCCGGCGGTCCGGGCGCCCTTCGCCTCCGCCGCCGCCACCAGCAGGGTGGGCCACGGATCGTAGGCCACGTCGGCGATCGCCGGCGCCGCCGAGGACAGCGCATCCATCAGCGGGAAGTCGTCGGACTGCGCGGTGCCGGGCAGCGTGGAGACCACCACGTCCGCGGCGGGCACCGCCGCCGCGTCGAGCGGCGCCCACGTCGAGGCGAGGCCGAACGCCTCGGCGCACGCGAGGGCGCCCTGCGCCCGCTCCTCCGAACGGGCGAGCACCGTCGTGCGGGTGAAGCCCCGGTCGGCGAGCGCGGCGAACACCGGCCGTGCCGTGCCGCCCGCGCCGACGACGACCGCCGACTCCCCTGTCGCTCCGCATTCGGCCAGGAGGCCGTCGGCACCGTCGACGTCCGTGCAGTCGGCCAGCCAGCCCGTCCCGGTACGGACCAGCGTGTTGGCGGAACCGACGGTGACGGCGCGCTCCGTGCGCTCGTCCGCGAACTCCAGCGCCGCGAACTTGCCCGGCATGGTGACCGACAGGCCGACCCATTCCGGCCCGAGCGCGCCGACGAGGCCGGGCAGCGCGTCGGCGTCGCATTCGATCCGCTCGTACGTCCAGTCCAGGCCGAGCGCCACGAACGCCGCGCCGTGCAGTACGGGCGAGAGCGAGTGCGCGATCGGGCTCCCCAGGACCGCTGCGCGCCTCGTCACGGCCCGCAGCCCACCGTCAGGAACTTGGTGTCGCACGCCTTCTGCCGGTTGCGCTCGTGCTGTGCGAAGTCGTCCGTGAACAGCGTGGTGCCCTGGTTGTCGACGGTGACGAAGTACAGCCACGGTCCCGGGGCCGGGTTCTCGGTCGCGACCAGCGCGTCGGTGCCCACAGCGCCGATCGGCGTGGCGGGCAGCCCCGTCTTCGCGTAGGTGTTCCACTCCGTCTTCTTGAGCAGCTTCTCGCCCGCGACGTCGATGCCGGTCACGGCCTCGCCGTAGTTCACCGTCGAGTCCATCTCCAGCTTCTGGTTCTTCGCCAGCCGGTTCAGGATGACGCGCGCGACCTTGGGGTAGTCGTCCGCCTGGTTCACCTCGCGCTCGACGATCGAGGCCGACACCAGTACCTGGTACGGCGCGAGCTTCGCCGGCGAGCTGCGGCTCGCGGTGAGCAGGCCCTGCGCCTCGTACTGTTTGGCGGACGCGGTGATGAGCTGCCTGAGGATCGCGATCGGCGTCGCGGACGGATCGATCTGGTCCCAGACGCCCGGCGCGATGAGGCCCTCGATGCGACGGTGGTCGCCCTTGAGCCGGGTGACGGTGCCGGCCGCCCACTCCGGAACGCCCAGATCGGCGACGCTCGCGCTGGATGCGACCTTGACGAAATCCGCCTTCGGGGTCTGCTTCTTCACCCCGTCGACGGTGTGGGCGGTCGCGGCGGAGAGCTGGCTGAAGATGCCCTGCGCGACCTTGTTGTCCTTGCTGCGCTTGTCATCGAGGACCGCGCCGGCCGACACGTTGAGCATGCCGACCCGGTGCGAGCGGGCCGGGTCGACGAGCATGGTGACGGCCTCCGCGGCCGGCAGCGTCTTGCGCAACTCGTAGTACCCCGCCGAGATGGGCTTGTCCCCCGCGGCCTGGTTGAACGCACCGACGGACTTCACCACACCGGCGTCCACCAGGTTCTGCGCGAAATCGGAGTTGTTCTGGCCGACGATGTGGACCACGACCTCGGGGCCGGCCTGGCCGGAGGCGTAGTCGTCCGGCGCGGAACCGCCGAACAACGAACCGCGCACCGTCCACAGCACGCCGCCGATGACGACCAGGAACACGACGATCAGCGACAGCAGCGCCACCCGGCGCCGGCGCTTGATCCGCTCCCGCTGCGCGGCGCGGCGCCGCTCCGCGCGGGTGGTGCGCTGCCCGCCGATCGCCACCGGGTCGGCGCGCTCGTTGTTCCACCCGTCGCTCACTCGTCGACCTCCTCGGGACCGGGCACCGGCCTCCGCTCGTCGAGCCACCCCTGCAGGATGGCCACTGCGGCGGCCTGATCGATCACCGCTCGCTGCTCCTTCGCCCGCACCCCGTTGTCGCGCAGCGCCCGCTGCGCCGTCACGGTGGTGAAGCGCTCATCGAAAAAACATACCCGCGGCGGTGGCGTGGCCGTGGCACCGAGCGCCCCGGCGAGCCGCCGCGCGAACGCCTCCGCCATCTTCGCCGAGGAGCCGCGCTCGCCCTTGAGGGTGCGGGGCATCCCGATCACGATCTCGACCGGCTCGTAGTCCGCCACCAGCTGCGCGATCCGGCGGAGGTCCGAGCCGTCCTTGGCTGCGCGGACCGTCTCCACCGGCGTCGCGAGGATCCCGTCGGGATCGCAGACGGCCACCCCGATGCGGGCCCGGCCCACATCGAGGGCCAGCCGCCGGCCCCGCTCCCAGGCGGGTTCCGCGTCGCCCACCGTCAGGCGCCGACCGTCCGCGCGACCTCGGCCCGGACCGCGGCGAGGGCACCGTCGATCCCGGTGGCGTCCGACCCCGCTCCCTGCGCCATGTCGGCCTTACCGCCGCCGCGTCCGCCGACCGCGGGGGCGGCCGCCTTGACCACGTCGCCCGCCTTGACGCCCAGGTCCTGCGCGGCGTCGTTGGCGGCCACCACGAACGGCACCTTCTCGCCGTCCACCGCGAACAGCGCGATGACGGCGGGCTCCGCGCCGAGGCGCCCCTTCAGCTGGGTGACGAGGCCGCGGAGCTCCCCGGCGGTGACACCCTCCGGGGCCCGCGCGGCCACCAGCCGGACCGCCCCGACGCGCTCCGGCGACGAGGCGAGTTCGGCCAGCGCCGACAGGGCCGCCTGCGCGCGCAGCTTCTCGAGCTCCTTCTCGGCGTCCTTGAGGCGCGTCACCAGCGATTCGACGCGGGCCGGGACCTCCTCGGAGGGCACCTTGAGCGAGCTCGACAGCGCCGAGACCAACGCGTGCTCCTTCGCGAGGTACTGCTGCGAGTCGAGGCCCACGTACGCCTCGACGCGGCGGACGCCCGAGCCGACGGAGCTCTCGCCGAGGACGGTGACCGGGCCGACGAGTCCCGAGCTGGCGACGTGCGTGCCGCCGCACAACTCCAGGGAGAAGGGGCCGCCGATCTCGACGACGCGGACCCGGTCGCCGTAGTTCTCGCCGAACAGCGCCATCGCGCCGCGCTTCTTCGCGGACTCGAGGTCCGTGACATCGGTGTGCACGGCGTAGTCGGCCTGCACGGCCTCGTTGGTGACGCGTTCGATGTCGGCGCGCTGCTCGTCGCTCAAGCCGCCCGACCAGCGGAAGTCGAAGCGCAGGTAGCCCGGCTTGTTGAGCGAGCCCGCCTGGACGGCGTTGGGACCGAGGACCTGCCGCAGCGCTGCGTGCACGAGATGGGTACCGGAGTGCCCCTGGGTGCTCCCGTGGCGGTGGGCCGCGTCGACCGCGACGGTGACGGTGTCGCCCTCGGAGACCTCGCCGGACGCCACGGTGCCCTGATGCCGCCACAGCGTCTTCGCCACGCGCTGCACATCGGTCACCACGATCTGGGCGCCGGCGGCGGAGGTGATCGTGCCGATGTCGGCGAGCTGACCGCCGGCCTCGGCGTAGAGCGGGCTCCGGTCGAGCACGATCTCCACGTCGTCGCCCTGGTGCACGACGGGCACACGGACGCCGTCCTTGACCAGGCCCAGCACCTGGGCGTCGGAGACCAACTCGTCGAAACCGGTGAACTCGGTGGGCCCGCGGTCGACGAACTCGCGGAACACCGAGAGGTCGGCGAGCGCCGACTTCCGGGAGTTCGCGTCGTCCTTCGCGCGCTGGCGCTGCTCCGCCATGAGCGCCCGGAATCCGTCCTCGTCGACGGTGAGCCCGGCCTCGGAGGCCATCTCCAGCGTCAAGTCGATCGGGAAGCCGTAGGTGTCGTGCAGGGTGAACGCGTCGTCGCCGGACAGCACCGTCTTCCCGGAGGACTTGGTGGAGTCGACGGCGTTGCCGAACAGCGTGGTGCCCTGCTCCAGGGTCTTGAGGAAGGCCTGCTCCTCGCCGGTGGCGACGGTGCGGATGCGCTGCGCGTCGTCGGTGAGCTCGGGGTAGGAGGGCGACATCGTCGAGATGACGGTGTCGACGAAGTCGCCCATCGTCTCGCCCGTGGCGCCGAGCAGGCGGGCCGACCGGACGACGCGGCGCAGCAGCCGGCGCAGCACGTAACCGCGGCCGTCGTTGCCGGGATTCACACCGTCCTGGATGAGCATCACGGCGGTGCGGGTGTGGTCGGCGATGACGCGGAAGAGCCGGTCGTGCTCGGCGTCGCCGGCGTTGTAGCGCTGACCCGTGAGCGCCTGCGCCCGGTCAATCACGGGGCGCAGCAGGTCGGTGTCGTAGACGTTGTCGACCCCCTGCAGGAGGAAGGCGACGCGCTCGACCCCCATGCCGGTGTCGATGTTCTTCTTCGGAAGCTCGCCGAGGATCTCGAAGTTCTCCTTGCCGCCGCCCTGGCCCCGCTCGTTCTGCATGAAGACGAGGTTCCAGATCTCGATGTACCGGTCCTCGTCGGCCTCGGGGCCGCCTTCGACGCCGTACTCGGGGCCGCGGTCGTAGAAGATCTCCGAGCACGGGCCGGCCGGGCCGGGGATGCCCATCGACCAGTAGTTGTCCTTCATGCCGCGGCGCTGGATGCGCTCGGGGACCTGGCCGACCTCGAGCCACAGGTCGCGGGCCTCGTCGTCGTCGAGGTAGACCGTCGACCACAGGCGCTCGGGGTCCATGCCGAAGCCGCCCTCGTCGACCGGGTTCGTCAGCAGCGACCAGGCGAATCGGATCGCGTCGCGCTTGAAGTAGTCGCCGAAGCTGAAGTTGCCGGCCATCTGGAAGAAGGTGTTGTGCCGGGTGGTGATACCGACCTCTTCGATGTCCAGTGTGCGGACGCACTTCTGGATCGACGTGGCGCGATCGTAGGGCGGGGTCTGCTGGCCCAGGAAGTACGGCACGAAGGGCACCATGCCGGCGATGACGAAGAGCTGATTCGGGTCGTTCAGGACCAGCGATGCACTCGGCACCTGGGTGTGTCCGGCCTTGACGAAGTGGTCCGTGAACCGCTTCCGAATCTCATGGGTCTGCACAGCGATCCTTCGCGTTGAAGATGTCATCGAGCGTTACAGCGACCCGACCACCTTACCGACGCGCCGCGACCCCATGCACGTGCGTTCCTCGGCCACCGTCGCACAGCGCCGTTACCGCCGCCTCAGTATCCCGCGCAGCCGCGTCACGCGCGGGCCGATCTCGCGTTCGAAGCCGTGGTCCGTGGGGGCGTAGTAGTCGACACCGACCAGGTCGTCGGGCGGGTACTGCTGTGCGGCGACGCCGCCGGGCACGTGATGCGGGTAGACGTAGCCCTGGGCGTTGCCAAGCTTCTCCGCGCCGGCGTAGTGACCGTCCCGCAGGTGCGGCGGCACCGGCCCCGCCTTGCCGGCCGCCACGTCGCCCATGGCCGCACCGATCGCGGCGACGACCCCGTCGGACTTGGGCGCCGACGCGAGGTGGATGGTGGCCTGCGCGAGCGCGAGCCGTGCCTCGGGCATGCCGATGAGCTGCACCGCCTGGGCGGCGGCGGTGGCGACGAGCAGCGCCTGCGGGTCGGCCATACCGATGTCCTCGGAGGCGTGCACCACGAGGCGGCGGGCGATGAACCGCGGGTCCTCGCCCGCCGAGATCATCCGGGCCAGATAGTGCAGCGCCGCGTCGACGTCGGAGCCGCGGATCGACTTGATGAAGGCGCTGATGACGTCGTAGTGCTGGTCGCCCGCGCGGTCGTAGCGGACCGCCGCCGTGTCGATCGACGATTCGACCGCCTCGAGGGTGATCTCGTCGCCGCCCTCCCCCAGCGTCACGTCCGCGGCGGCCTCCAGCGCGGTGAGCGAGCGCCGGGCGTCGCCACCGGCCAGGCGCACCAGGTGCTCGCGGGCCTCGTCGGTGATCGTCAGCGCACCGTCGTAGCCCCGCGGATCCGACAGGGCCCGGTCGATGAGTTGCGAGATGTGCGTCGGCTCCAGCGGCCGCAGCTGCAGGATCAGCGAGCGCGAGAGCAACGGCGAGACCACGGAGAAGCTCGGGTTCTCCGTGGTGGCGGCGACGAGCAGCACCACGCGGTTCTCGACGGCCGCGAGCAACGCGTCCTGCTGGGCCTTGGAGAACCGGTGCACCTCGTCGATGAACAGCACCGTCTGCTCGTCGACGAGGAGACGACGCCGGGCCATCTCGATGACCGCGCGCACGTCCTTCACGCCCGCGGAGAGCGCCGACAGTGCCTCGAACCGGCGCCCCGTCGCGCCGGAGATGAGCGAGGCGATCGTGGTCTTGCCCGTTCCGGGCGGGCCGTACAGGATCACGCTGGCCGCGCCGGCGCCGTCGATGAGGCGGCGCAGCGGCGTCCCGGGGCCGAGCAGGTGCTCCTGACCGAGCACCTCGTCGAGGTCGCGGGGCCGCATGCGGACCGCGAGCGGGGTACCCGCATGGGTGGGGACGAACTCGACCGGCCCGCGGGAGGACGGTGCTTCGGGTGGCGCTCCGAGGTCCCCGTCGTCGCCGAACAGGGAGCCCGTCACAGCGCGCGGACCTCCGCGGCGGCGGCGACCGCGAAATCGTGCACACGCGGGTCGGCGGCGGCCAGCCGGTCCCAGCGGGCGGCGAGGTCGTCGGAGGACCAGGCGGGGAGGCTGTCCAGGTGGCCGGCGTCGATGCGGCTGGCCAAGTCCAGACCCAGGGCCCAGTAGGTCGCGAGGGTCAGCCAGGCCAGTTTGGCGGTGGTGATGTGGCGGCGGAGCGCCACGTCGTCGGCGAGGCGCGGCCACAGACGCACGACCTCGGAGCGCCAGGCCTCCACGATCGCGACGTCCAGGTCGGGGTCGTGGCCGTCCTCGGTGCAGTCCGGGTAGGTCAGCAGCACGTAGGCCACGTCCAGCGCGCCGTCGCGGAAGCCCGCCCACTCGTAGTCGAGGAAGCGGACGGCGCCGCCCACGACATGCGTGTTGTCGGGCCCCACGTCGGACGGGCTGAACGCGCGGAACGGGCCCTCCGTGAACAGGGCGACGGCGGCGTCGAGCACCGCGCGCGCGGCCTCGTCGACCCCGCCCACGGCGGCGGGGACCGCCGCGGCCGCCCGCGCGGCCTCCCCGGCGACGGGGTCGTTGCGCGAATCCGTGTGCTCGCGCCGCGCGAGCACGGAGAGGTCGCGCTCGCGGCCGTAGGTGCCGGCGTGCATGCGCCCGAGCGCCTGGGCCCAGGCGGAGAGCACGGTGGCCGCACCGGACGAGGGGGTCCGGCGCAGCAGATCCGCCATCGTCTCGCCCTCGCCCAGGTCCTGGAGCACGAGGATCCGCTGCTCCGCGTCCGACGCCAGGAGCTGCGGCCCCGGGCGCGCGTCGACGGGGAGCGCGGTGGCGAACTTGTACGCCGCGCCCTCGCGGGCGAACGCCTCCGAGTAGTCCTTGTCGGTGTGGTCGGCGGCGCGCAGCTGCTTGATCACGACGGACCGCGGCAGCAGCGGGTTGTTGTGCAGCACCCGGACACGCATCACGAGTGTGCGGCCGGAGCCCCCCAGATCTTCGGGTTCACCCAGCTCGACGGGTGCGCCGACCCGGCGACCCAGCAGGCCCTCCACCGCGGTGAGGGCCGCCCTCGTCGTCTCGTACCCCAGCGCGGTGACCATCACGTCCAACCTACCTCAGTCGGGCAGGGGCGCGACGTCCACGGAGACATGGATCTTCGATCCCTTCGATTCCGTGTAGATGACGCCGCGCAGGGGCGGGACGTCCTCGTAGTCACGCCCCCAGGCGACCGTCACGTGGCGTTCGTCGACGAACTTGTTGTTGGTCGGGTCGAAGGGCAGCCAGGCGTCCCCGGGCAGCCACACCGCGGCCCACGCATGGGTGGCCCCGGCGCCGACGACGCGGTCCTGGCCGGGCGGCGGCTCGGTGGCGAGGTACCCGGACACGTACCGGGCCGCGAGCCCCTTCGACCGCAGGCACGCGATGGCGACCCGCGCGAAGTCCTGGCAGACGCCCTCGCGGCGTTCCATCACGGTGCCCACCCGGGTCGAGACGTTGGTGGCACCGGACCGGTAGGTGAAGTCCGTGTAGATCCGGGTGGTCAGCTCCTCGACGGCCTCCACCAGCGGCTTTCCCGGGGTGAAGATCGTGTCGGCGTAGGCGCGCACCGCGTCGTCGATCTCGGCCGGCCGCTGGTCCAGGCGGTACTGCGCGGCGAGCGCCCCGGCCTCGCCGACGGGCCGCGCGAGCTCCCAGGGCGCGAGCGCGGGCCCCTCGTCGGTGACGGCCCGGTCCAGCGGATCGACCTCGACGACCGATTCACCGCGGACCAGGAGCCGGGTGTGTGGTGTGGTCACGTGGAAGTAGGTGTCGGTGTTGCCGTACGCGTCCACTCCCTCGGAGCGGTCCGACGGTTCCGGCCCCACCGTGATCGTGTGCTCCTCGACGCGCTGGTCGGAGAGCTCACGCGGCGACAGATAGCACCGACCGAAACTGGAGGTGACCTCCGCGTCGTAGGTGTAGGTGGTCTCGTGCACCACGCGGTAGCGGCGCGGCCGCGAGTCCTCGGTGCGCCGGGAGAAGCTCAGGCCCACGACTGCACCCCCACCCAGATCGGGCGGGCCGCCGCGGGCGGCGCGAACCTGGTCCGTTCGAGCACGTCCGAGACCTCGCGCATTCCCTCGTCCACGGCGTCGAGCAGCGCCTCGATCTCCGTCCGCCGGCCGTCGGCGATGGTCTCGGCGTCGTCCGGGTCGAACCGGCCGAGCCGCGCGAGCACCTCTCCGACGGTGCGCTCGCACGTCGGGCTGCGCAGTTCGTCGGGCAGTTGCGCGAGGTCGGCGGTCAGGGCCGTGAGCGCGGCGACGAGCGAGCGCGGATTGGTGGCGTCGAGGAACATCAGGTCCACCGCGGCGCCCGCGCGCAGCACGGCCCGGTGCCGGCGCCGGTAGGTGACGGCGGACTCGCACGTCACGAGGTAGGCGTCCAGGAGGCCCGCCTCGATCTCCGCCGGGTTCTCGGGGACGACCATCGCCCGCGTGACGGCACTGAGTTGCAGGGCGCGTTCGATGCGCCGGCCGGCGTCCATCATCAGCCAGGCCGGATCCTGCACGAGCGATTCCCGGCCGAGGCCGGCGAACGCCAGCAGCGAGACCAGGACCTCGCCGAGCGTCTGGTCGAGCTGCTCCCCCGCGTCGTCGCGGTCGGCGGCGAGCCGTCCGAGCGACCGTTCCGCTCCGCTGAGCACGAGCCAGGTATCGGTGGACATCTGATCGCGAACGGCCCGCAGGCACGCCCGCAGCCGGACGCCGGAGTGCGCGACGCTGCCCGGCACGTCCACGTCGAGGGTGAGGCGGCGCAATCGAGCGAGCACGTCGGTCTGTTCGGTCCCCTCGACCACGATCGGCCCGAGTTGATCGGTGACCGTGGCCGCGACCACGGCGTCCAGCAGCGGCTGCAGCACGTCGGCACCCGCCTGCCACGGCCGGTGCCGGAACTCACGGCTGCGGTCGTGCGCCATCGACAGCAGGCGGACGGTGGCCTCGGCCCGCTCCGCGTACCGTCCGATCCAGAACTGGTCGGAGAGGACACGGGGCGTCGCCACCGGGCCGCTGGGTGCCGCCCCGACCCGGCCCGAGCGGGGCGCGGTCGCCACGCGGGCGGGGGCACGGACGTCGTCGGGGGTCGGCACCCAGACGTCGCGGGCGGCCGACGAGTGCAGCAGCGCCCCCTCGGCACCGTCGAGCAGGACCTGGCCGAGGCCGCCCGGCAGCACGGTGTAACCGGACTCCTGTGCGAGGGCGAAGGCGCGCAGCGCGAAGCCGCGTTCCACGACGGCGCCGTGGTCGACGGCGGATCGGCCGGTGAACGGCACGAGGGTCTTCACGCACCACACGGTCGGGTCCGCGGCGATCCGCTGCCGCAGATCGTCGGCCCGGTCCGCGGTGAGGTCGGCCCCGGCGAAGCGCTCGCCGGTGGCGAAGTTGAGCACCAGCCGGTCGTCGAGCGGACCGTCGAGCGCGGCGCGTCCGGCCGGGGTCGCGGCGTGCAGGGTCGGCGTGGACGGCAGCAGCAGGTCCTCATCGAGCAGGTCGCGGCACAGCTGCGGCAGGTACGCGTGCAGGGCCGGGTTCTCGAGCACTCCCGACCCGAGGGTGTTGACGACGGTGACGGCGCCGCGGGTCATCATCTCGACGAGCCCGACGACGCCGAGCTGCGAATCGGTGCGCAGGTCGAGCGGGTCGGAGAACTCGGAGTCCACGCGCCGCAGGATGACGTGCACGCGCTTCATCCGGCCGAGCGAGCGCATGAACACGCCGCCGTCGCGCACCGTCAGGTCGGGGGCCTCGACCAGTGGGAAGCCGAGGACCGAGGCGAGGTACGCCTGGTCGAAGGCGGTCTCGGAGAGGGATCCGGGGCTGAGCACGACGACGGTCGGGTCGTCCACGCCCGGCGGCGCGGCCTCGATCAGCTGCATGCGCAGCGCCGCCGCGAAGGAGGCGACGGGCCGCGGTGTCTCCGACCGGAGTTCGCGCGGGAGGGCGCGGGAGGTGACCCGGCGGTCGGCGAGCGCGTAGCCCACGCCCGACGGCGCCTGGGTGCGGTCCGCGACCGCGACGTACCCGGTCACCTCGTCGCCGGCGGCCTCGCCGATGTCGACGCCGTGCAGGAACAGCGAGCGCGGGCCGGGCGACGGAACGCCGACCGCTCGCCGGATGAAGCCGGGGTGCGCGAACACCACCTCCGGCGGGACCGTGCCGGTGCGCAGCGTGCGCTGCTCGCCGTAGAAGTCCTTGAGCACCGCGTCGAGCAGCAGCGATCGCTGGGCGACGCCGCGTGCGAGCCCGTCCCACTCCTCGGCGCCGAGGAGCACCGGCAGCGGGTCGAGCCGCCACGGCCCCGGCTCGGTGGCGGCCCCGGGCATCGCCGGGTCCTGGGCAGCGGGCACGGCGTCGAGCGCGTTGTAGGTGATGCCCTCGTCGTCGATGAGTCCGCGGACCCGCGCGGAGAGACGGCGCAGGCCCGCCGGGTCGAGTCGGCGGAGTGCGTCGATGCTCACAGGCCCACCTGCTCCCGCATGTCGCGCCACGCCGCCGGACGCAGCACCAGCACCAGGACGCCCGCGACGACGATGCCGACGAGGTTGATCGCGAGCTGCCCCGTCGATTCGAGAGCGCGCTGCCACTCCCCGACCGTCGCCGCCACCACGGCGTACCCGGCGGCGGGCACCGTCGTGACCGAGATGAAGACGCCGACCAGGGCGGCCGATTTGGCGGTGACCATCGAGATCATCCCCGCGGCGCCGGCGAGCAGCGCGACGATGAGCGAGAACGGGCCGACGCGGTAGATGAAGTCGACCTGGCCCGCGGAGTCGAGGACGTCCACGCCGAACAGGTTCGCCGCGAGGGCCGCCTCGGCACCGAGCCACGTGCACGCCATCGCCACCGGGAAGCCCACCGACAGGGCGATCACCGGGCGCACCGCGAAGTGCAGGCGACGGGTGGCGAGCGCCACCGCGATCGCCGCGAGCGGCCCGAACTCCGGCCCCACGACCATCGCGCCGACGACGGTGACCGGCGAGTTCGTCACCACGCCCACCGCGGCCAGCAGCACGGCGAGCACCAGGAAGGCGAGGAAGGTCGAGTTGAGCGTCGATTCCTCGCGGGTCCGGGCGGTCAGCTCCTCCCACACCACCGCGTCCGACGGGTCGCCGGGCACGGCCTTCTCGGCCTCGTCCGCAGCATCCGAGAGCACCGTGTCGAGCGTCGAGACCGTGACGGCACCATCGACGGGGATGCGCAGTTCCTCAAGGCCCTGTAGCACGCGGTGCGCGGCCTCCCGGGTGACCTCCGCGCTGAGCACATCGCCCGCGGGGACGAGCGACGCGCCGGGCGCCAGCGTGATGTGGGTGACGCCCGGCCGCGACCGCAGCAGCGCGAGCACCGCATCGGTCCGGTCGGGCGGGCTGATCACCCGGATGTGGCGCACGCGGCTACTTCTGCTCGGCGCCCTGGTCCGCCGCGGCCTGCTCCGGCTTCTTGGGCTTCGCGTCCATGCCCGACTCCCGGCGCTGCTGCGCGGTGATCGCTGCGGGCGCGTCGGTCAGCGGGTCGACGCCGCCGCCCGACTTCGGGAACGCGATGACCTCGCGGATCGACGACGCGCCGGCGAGCAGCGAGACCACGCGGTCCCAGCCGAAGGCGATGCCGCCGTGCGGCGGGGCGCCGTACGAGAAGGCGTCGAGGAGGAAGCCGAACTTCTCGCGGGCCTGCTCCTCGTCGATGCCCATGATCGCGAAGACGCGCTCCTGAACGTCCTTGCGGTGGATACGGATCGAGCCGCCGCCGATCTCGTTGCCGTTGCAGACGATGTCGTAGGCGTAGGCCAGGGCGCTGCCCGGATCGGTGTCGAAGGTGTCGATCGACTCCGGCTTGGGGCTGGTGAAGGCGTGGTGCACGGCGGTCCAGGCACCGTCGCCCACGGCCACGTCGCCCGAGGCGGTCGCGTCGTCGGCGGGCTCGAACAGCGGGGCGTCGACGACCCAGGTGAACGCCCAGTCGCCCTCCTTGATGAGGCCGAGCTTGTCGGCGATCTCGCCGCGCGCAGCGCCGAGCAGGGCACGCATCGTCTTGGTGGGGCCGGCGGCGAAGAAGACGCAGTCGCCGGGCTGGGCGCCCACGTGCGCGGCGAGGCCCGCACGCTCGTCGTCGGAGAGGTTCTTGGCGACGGGGCCGGTGAGCTCGCCGTCCTCGCCGATCAGCACGTACGCAAGGCCGCGGGCGCCGCGCTGCTTCGCCCATTCCTGCCACGCGTCGAGCTGGCGGCGGGGCTGGCTCGCGCCGCCCGGCATCACGACCGCGCCGACGTACGGGGCCTGGAACACCCGGAACGGCGTGTCCTTGAAGTACTCGGTGCACTCGACCAGTTCGAGGCCGAAGCGCAGGTCCGGCTTGTCGGAGCCGAAGCGGCGCATGGCCTCGGCGTAGGTCAGGCGCGGGATCGGCGTGGGGATCTCGTGCCCGATGAGCGACCAGAGGGCCTTGACGATCTGCTCGCCGAGCGCGATCACGTCCTCCTGGTCCACGAAGCTCATCTCGATGTCGAGCTGGGTGAACTCGGGCTGACGGTCGGCGCGGAAGTCCTCGTCGCGGTAGCAGCGCGCGATCTGGTAGTACCGCTCCATGCCCGCGACCATGAGCAGCTGCTTGAACAGCTGCGGACTCTGCGGCAGCGCGTAGAAGGTGCCGGGGCGCAGGCGCGCGGGCACCAGGAAGTCGCGGGCACCCTCCGGCGTGGACCGGGTCAGGGTCGGCGTCTCGATCTCGACGAAGTCGTTGAGCGCGAGGATGTTGCGCGCCACGGCGTTGGCCTGGCTGCGCAGCTTGATCGCGGCAGCGGGGTCCTCGCGGCGCAGGTCGAGGTAGCGGTACTTCAGGCGCGCCTCCTCGCCCGGCTCCTCGTCGAGTTGGAAGGGCAGCGGCGCCGACTCGTTGAGCACGGTCAACTCGGTGACGTTGACCTCGATCGCGCCCGACGGCAGGTTCGGGTTCTCGCTGCCCTCGGGCCGCTTCTCGACGGTGCCGGTCACCAGCACGCAGTACTCGGACCGCAGCCGGTGCGCCTGCTCGGCGACGTCCGACTCGCGGAAGACGACCTGGGCGACGCCGGAGCTGTCGCGCAGGTCGATGAAGATCACTCCGCCGTGGTCACGCCGACGCGCCACCCAGCCCGCGAGGGTGACGACGGTGCCGGCATCCTCCGCACGCAGCGATCCGGCCAGGTGAGTGCGCAGCACTTTCGGGGTGTCCTTTCGACGAGGAATCTTCGAGCGCCTGTCATGCTACGGGGCGAACCGGTTCACGATCTCACCCCTGTCATGGAATGCTGTGCGCATGACCTTTCAGGGCAACGGGCCGCTCGAGGGCGGCAACGTCAGCGCAGGCGGCGGTGGCGGTATGGGCCGCGGCATGGTGATCGGCGGCGGCAGCATCGGCACAGTCGTGATCGGCCTGCTCATCTATTTCCTCACCGGCAGCACCGGGGGGATGACACAGGCGCCGCAGCAAGCGGGGCCCGGTCTCTCCCAGGCGGAGCAGCAGCTCGACGAGAAGCTCAAGAACTGCACCAAGGAGCAGGCAAACAGCGACACGGCCTGCCGCATCAAGGCCACCACGATCTCCCTGGACAAGGTGTGGCCGACGGTCCTGCGCGGCTACAAGCCCCCGCGCGGCGGGACGAAGATCATGCCGGTGGGCGCGCAGTCCATCAACACCGCCTGCGGTGTCGCGGGCGCCGATACCGGCCCGTTCTACTGCCCGAGCGACCAGGTCGCGGTCTTCCAGCTGGACTTCATGGACCGCGTGATCAAGAAGATGGGCGGCACGAACGCGCCGTTCTCGCAGGAGTACATCGTGGCCCACGAGTTCGGCCACCACGTGCAGACGCTCCTCGGCGACATCGACAAGGCCCAGCAGGGCCGCGGCGCGCAGGGCGGCTCGGTCCGCGTCGAGCTGCAGGCCGATTGCTACGCGGGCGTCTGGGCCGCCCACGCCGACAAGGGCGAGGACGCGATGCTCAAGCCGCTCACGCAGCAGGAGATCTCCGACGCGATCACCACCGCGCAGGCCATCGGCGACGACACGATCCAGCGCAACGCGGGCCGCAACGTCAACCCCGAGTCCTTCTCGCACGGGACCTCGGAGCAGCGCGTGCGGTGGTTCTCGCAGGGCTACCGGACCGGCGCTCCCGCCCAGTGCGACACCTTCAGCGGCACCATCTGATCCGGCGCTCGGAACGCTGATCCGCTGGCCGCGTACCCGGGCGGATGGCTCGTGCCGCCGGTCGCGATGTACCCACCCGGCGACGCCGGACCGCGTACCTGAGCACGCTGACCAACGCTGCCACGCGGCGCAAGCCGGGTCGGGCCACGCGCGGCCTGTAGGCCGGGCATAACCTGGTCGTATGTCGGACGCTGCAGCTGCGAACACGCCCATCGATCAGCTCGCCAACACCCTCGCCCTGCGGGTCGCCGCCACGGACCCGATCCTGGCGACGCACGCGGGAATCACCGAGCTCAACGACAAGCTCACCGACTTCTCCCCCGCCGGGCTGGAGGCGAGGGCGGCCGTGGGGCGCGAGACGCTGGCACAACTCGACGAGCTGACCGAGGAGAACGACGCCGACCGCGTCACCGCGGCCACCCTGCGCGAGCGGCTGGGCGTGCACGACGCGATCCACGACGCAGGGCGCACCGTCGGCGAGCTGAACGTGATCGCCTCACCGATGCAGGACATCCGCGACGTCTTCGACCTGACCCCGGCGGGCACACCGGAGGAGATCGCCACCCTCACCGCGCGCCTGGCGGCGGTCCCATCCGCCATCGACTCCGCCGTGGAGGGCCTGCGGGCCCGCCTCGCCGGCGGCACGTGGCCCTTCGCCGAGTTGCAGGTGCGGGAGGTACTGGCGCAGGCCCGCACGGCCGGCGACCAGGTCGCGGCCAACGTCGATCGCCTGGGCGAGCGGGCACCGTCGGACCTGAAGGACCGGGTGCGAGCCGCCTTCGCCGGGTACGCGGACGTCCTCGAGACCGAAGTCCTGCCCGCCGCGAAGGCGCTCGACGAGCCCAGCGGGCTGGGCGTGGGCCGCGACGTCTACCCCCTGTACTCGCGGCTGTACCTGGGCGCGACCGTCGACCTCGAGGAGACCTACGCCTGGGGGCAGGAGCTGCTGGCCGGCATCGTCGCCGAGCAGGAGCAGGTGGCGCAGCGCCTCTACCCCGGCGCGACGGTGGCGGAGGCCCTGTCTCGACTGGACTCGGAACCGCGGTACACGATCCACGGGACGGACGCGCTACGGGAGTGGATGCAGAAGACCTCCGACGAGGCCGTCGCGGCGCTGTCCGGGACCCATTTCGACATCCCCGCCGAGCTGCACCGGCTCGACTGCAGGATCGCGCCGAGCAACTCGGGCGGCATCTACTACACCGGACCGTCCGCCGACCTGTCGCGCGCCGGCGCCATGTGGTGGTCGGTGCCGGACGGCGTGACCGAGTTCCACACCTGGCAGGAGAAGACGACCGTCTACCACGAGGGGGTCCCCGGTCATCACCTCCAGATCGGCCAGTCGGTGATCGCGCCGCTCAACATCTTCCGCAAGCTCGCGTCGTTCGTTTCCGGGCACGGCGAGGGCTGGGCGTTGTACGCGGAGCGGCTCATGCGCGACCTGGGGTTCCTCGACGACGACGGCGACCTCATGGGCATGCTCGACTCGCAGCGGCTCCGCGCCGCCCGCGTCGTGCTGGACATCGGCGTGCACTGCGGCTTCGAGGCGCCCGCGGAGGTCGGCGGCGGCGCCTGGACCTACGAGAAGGGCTGGCGGTTCCTGCGCTCGCACGTCGCGATGTCCGACGAGCAGCTGCGCTTCGAGTACCACCGCTACCTCGGCTGGCCCGGACAGGCGCCGTCGTACTCGGTCGGCCAGCGGGTGTGGGAGCAGACCCGCGACGCCTACCTCGCCGCGCACCCCGGATCCACGCTCAAGGACTTCCACCGCGACGCCCTGGCACTCGGCGGCATGGGCCTGGACACCCTGCGCGCGGCGATCGTCTGAGAGAGTCAGCGCGACACGAGCACCGGGAGCACGGCCCTGCGGATCCCGACGGTGACGGGCAGTTCCTGCAGGTAGTCACCGTCGGCGTGCACGGGGATCGGGCGGTCGGCGCTGACGACCACCTCCTGGCCGCTGAAGGTCAGTGCTTCCGCCCGCGCGACGTGGGCGCCGGTCTTCGCCTCCCCCATCGCGCTGATGAGCTTGAGCTTGTTCCCGGCACCGTCGACGGCGAGCACGTCGATGCGACCGTTGTCGGATGCGGCGGCGGGGACCATGTGCAGGCCGCTTCCGTACCAGCCGGAGTTGGCGATGACGACCATGTGCACGGGCCCCTCGTGGACGGCACCGTCGACCTCGATGCGGAACCCCGCGGGCTTCCACCGGAACGCCGCGATCGCCGGTGCGAGCCGGTACGCGAGCGGCCCCATCCAGCGCAGCTTGTTGATGAGCTCGGTGGCGACGGAGTCGAGCCCGACGTAGACGTTGCCGACGGCGATCTCGTCGCCGACGGTGAGCACGTCGAGATCCTTGCGCAGGCCGTCGGTGAGCACGTCGGCGATGGCCGTCGGGTCGTCGGGAAGCCGCAGGTGTCGGGCCATGTCGTTGCCGCGGCCCGCGGTGACGATACCCATCGGCGCGCCGGGCACGCGGAGCACGCCGGTCGCGACCTCACGGATCTGGCCGTCGCCGCCGACCGCGACCGTCAGGGCGCCCGACGCGGCTGCTTCCTCGGCGCGCCGTCGGGCGTCGGCGCCGGAGGCGGACTCCACGACGTCGGTGGAGACGTCCCGGCGGGCCAGTTCCTCGGCGACGGCGGCCCACCGCGTGCGTGCGACCCCGCCGCCGGAGATCGGGTTGAGGACGGCGATGACGTCGGTGGCGGTCACGGGAGCAGGATCCCGGGGTTGAGCACGCCCTGCGGGTCGAGGGCGTCCTTGACCGCGCGCAGGGCCGAGACCTGCACCTCGCCGATCTCCTCCAGGTAGGTGGCGCGGTGATCGGTGCCGACGGCGTGGTGGTGGGTGATGGATGCGCCCGCCGCGCGGATCGCGGCGTTCGCGGCGGCCTTGGCCGCGCCCCACTGGGTGAGCGGATCCTCCAGCGCCTTGCAGATCACCGTGAAGTACAGCGAGGCACCCGTCGGGTAGACGTGCGAGATGTGGCACATGACCACGGCGGGCGTCCCCTGCTCGCCGAGCGCTCCGGTCAGCGCGGCGGTCACGTCGGCCTTGAGCCGATCGACGTTGGACCAGAAGGTCACGGTCTCCAGCGTCTCCACCAGCGCGCCCGCGTCGAGCAGCGGATCGCGCAGGTAGGGGCCGCGGAACCGGCCGGCGCGCCAGGCCTCCCCCGGCTCCTCGCCGAGGAACTCGCCACCCAGCTCGATGAGCCGCGCGGAGACGTAGCCGTCGCGGCAGTCGACGTCGGGTTCGTCGCCCTCGAAGCCGACGATCATGAGGCACCCGCCGACCGCGGCCTTCCCCGCGGCCCCCGGGTTCGCGAGGTTGAGGCCGGTCTCGGCCTCGTCGGACAGGCGCAGCACCGTCGGGCGGACGGAGCTCTGCGCGAGCACCCGCATGGCGTTCGCACCGGCGGCGAAGTCGGGGAACCGCCAGCCGTAGAACCGGCGGACCGCCGGGACGGGGTGGACCCGGACGCGGACGGCGGTGACGACCCCCAAGGCGCCTTCGGAGCCGAGGAAGAGCTGCCGCAGGTCGGGACCGGCCGCGGACTTGGGCGCGGTGCCGATCTCCGCGACGCCCCGCGGCGTGGCGACGGTGAGCCCGACGACCATCTCGTCGAACCGGCCGTAGCCGATCGAGGACTGCCCCGCGGAGCGCGTGACGGCGCACCCGCCGACCGTCGCCCCCTCGTACGACTGGGGGAAGTGACCGATTTCGTAGCCCTGCTCGCCGAGGAGCCGCTCCGCCTCGGGCAGCCGGGTGCCGGCGGCGAGCGTGGCGATCTGGGAGACCGGATCCAGCTCGATCAGTCCGGTCAGGCCGCGCAGGTCCAGTGCGACGACGGGCCGGGTCCGCTCGGGCGCGAGGCCGCCCGTGACCGAGGTGCCGCCGGAGAACGGGCTCAGGGTGAGGTCCTTCGCCGCACAGACGGCCAGGACCTCGGCGACCTGCTCGGCCGATGTCGGCGTGACCACGACGTCGGGGGCGTCGGAGGCATCCCCTGCGCGGTACTTCAGCAGGTCCGGCGTGGAGAAGCCGCGAAGATGGCGCAGGCGGGTAGCGTCGTCGGTGGCGACCGTCACACCTGTCTTCTGCAGGGCCGCGAGTGCCCGGCCGGAGACGCGGGACGGCATCAGGAACGGCTGCCCGGGCTCGCCCGGGCCGTGGTCGATGCCGAGCATGGTGAGCGCGCCGAGCACCGATTCGGAGAGGTGCATGGGGTTCGCGGGATCACCCCAGCGGCCGGGTTCGAATGCGACGACGGGAAGATCCACCTCGGACGAAGTCATGATACATTTGTACACATGATGTCGCAGGATCTCAATCCGCAGGGTTCGCCCACCCGCAGCCCGGCCAACGCCGTCGATGACGAACTGATCCTCGACGCGGCCAGGGACCTGATGGCGACCATCGGCATCCGTCGCACCACGATGGCCGATGTCGCCCGCACCGCGCAGGTCTCCCGCGCGACGCTCTACCGTCGCTACCCGAACGTGCAGGCGCTCGCCGCCGCGGTCACCACCCGCGAGTTCGTCGCGGCGCTCTCCTCCGTCGGCCTGTTCGACGGCGCCACCGGCCGCGAGACCGTCGCGCGCACCGTCGTCCACGTGACCGCCGCGGCGCGCTCGCACCCGCTGCTGCGCCGCATCGTCGAGCTGGACCCCGAGTTCCTCATGCCCTACCTGCTGCATCGCACCGGCCGGACGTCGCGCGCCCAGCTCGAGGCGATCACCGCGAGCATCGCGGCCGGTCAGGCGGATGGCAGCATCCGGAGCGGCGAGCCCGCCGAGCACGCCGCCGTGGTGCTGCAGCTCGCGTGGTCGTCGGCGCTCACGGGTCCCGTCTTCACCGAGTCCGCCGACCTGCTCGACGCCCAGCTCTTCGACCTCATCGACCGGTACCTGGCGCCGTGATCGCAGCCCTCAGAACCATCGACCCCGGATCGCGCCTCTCGGCGGGGCGCCGCACGGCCGACCTCGCCGCACTGGCCGCCGATCCATCGGTCGACCTCCTGGTCATCGGCGGCGGCGTGACCGGTACGGGCGTCGCGCTCGATGCCGCGAGCCGCGGGCTGCGCGTCGCGCTGGTGGAGAAGCACGACCTCGCCTTCGGCACCAGCCGCTGGTCGTCGAAGCTGGTGCACGGCGGCCTGCGCTACCTCGCCTCCGGAGCGGTGGGCATCGCCTACGAGAGCGCCGTCGAGCGCGACGCCTTGATCCGCGCCATCGCGCCGCACCTCACCCGCCCCCTGCCGCAGGTCGTGCCCCTGCTCGGCGGCGTGCGGCGCCGCGACGCCACGCTCACTCGCGTCGGGTTCCTCGCCGGCGACGCGCTGCGGCTCGCCGCCCGCACCCCGTCGTCCGAGCTCGCGCGGTCGCGGAGGATCTCCCCCACCGAGGTCATCGCCATGGCCCCGACGGTGCGGCGCGCGGGGCTGCGCGGCGGCCTCCTCAACTGGGACGGCCAGCTCACCGACGACGCGAGGCTCACGGTGGGCATCGCCCGCACCTCGGCGGCCCACGGCGCCCTGATTCTGACCCACTGCGCGGCGTCCCAGGTCACGGGCACCGCGGCGACCATCACCGACGCGCTGACCGGCCACTCGATGACCATCCGGGCGAAGGCCGTGATCAACGCGACCGGCGTGTGGTCGGGCACCGTCGACCCCGCGGTCTCGCTGCGCCCCAGCCGCGGCACGCACCTCGTCTTCCGGCAGGAGACCTTCGGCGGCCTCACCGCGGGTCTGACGGTGCCCGTCCCCGACTCCTTCGGGCGATACGTCTTCGCGCTGCCACAGCCGGACGGGCGGGTCTACGTCGGCCTCACGGACGAGGAGGCCGACGGTCCGCTGCCCGACGTCCCGACGCCGTCGAACGACGAGATCGACTTCCTGCTCGCGACAGTGAACCTCGCCCTCGGGTCCCCGCTGACCCGTGGGGACGTGGTGGGAACCTTCGCCGGCCTGCGCCCACTGCTCGATTCCGGCGCGGGGCGGACGGCGGACGTCTCGCGCAAGCACGCGGTGCTCACGCGCGGCGACGGCCTGGTGACGGTCGTCGGCGGGAAGCTGACGACGTACCGACGGATGGCCGAGGACGCGGTCGACGCGGCGCTGGCGGCGTCGGGCCTGACGGCCGGCCCCTGCATGACCCGGACGTTGCCCCTGGTGGGTGCCGCGCCGCGGGACGAATTGCGCCGCGTCGACGCACCGGAGCGGCTGGTCCGCGCGTACGGCACCGAGGCGCCCGTCGTGGTCGCGCTGGGCACGGCGCACCCGGAGCTCGCGGCCCCTGTCGCCGACGGTTCCGGCGTCACCGGGGCGGAGCTGGTCTTCGGTGCGCTCGTCGAGGGGGCCGTCACGGTGCCGGACCTGCTCGAGCGACGCACGCGCCTGTCGCTGATCCCGGAGGTCGCCGCGGCGGCCACGGATGCTGCGCAGGCCGCCCTCGCGGCTCAGTGACGGTGAGCCGGTACGTTCCACGCCGGTAGGTGATCGGGGTACTCGACCCAGGCGGCCGGCCCCGCGGCGACCTCGTCGTCGGTGAGCAGCGCCCGGTCGAGCAGGGCGCGCAGGCGATCGCCGTCGAGCCGCACGCCGATGAGGACCAGCTCCTGCTGGGGGGCACCGTCGACCTGCGACCAGTAGGCGGCCGGCTCGATGGTGAGGTTCGGCCCGGCCTGGGACCAGACGCCGACCAGGTCGGGGCGGCTGGCTATCCAGCAGAAGCCCTTGCTGCGCAGCACGGCGCGGATCTCGGACAGCGCATCGAGCAGTCGCTGCGGGTGGAACGGGCGGTCGGCCCGGTACGCGATCGAGGAGATGCCGTACTCCTCCGTCTCGGGCGTGTGCCCACCGATCACCTCGTCGTCCCAGCCCGCCACCGATGACGCGGCGTCGTGGTCGAACAGCCCGGTGCCGATCACCTCGGCGACCGGGATCTCGCCCTGCCGGAGCGGACGCACGCGGGCCCGCGGGTTCAGGCGGCGCACCGCGGCTTCGACCGCGCCGCCCGCCGCGGCGGAGACGAGGTCGAGCTTGCTGATCAGGACGACGTCGGCGAACTCCACCTGGTCGATGAGCAGGTCGGCGATCGACCGCTCGTCCCCCTCGGCCGCTCCGAGGCCGCGTTGCGCGAGGCTGGTGCCCCGGGCGATCTCGCCGAGGAAGGTGCTCGCGTCGACGACGGTGACCATCGTGTCGAGGGCCGCGAGGTCGCCGAGCCGCGTGCCGTCGTCGAAGGTCCAGTCGAAGGTCGCGGCGACGGGCATCGGCTCGGAGATGCCCGTGGACTCGATGACGAGGTGGTCGAACCGCGGTTCGCCCGCGGGGGTGCGCTGGCGTGCGATCGCGCCGACCGCGTCGACGAGGTCCTCGCGCAGGGTGCAGCAGATGCAGCCGTTGCTGAGTTCGACGAGCTTCTCCTCGGTGCGGTCGAAGCCGCCCAGGTCGACGAGAGCGGCGTCGACGTTGACCTCGCTCATGTCGTTGACGATCACGGCGATGCGCAGGCCGTCCCGGTTGGCGAGCAGGTGGTTGAGCAGCGTGGTCTTACCGGCGCCGAGGAAGCCGGAGAGGACGGTGACGGGCAGTGGGGCTGAGGAGGACATGCCGCTAATAGTAATCATTTTCATTACTGGCGCCAGACGAGCCCTCCACCCGCGGCCCCCGACACGACGACAACGGCGGGCTGTGGTCGCCGAGATCCGTTGCCGGATCGCTGTTCTCGTCAGCAACACCGCGCCGGCTCGCCGCCTAGAACAGGGACTCCTGCAGGTCCTGGGCGGCGGAACCGTCGAACCGGGGCGTGCGGGGCGCGCGTGGTGGCGGCCCCGCGTACGGATCCTCCAGGCGCACCAGCCCGAACTCCTCGAGCATCGGGGCGACGCGGGCGCGCAGGTGCGTGCGATAGTCCGCCGAGACGCGCCCTGTGGCGCCGTACAGCTGCCGGTACCGCCGCACCAGCATCGGATGGTTCTCCGACAGCCACCCGAGGAACCAGTCCCGGTAACGCCCCGTGAGGTTCAGCGCCATCACCGAGGCACTACTGGCGCCCGCCTCCGCCAGCGCGCCGAGCAGCGCCCGCAGGGACGCGGCGTCATCGGTGAGGTAGGGCACCACCGGGGCGACCATGACGTGACAGTCGAAGCCCGCCGCCGCGATCGCGCGGATGAGGTCCAGCCGGGCCTCCGGCTTCGGTGCACCGGGCTCGAGCGAGCGCTGCAGCGCCGGATCGAGCAGCGCCAGCGACACCGACAGCTGCACCGGCACCCGGGTCGCGGCCGTCGCGAGCAGGGGAAGGTCGCGCCGCAGCAGGGTGCCCTTCGTGAGGATCGAGATCGGTGAGCCGGCTCCCGCGAGAGCGCCGATGACCCCCGGCATCAGGCGATACCGGCCCTCTGCACGCTGATACGGGTCGGTGTTGGTGCCGAGCGCCACCGCCTCGCCCCGCCAGGACGCCCGCCGCACCTCCTTCTTCAGCACCGAGACGAGGTTGGTCTTGACGACGATCTGGGAGTCGAAGTCCCCGCCGGCATCGAACTCGAGGTACTCGTGGCTCGACCGCGCGAAGCAGTAGGTGCAGGCGTGGGTGCACCCGCGATACGGGTTCACGGTCCAGGAGAACGGCATCGCGGAGGACTCCGGCACCTTGTTGAGGGCGCTCTTGCACAGCACCTCGTGAAAGGTGACGCCCTCGAACTCCGGCGTCGTCACCGTGCGCCCGACGCCTTCGAGGCCGGGCAGCGCACGCACGCCCGAGCCGGCATCACTCAGCAGCTGACCATCCCATCGCACACCGCTAGTCGAACACTTTGTTCGATCCGAGTCAAGTGTTCGAACGCGGCGCGTCTACCACGGCGGCCGGGCGATCTCGTCCACCTCGTCGGCCGTGAACACCAGCTCGTCCGCACCGCCGACCTCGCGCGCGATGCCCGCCGCGCGAAACAGCGGGCGGTCCCGCATCGGCATCGACGAGGCCTGGCTCCGCGACTGCTCCGCGAGCACGCGGCCGATGTCGCGCACCTCGGGCCGGCGGTTCCGATCGAGAGCCTCGGCGAGCCTGCGCGTGCCCAGCATCGGCAGCTCACGGCCGCGCACCCGACCCCGGCCGGGCCCCTCGTACAGCGCGACCGGCAGCCGCACCGTCGTGCGCCCCTGCCGGATGCGCAGCGAGACCTGCGCGAGTCGGGCCACCTCGGCCACGAGATCCACCTCGTCGGCGTCCATCAGATTCACCCGCTGCGTGCGCAGCGTCCGCCGGGTGAGCACGCGGTGGTCGAGCACAACGCGCCGCCGCGCCACGCCGAGGTAGCCGCCGAGACCCGGCGCGGCACCCGCGACGAGCACGGCGGTGCCCCACACCGGCCCGGCGAGGACGGCGACGACCACGGCGATCACGACGGTCACCGCGAGGCCCACCGCTACCGCGCGGCGCACCTTCGGCAGCACCACTCGGGGCGGGATCAGGTCCACGTCGACGGCGTCCTCCGCGCTCAGTTCCCGCGGATCGCGGGCACCGGGCTCGGCGGGGCTGGACGACACGCGGACTACCCCGCGCTCTCGATGCTCTCGGTGACGATCACGTCCACGACGGTATCGATCGGGACCGCCCGCTGCTCGCCCTTCGCCAGATCCTTGACCATCACGACGCCCTGTTCGAGCTCCGAATCCCCCAGGATCAGGGCGAATCGGGCACCCGAACGATCCGCGGCCTTCATCGCGCCCTTCATGGCGCGGTTGCCGTAGGCCATGTCGGAGGCGACGCCGGCGTGCCGGAGGCGGCCCAGCAGCGGCACCATCGCATCGCGCGCGGCATCGCCCAACGGGACGCCGAACGCGGTGACGCGGGGCGCCGACGGGGCCCGCTTGCCCTCCGCGGCGAGAGCCAGCAACGTGCGGTCGACGCCGAGCCCGAACCCCACACCGGTGACGCCCTCGCGGCCGCCGAGCTGCTCGACGAGGCCGTCGTACCGGCCGCCTCCGCCGATGCCCGACTGCGCCCCCAGGCCGTCGTGGACGAACTCGAAGCACGTCTTGGTGTAGTAGTCGAGGCCGCGCACCAGGCGCGGGTTCACGACGTAGGGCACGCCGAGCGCGTCCAGGTAGCCGAGCACCTTCTCGAAGTGCTCCTTCGGCTCGGGCGTGAGGTTGTCGATCATGAGCGGCGCGTCGGCCGTCATCGCCTTCACCTCGGGCCGCTTGTCGTCGAGCACCCGCAGCGGGTTGATCTCGGCGCGCCGCCGTGTCTCCTCGTCGAGGTCCAGGGCGAAGAGGAACTCCTGCAGCTTCTCCCGGTACTGGGGGCGGCACGTGGCGTCGCCCAACGAGGAGATCTCCAGCCGGAAGCCGTCGAGCCCCACGCTCCGATAGGCGCGGTCGGCGACGGCGATCACCTCGGCGTCCAGCGCGGGGTCGTCGACACCGATCGCCTCGATACCCACCTGCTGCAGCTGCCGGTAGCGGCCCTCCTGGGGACGCTCGTACCGGAAGAACGGGCCGGCGTAGGCGGCCTTCACCGGCAGCTGGCCCCGGTCCAGGCCGTGCTGCAGCACCGCGCGGACCACGCCCGCGGTGCCCTCGGGCCGCAGCGTCACGGACCGCTCCCCGCGGTCGGCGAAGGTGTACATCTCCTTCGCGACCACATCCGTCGACTCGCCGACGCCGCGCGCGAAGAGCGTGGTGTCCTCGAAGATCGGCAGCTCGATGTAGCCGTACCCGGCCTCGGCGGTCGCCCGCAGCAGCGCGGTGCGCACGGCGAGGAAGTCGGCGGAGCTGTTCTTCTCCCCCGACGGCACCGGGATGTAGTCGGGAATGCCCTTGGGAGCCTGGAAGCTACCGGCGCTCACAGTCCGTATCGTCCTTTCCGCTCACCCGGCGTCTGCGTGCCGGTGAGGCCCTGCAGGAACGGGTTCGACACCCGTTCCCGTCCGATGGTGGTGGCCGGGCCGTGCCCCGGAAGGACGACGGTGTCGTCCCGCAGGGGCAGCAGCTTCTCGGCGATCGAGCCCAACAACTGCTCATGGCTGCCGCCCGGCAGGTCGGTGCGGCCGATCGAGCCCTGGAACAGCACGTCGCCGTCGAAGGCCACGGTGACGGTCTCCCCCTCCACGGGCGTGCCGTCACCGTCGACCGCCGGGGCCTCGACGGTGAAGACGATCGAACCCGCGGAGTGGCCGGGCGCGTGGTCCACGCCGAAGGTGATCCCGGCGAGGGTGACGGGCTCACCGTCGACGAGATCGACGACCTTCTGCGGCTCGACGAAGACCTGATCGCCGATCATCGCGCCGAGCGCGGCGCCGATCCCGACGGCCGGATCGGCGAGCATCGGCCGGTCGGCGTCGTGGATGTGAACCGGGATGCCGTACTCGTCGGCGAACGGCTGCGCGGTCCACGTGTGGTCGAGGTGACCGTGCGTGAGCAGGACCGCCACCGGGTTCAGGCGGTGCTCGGCCAGCAGCTGCTTGAGGGGCTCGACGGCGTCCTGACCGGGGTCGATGACGACGGCGTCGGCGCCCGGACCGGCCGCTACGACGTAGCAATTGGTCTGGAACACCCCCGCGGGGAATCCGGTGATCAGCATCCGACCATTGTGGCACCAGACCCGGTGACGGCGTCTATCAGGTTTAGCTGGCAGACTTGGCGATCAGTTGTGCCCGCCGGATGTCGGTTATGAGGAGGTCGTCACACCGTGCCGAGCAATGAAGAGCGCCGCCAGGCAGCCCGCGAGAAGCTGGCGAAGCAGAACGAGCGGCGTGAGGCCGACGCGCGCAGGCGCAAGATCAAAGCGGGTGCTGTCGCCGGCGTCGTCGTGGTCGCGCTCGTCGCCGCAGGCTGCTACATCTGGCTCCCGCAGGGCCCCCGCGCCCCACTGCGGGTCGGTGCCGAGAACCGCTACAAGTCGCTCCACGTGACCTGTGACTTCGCAGACCGCCCGGATCAGGCGACCTCACTGCGCGAGAACATCACCAAGGCGCGCCAGCAGATCACCCAGCAGCAAGCCGGCATGGCGAAGCTGCCCCCCGACCAGCAGAAGACGACGCAGGAGCAGATCGACAGCGTCGAGAAGCAAATCGTCGAGGCCGAGAAGTCGCTCCCCGCGCTCGACAAGCTCGCTGCCAAGAACAAGGGGGTGTCCAAGCCCGACGGCAAGGACGTCCCGAACACCGGCACCGCGAACGGCACCATCACGACCAACGCCGGTGCGATCGGGTTCGAGCTCGACCGGTCGAAGGCCCCGTGCAACGTGCAGACCTTCCTCACCCTCATCCAGGCGAAGTACTTCGACGGGACGCCCTGCCATCGCGAGGTGAGCAATGCGGCCGATCCGAAGGCCGGCACCTCCGACCTGTACGTGCTCCAGTGCGGTGATCCGACCGGGACCGGCAGCGGCGGGCCCAGCTGGACCTCGCCCGACGAGAAGCCGACTTTCCTCAAGGCGGCGGGGGGTGCCGCGAACCCGATGCAGCAGACGCCGAACGTGATCTACCCCGCCGGCACCATCGCTGTCGCCAACGCCAACACAGAGGCGAACCCTATGACAGGCCAGCCCGCGACCACGAACACTGGGTCCAGCCAGTTCTTCCTCGTCTACAAGGAGACGACCCTGCCTGCCAACTACGCCGTCATCGGCAAGGTGGACGACGCGGGCCTGACGGCGCTGCAGATGATCGCTAAGAAGGGCATCGTGCCCAAGGACGGCGACCCCGCCCCGAAGCCCGGCGACAAGCCCGTCACCGACGGCAAGCCGAAGGAACCGGTGAACATCACCACCATGGCGCTGAGCCAGTAGCACCCACCACGAAGGCCCCCGTTCCGGCGGGGGCCTTCGTCGTCGCCGGGGGCCGCGCGGGCCGACGACGGCCGGGAGTCACCCGGCCGGTCGCGGCTACTGCGCGGAGGTCACGCGGTAGACGTCGTAGACGCCCTCCACGTTGCGCACGACGTTGAGCACGTGCCCGAGGTGCTTCGGGTCCCCCATCTCGAAGGTGAAGCGCGACACCGCGACCCGGTCACGCGACGTGGTCACGGATGCCGAGAGGATGTTCACCTTCTCGTCCGCGAGCACCTTCGTCACGTCCGACAGCAGGCGGTGCCGGTCGAGCGCCTCGACCTGGATCGCGACGAGGAACACGGAGGAGGCGGACGGCGCCCACTTCACGTCGAGGAAGCGCTCCGGCTCCTTACGGAGCTCGGCGACGTTGGTGCAGTCGGTGCGGTGCACGCTCACGCCGCCGCCGCGGGTCACGAAGCCGACGATCTCGTCGCCCGGCACCGGTGTGCAGCACTTGGCGAGCTTCGCCAGCACGCCCGGCTGCCCGGTGACGAGCACGCCCACGTCGGTCGTCGCCGTGGGACCGGAGATGGTCGACGGCGTGCTGCGCTCGGCGAGCTCCTCCGTGGCCTCCTCGATACCGCCCAGTTGCTCGAGCATCCGCTGCACCACGGTGTGCGCCGACACCTGGTGCTCGCCGACGGCCGTGTACAGCGCGGAGACGTCCGAGTACCGCAGTTCCTTGGCGATACCCGCCATCGACTCCGCGTTCGTCAGGCGCTGCAGTGGGAGGCCGGAACGGCGCACCTCCTTCGCGATGGCGTCCCGGCCGTTCTCCAGCGCCTCCTCGCGGCGCTCCTTGGCGAACCACTGCCGGATCTTGGCCTTCGCCCGCGGCGAGACCACGAACGACTGCCAGTCGCGCGACGGGCCGGCGTTCTCGGCCTTGCTGGTGAAGACCTCGACGACCTCGCCGTTCTCCAGCTTGCGTTCCAGGGCCACGAGCCGGCCGTTCACGCGGGCGCCGATGCACCGGTGACCGACCTCGGTGTGCACGGCGTACGCGAAGTCGACCGGCGTGCTGCCCGCGGGCAGCGTGATCACGTCTCCCTTGGGCGTGAAGACGAAGATCTCCTTGACCGCGAGGTCGTAGCGGAGCGATTCGAGGAACTCCCCCGGGTCCGCGGCCTCGCGCTGCCAGTCGAGGAGCTGTCGCATCCACGCCATGTCGTCGACCTCGGCCAGGTCCGAGCCCTTGGCGCCGGCGCGCCCCTTGGTCTCCTTGTAGCGCCAGTGCGCGGCGATGCCGAACTCCGCGGTGCGGTGCATCTCGCGGGTGCGGATCTGCACCTCCAGAGGCTTGCCCTCGGGGCCGATCACGGTGGTGTGGAGCGACTGGTAGACGCCGTACCGGGGCTGCGCGATGTAGTCCTTGAACCGCCCGGCCATGGGCTGCCACAGCGAGTGCACGACGCCGACGGCGGCGTAGCAGTCGCGCACCTCGTCGCACAGGATCCGCACGCCGACCAGGTCGTGGATGTCGTCGAAGTCGCGGCCCTTGACGATCATCTTCTGGTAGATCGACCAGTAGTGTTTGGGCCGCCCCTGCACGTCGGCCACGATCCGCTGGGCGGCCAGGGCGCCGTTGATCTCGGCGCGCACGGAGGCCAGGTACGTGTCCCTCGACGGTGCGCGGTCGGCCACGAGCCGGACGATCTCGTCGTATTTCTTGGGGTGGAGGATGGCGAAGGCCAGGTCCTCCAGCTCCCACTTGACGGTCGCCATGCCGAGCCGGTGCGCCAGCGGCGCGATCACCTCGAGCGTCTCGCGGGCCTTGCGGGCCTGCTTCTCGGGCGGCAGGAAGCGCATGGTGCGCATGTTGTGCAGCCGGTCCGCGACCTTGATCACCAGCACGCGCGGGTCGCGGGCCATGGCGATGATCATCTTGCGAATGGTCTCGGCCTCGGCGGCGCTGCCGAGCGCCACCTTGTCGAGTTTGGTGACGCCGTCCACGAGGTGGGCCACCTCGGGGCCGAACTCGGCGGTGAGCTGCTCGAGGCTGTAGCCGGTGTCCTCGACCGTGTCGTGCAGGAGCGCCGCGACCAGGGTCGTGGTGTCCATCCCGAGCTCGGCGAGGATGGTCGCCACGGCCAGCGGATGGGTGATGTAGGGGTCGCCCGACTTGCGCATCTGGCTGGCGTGGCGTTGTTCGGCGACGTCGTAGGCGCGCTCGATCAGCGCCACGTCGGCCTTGGGGTACACCTCGCGGTGCAGTGCGACCAGCGGCTCGAGCACGGGTCGTACGTGGTTGCGGGTGCCCGTCATGCGGCGGGCGAGGCGCGCTCGCACGCGGCGTGTCGTGGACCCCGTGGTCTCCAGGTTGGGCGGGCCCTGCTGCCCCGCCCCGGCGGGTGTGCGCGCGGCGTCGGAACCCTGAGACTGCAGCGACATGGTGCCTCCCCGCCCGGACGACGTGACTGGACTAGAGATTCAGCCTACCGAGATCGCCGAGACCGCGATGGGCCCGCCGGGCAATTCCTGCAGACGGCCCCGCCCACCGAGGGCCTCCAGCTCCAGGACCACGGAGACGCGCTCGACGATCGCACCCGCCCGTCGCAGCAGTGCGACCGCCGCCGACACGGTTCCGCCGGTCGCCAGGACGTCGTCGACGATGAGGATCCGCTTGCCCTCGAGCGCGATGCCCTCGGCGGGGATCTCCAGGGCGGCGGAGCCGTATTCGAGCTGGTACTCCTCGCGCAGCACGGGCGGCGGGAGCTTGCCCGCCTTCCGCACGGCGAGCGTGCCCACGCCGAGGCGCAGTGCCACGCCGGAGCCGAGGAGGAAGCCACGCGCGTCGAGCCCTGCCACCAGGTCGACGGTGGCGGCACCGTCGGGCGCCTGGCCCGCCGCTCCACCGGATTCGCGGCCCGCCGCTCCACCGGATTCGCGGCCCGCCGCTCCACCGGATTCGCGGCCCGCCGCGGCGAGGCCGTCGATGACCGCCGCGAGGGCGGCACCGTCGGCGAACACGGGCGTGAGGTCGGCGAAGACGACCCCCGGCTCCGGGAAGCCGTCGACGTGCCGCGTGTGTGCGGCGACCGCCGCGCGGGCCGCGTCAGTCACGGCGCCGGCTGCGCTTGGTCTGCGGCCGGGCGGGCGCCTTGTCGAGCTGCACCGCGCCCGAGTCCGTCGCGGCCACCGCGTCGGCCGCATCGCCCGCCTCGGCGCGGGCCCGCCGGGCCAGCACCTTCTCGTTGTGCGCCCGGTACTGCGGGCGGCGCTCCTTGAGCGAGACCAGCAGCGGCGCGGCGAAGAACACCGACGAGTAGGTGCCGACGACGACGCCCACCAGCTGGATCAGGCCGAGGTCCATGAGCGTGCCGACGCCGAGCATGCCCGCGGCGACCACCATCAGCGCGATGATGGGCAGCGCCGAGATGACCGTGGTGTTGATCGAGCGCATGAGGGTCTGGTTGATCGCGAGGTTCGCCTGCTCGGCGTAGGTGCGCCGGCTCGTGTTGAGCACGCCGCGCACGTTCTCCTCGACCTTGTCGAAGACGACGACCGTGTCGTACAGCGAGAAGCCGAGGATCGTGAGCAGGCCGATCACCGTCGCCGGGCTGACCTCGAAGCCGGACCAGGCGTAGACGCCCGCGGTGACGACCACGTCGAAGAACAGTGACGCGAGCGCGGCGAGCGCCATGTCCCACTCGCGGAACCGGACCGCGATGTACACGGTGACCAGGACCAGGAAGACCGCGAGCGCGAGGAGGCCGCGCTGGGTGATCTGGTCGCCCCACGTCGAGCTCACGCCCGAGAAGCTGATCGTGTTCTCGCCCGGCTTGCCGTCCTGCGCGGGCGGATGGAAGGCCTCGAACAGGGCGTCGCGGGCCCGCGTGATCTGGTTGTTGTCGAGCTCGGACAGCGCCACCTGGTACGTCTGCGCCGCGCCGGTTCCCGCGGTCTGCACGGCCGAGGGCTCGACGCCCGTGGCCGAGCGCACCGTCTCGCGCACCTTGGCAGTATCGACCTGGGCGTTCCCCACGGGGAACGAGATCTGGGTGCCGCCCTCGAAGTCGATGCTGAACTTGAAGCCGGGGATCAGGATGCCCAGGATGGCGATCACGATGATGACGCCGGTCGCGATGTAGTACCGGTTGCGCTTGCCGACGATGTCGAACGCGCCGGTGCCGGTGTAGAGCTTGGTGAAGAAGGACGCCTTCTTCTCGCTCTCGATGCTGGTGTCGGTCATGCGGACGCCTCCCCGGTGGTAGCTGCGGCGCGTTTGCGCTCACGGCCGATCGCGGCCACGGCGCCGAGGCCGTTCATCGACGGCTTGGCGAAGAAGTCGGTCTTCGACGCGAAGTACACCAGCGGGTGGGTGACGAGGAAGACGATCACCACGTCGAGGACGGTCGACAGGCCGAGCGTGAAGGCGAAGCCCTGGACGTCGCCCACGGCCAGCACGTAGAGCACGACGGCCGAGAGCAGCGACACCGCGTTGCCGGTCCAGATGGTGCGCCGGGCACTGGCCCAGCCGCGGGGCACCGCGGAGCGGAAACTGCGCCCCTCCCTGATCTCGTCCTTGATGCGCTCGAAGTAGACGACGAAGGAGTCGGCGGTCATGCCGATGCCGATGATGATGCCGGCGATGCCCGCGAGGTCGAGCGAGTAGCCGATCCACCGGCCCAGCAGCACGAGCAGGCCGTACAGCAGCGCGATCGACAGTGCGAGCGACAGCGCGACGAGCACGCCGAGCGCGCGGTAGTAGGCCAGGGCGTAGATCAGCACCAGGATCAGGCCGATCGCGCCGGCGATGAGGCCCGCCTTGAGGGACTCGAAGCCGAGCGTCGCGCTCACGGTCTGCGCGGTGCCGGGCTTGAAGGACAGCGGCAGCGAGCCGTACTTGAGCACGCCGGCCAGGTCGCCGGCGGTCTGCTGGTTGAAGTCACCCGTGATCTGGGTCTGGCCGCCGGTGATCGGGCCGTTGATGTTCGGCGCCGTGATCACCTGCGAGTCGAGCACGAAGGCGGCCTGCTTGCCGACGTTCTTCGAGGTGAAGTCGGCCCACACCCGCGACGCCTCGCCGGTGAACTCGAGGGTCACGACGTAATTGACCTGGTTCTGGGGGATGCCGGACGAGGCGTTCTTGATCGACTGGCCGTCGATGATCGCGGGGCCGAGGGTGTAGACGCTGCTCGGCTGTCCCGCCTTGCGCTCGTCGGGACGATCGCAGGTGATGAGGGGTTTCGACGGGTCGTCGTTGCCGGCCAGCGGGTCCGACGGGGCGTTGCAGTTGAGGCTCTCGATGGCCTTCTTCTGCACGGCGGGGTCGGTCGACTGGCGCGTGGCGCGCGCGTCGTCGATCGCCTTCTTCGCGGCCGCCGGGTCCGTGAGATCGGGCGCGGGCGTGTTCACGGCGGCCGCGGGCTGGGAGGCGAGCACCGGACGGACCTTGAGCTGCGCCGTCTGGCCGAGGGTGCGGGCCTGGTCGCCGTCGCTACCGGGGACGGTGATGATCAGGTTGCGCCCGCTGATCTTCACCTCGGAGCCCGAGACGCCGAGGCCGTTGACGCGCTTGTTGATGATGTCGCGGGCCTGCTCCATCTTGTCCGCCTCGGGAGCCTTCCCGTCGGGCGTGACGGCCTGCAGCACCACGGACGTGCCGCCCTGCAGGTCGATGCCGAGCTTGGGCTTGGGCTCGCGGTCGCCGGTGAAGAACACCAGCCCGAAGACCACGAGCAGGATCAGCGCGAACGCGATGAGGAGCCGCGACTCGGTGCGGTCGCTGCTCGATGTTTTCCTGGCCACGGGCGGTTACGACTCCTCGGCGTGGAGAACGTCTCCGGCGGGCCCGCCGGAGACGTTCGCTGAAGTGATGACGGTGATGCGGGTCAGCGGTCCTCGGAGCGCTTGTCCAAGTCGATCGGGCTGTCCTCGTCGGTGATGGTCTCGATCGACGGGGCGCCGAGTTCCTCGGGGGTCAGCACCTTGGCGATGGCGCGGCGCACCCAGGTGGTGGTGACGCCGGTGGCGATCTCCAGGTCGACGGTGTCCTCGGCGAGGCCGACCACGGTGCCGTACAGGCCCGTGCTCGTCATGACCTTGGTGCCCACGGTCAGGCCGGCCTGCATCTCCATGGTCTCGTTCATCTGCTTCTTCTGCTTCCGGAACTGGAAGAACATGAAGACGAGCATCAGGACGAGCAGCAGGGGCAGGATCAGGTTCGGCATGTTTCTCCTCGGTGGTGTGGTCGCGGGCGCTCCGCGGCCTCGCCGCCCAGGTCCTAGGCAGCACTCGGTGTTCCAGTGTTCCACATCTCGCGCGGGTCAGGCGGGACGGTGCACCACCAGCGGCAGTACGAGGGCTGCACCCGCCTCCCGAAGCCGGGCGGCCGCGACCGTCACCGCCCACCCCGTTCCCGACTCGTCGACGACGAGCAGCACCGACCTCCCGCGGACGGACTCGGCCGCGGGACCGGCGTCGATCGCGTCCAACCAGTGAGCGGCCTCCTGCGCCCCCGAGGCGTCCCGGCCGGGCGCGGGCCCGCGCGGCACCGGCAGGCTGACCCGCTCCAGCCGACCCACCTCGGCGATCCGGTCCGCGACCGGTTCCACCGGTGCGGGCCGGTCGGTCAGCTGCAGGGAGGCGACGACCTCCGGGCGCGCGCGCCACTGGTCCCGCCACCGCGACAGGGCGGCCACGGCGGCGTCCGCCAGGTCCGCGATCGCCTGCTGGTCGCCGGCGCGGGCGGCCCCGACGGTGCCGGTCCACTCGGGGGCGTCGGCGAAGACGAGCACGCGGCCGGGCTCCGCGGCGAGGTCGGGCAGGATCCGCCCCTTGCGTCCCGAGACGCCCCCCGGCCACATCTTGCGCGGCTCGAGCACCTGGCTCTGCGACCGCAGCGCCCCTGCCACGGCGCGCGCGGTGTCCTGCGGGACCGGCTCGCCGAGGCCTCCGGGAACATGTCCCAGACAGACCGAGCAGCGACCGCAGGGCGCCGCCTCGGGATCGTCGAGGGATTCGGTCAGCAGCTGCATCAGGCACCGCTCGCCCCGGGTGTAGGCGCGCATGATGTCGGCCTCGCGGCGCCGCGTCGCAACGATCCCGTCGTAGTGGGCGCGGTCGTAGTGCCAGGGGACGCCGGTCGCGCGGTACCCGCCCTCGACCCGTTCGACCGCACCGTCGACCGCGAGCTGCTTGAGCATGAGGTCGATCCGGGTGCGGCGGATCCCGGTCGCGGCCTCGAGGGCGATCGCCGACTGCCCTCCGCCCGTCTCGTCCTCGGCGAGGGCGGCGAGGACGCGGTCCATCTGCTGCGGATCGGGGATGGTCGCAGTGGCGAAGTAGTCCCAGACGCCGGCGTCGGACTCCGACGGCAGCAGCGCGACCACGGCGTGATCGATGGCTCGGCCGGCGCGACCGACCTGCTGGTAGTAGGACACGGGCGAAGGCGGGGACCCGACGTGCACGACGAATCCCAGGTCCGGCTTGTCGAAGCCCATGCCGAGCGCCGAGGTCGCCACCAGGGCCTTGATCTCGTTGGCGCGCAGCGCGTCCTCGAGCCGCGCGCGGGTGTCCGGATCCAGTTTGCCGGTGTAGGCGGCCACCGGGTACCCGGGCCCGTGCACGGCCCGGATCCCGTCGACGAGGCGCTCGGCGTCGGCCACGGTGAGCGCGTAGACGATGCCGGAACCGGGCAGGTCGGGCAGGTGCCGCGCGACCCACGCGTAGCGGCTGATCGGGGCCAGCGCGGGCAGCACGTTGAGCTGCAGCGACCTGCGTGCCAGTGGCCCGCGCAACACCAGCGTGGCGTCGCCGAGTTGGGCGGCCACGTCGTCGGTGACGCGGGCGTTCGCGGTCGCGGTGGTGGCGAGCACCGGGGTCTGCGGGTGCAGGCGGGTGAGCACGTCCGAGACACGGCGGTAGTCGGGTCGGAAGTCGTGCCCCCAGTCCGAGACCGCGTGCGCCTCATCGATCACGAGCAGACCCAGAGAGCCCTCGAGCGCGTCGAGGACCCGCCGCCCGAAGGACGGGTTGGCGAGCCGTTCCGGAGAGACGAGCAGCACGTCGATCTCGCCGGCGGCCAGGGCCGCCTCGATCGCGTTCCACTCCTCGAAGTTCGACGAGTTCAGGGTCGCGGCACGAAGGCCCGCGCGCTCGGCCGCGGCCACCTGGTCGCGCATGAGCGAGAGCAACGGCGAGACGATGAGCGCCGGGCCCGCGCCCTCGGCCCGCCGCAGCGCGGTGGCCACCCAGTACACGGCGGACTTTCCCCAGCCCGTGGCCTGCACCACCAGGACCCGCGCCGCGGGTTCGAGCAGCGCGGCGACCGCGGTCTCCTGGTCGGCCCGCAGCGCGGCACCGGGGCCGGCGAGCGCCTCGATCACCCGCCGGGCCCGTTCCGCCCGTTCTCCCGTGAGCTGTCGTTCCGTCATCGCCGCGACTCCCCTGATCGGTTGCACCCCGAGGCTAGACGGCCCCACCGACACGCGCCGCCGCGGCGGTCCGCAACCGCTGGCCCCGGCACCGTCGCTGTGGGGCGTCCGTTCCCTGCGGGATGACACGCGGCAGTTCGCCTCGTGGCCGGCCGTTCGTACTCCTTCCCGGAGGTCGCCGGAATCCTCGCCTTCTGTGGGACAGCGGCAAGACGCCCCGTTCCCAGCCACCACACAGGCGAGCGGCAGGGGTGCCGCAGCGGGGCGGACCACGGTCTACCTCATGACAACCGAGATCGCCCCCGACCCCAAGGTCACGGCCGACCAGAACCGGCACGAGCGGGCGGAGACCGCCCCCGTCCTCGACATCGTGATCCCCGTCTACAACGAGGCCCACACCCTCGCGCACTGCGTGGAGACGCTCCGCGCGTATCTCGACGCCTCGCTCACCATCCCGGCCCGGATCACCATCGCCGACAACGCCAGCACGGACGACACCCTGCGCCTGGCGCATTCGCTCGCCGCTGCGATCGACGGCGTCCGCGTGGTGCACCTCGACGCGAAGGGCCGCGGCCGCGCGCTGCGCCGGGTCTGGGCGCAGTCCGACGCCCGCGTCCTCGTCTACATGGACGTCGACCTCTCGACCGACCTCAGGGCGTTGCACCCCCTGGTCGCGCCGCTGCTCTCGGGCCACAGTGACCTCGCGATCGGCACCCGCCTGGGCCGCGGCGCGAACGTGGTCCGCGGTCCCAAGCGCGAGTTCATCTCCCGCGGCTACAACCTGCTGCTGCACACCGCCCTGCGGGTACGTTTCTCGGACGCCCAGTGCGGGTTCAAGGCAATCCGCACGGACGTCGCGCGGGAGCTGCTGCCGCTCGTCGAGGACGGCGAGTGGTTCTTCGACACCGAGCTGCTCGTTCTCGCCGAGCGCGCCGGGCTGCGCATCCATGAGGTGCCGGTGGACTGGACCGACGACCCCGACAGCCGCGTCGACATCGTCGACACCGTGAAGAAGGACCTCAAGGGCGTGATCCGGGTCGGGCGGGCGCTCGGCCGGGGTGCGCTCCCCCTCGACGACGTCCGCCGCGCCCTGGGCCGTGAGGAGCCGCAGCTCGCGGGCGTGCCGCGCAACATGGTCGGACAGCTCGCCCGGTTCGCCGCGGTCGGCATGGCCAGCACCGTCGCCTACGCGATCCTCTACCTCGTGCTGCACCCGCTGATCGGCGCGCAGGGTGCGAACTTCGCCGCCCTCCTCATCACGGCGGTCGGCAACATCGCCGCGAACCGCTCGTTCACCTTCGGCGTGCGGGGGCGCGAGGGCGCGGCGCGGCACCACCTGCAGGGACTGGTCGTCTTCCTCCTCACCTGGGCGCTCACGTCCGGCAGCCTCACCGCCCTCGCGCACGTCGCGCCGGACGCCGGACGTGGGATCCAACTCGCGGTGCTCGTGGTGGCCAACCTGGTCGCGACGATCACGCGGTTCTTGGGGCTGCGCCTGATCTTCCGGTCGGCGACCCCGGCGAAAGCCGAGCTCCGGTGACCAGGAGTCGGGAGCGGATCGCGGTCGCCGTCCTCCTGGTGGGGACGGCGGTCGCCTACCTCTGGTCCCTCGGCCGGGCGGGCTGGGCCAACGCGTTCTACTCGGCAGCGGTCCAGGCCGGCACCGTCAGCTGGAAGGCCATGTTCTTCGGCAGCTCGGACGGCGCGAACTCGATCACCGTCGACAAACCACCCGCCTCGCTGTGGGTGATGGAACTCTCCACCCGCCTGTTCGGCGTGAACTCGTGGGCGATGCTGATTCCGCAGGCGCTGCTCGGCGTGGCGTCCGTCGCGCTCCTGTACGCGACGGTGCGGCGCCGCTTCGGCCCCGCCGCGGGCCTCCTCGCCGGCCTACTCCTCGCCGTCACGCCGGTGGCCGCCATGATGTTCCGGTTCAACAACCCGGACGCCCTACTCGTCCTGCTGATGATCGCGGCGACCTGGGCGATGCTGCGCGCCGTCGAGGACGGCCGGTGGCGGTGGCTCGTCGCGTGCGGCGCCTTCGTGGGACTGGGCTTCCTGACCAAGCAGCTCGCCGTGATGCTCATCGTGCCCGGGCTGGCGCTGACCTATCTCATCGCGGGGCCGACGAAGCTCGGCACGCGCGTCGCGCAGCTGTTCGCCGCGGGCGCCGCGATGGTCGTCGCCGCCGGGTGGTGGCTGCTGACCGTCGAGCTGTGGCCGGCCTCCTCGCGGCCGTGGATCGGCGGCTCGCAGAACAACTCGATCCTCGAGCTGACACTGGGCTACAACGGCCTCGGCCGACTCAACGGCAACGAGAAGGGCAGCGTCGGACCGGGCCGCGGTGGCATGGAGATGCCCGCGGGCTTCGAGCTCCCCGCCGGCATGGAGATGCCCGGGCACCGCGGCGGCGGGATGTTCGGCGACGCCGGCGTCCTGCGCATGTTCCAGTCCGAGCAGGCCGGGCAGATCGCCTGGCTGCTCCCCGCGGCGTTGATCGCGATCGTCACGGTCCTCATCCTGCGCGGGCGCTCCCCGCGTACGGACGGCGAGCGCGCCGCCGTGATCGCCTGGGGCGGATGGCTGCTCGTCACCGGGATCACGTTCAGCTTCATGGCGGGAATCTTCCACGCGTACTACACCGTGGCACTCGCGCCCGCGATCGCGGCACTGGTCGCGATCGGGGTGGCCGTGGGCTGGCGGGAGCGTGAGCGGCCGTGGATGCGCGCAGTCGGTGCTCTCGCCGTCGCCGCGACCGGCGCGACCGCCTGGTACATCCTCGCGCTGACACCGGAATGGAACCCGTGGCTGCGCTGGGCGATCGTCGCGGCGGCCGCCGTGTCGGCGGCGATCCTCGCGACCCTGCTGCCGGCGGTGAGCCGGGCGCGGCCTCTCGGCGGGGTGATCGTCGCGACGGCGGTGTTCACCGCGCTCGCCGGGCAGGTGGCGTTCACGATCGAGACCATCGCGACGCCGCGCCAGGGTGCCATCGTCTCGGCGGGCCCGTCGAGCGGGCACGGCTTCGGGCCGGGCGGGGGCAGGGGCCGGATGGAGCGCCCCATCGGATTCGGCGGTCCGGCCGGCGGTACGCGGCCCGACGGTGCCCGCACGGGCGCCCCGGGAGCGGACGAGCCCGGCGGGGACCAGCGGGGCGGCGGACCGTCGTTCCTGATGGGTAGCACGGCCGGCCCCGAGGTGACCGCGCTCCTACTCGCCGACGCGGACCGCTACACCTGGGTCGCCGCGACGGTCGGCGCCAACGCGGCGGCCGGCTACCAGCTCGCGACGGACAGGCCCGTGATGCCGATCGGCGGCTTCAACGGCACCGACCCCTCCCCCACGCTCGCGCAGTTCCAGCAGTACGTGCGCGAGGGCCGGATCCACTACTTCCTGGCCGAATCGAGTGGCGGCTTCGGCGGATTCGGCGGCTCCGGGACCGCGGCGGAGATCCGGTCGTGGGTGGAGAAGACGTATCCGTCGCGGACCGTCGACGGGGTCACGGTCTACGACCTGACGGCGCCGACGGGGTGATCAGTCGCGGCGCCCGGCCCAGCTGTCGGGCCGGGTGCCATCGACGTCGGTGACGCCGTAGTGCGCCGCGAGCTGCGCGGAGCTGACGGACCGCTGGTTCCAGCGATCGCGGCGGGGATCCGCCGCGAGGGCGGCGATCCCGCGGCCGACGAAACGAGGAGATTCGGAGTAGGCGAAGCCGGGCGGCGCTGTGGGGCGCCCCGCACGGGCGGTGAGCGCTGCCCGCCAGTCGTCCTCGGTGACCCCGTAGGCGTCCAGCATCATCTCCGAGCGCAGCCATCCCGGCGTCACCGCGACCGCGGTCGCGCCGTGCCCGGCGAGCTCATGGCCCTGCGAGAAGGCGAGCCGGTTCACCGAGGCCTTGGCGAGGTCGTAGAAGACCGAGATCCGGTAGGTCTCGGCGTTGAAGTCCGCAGTCCCGTCGGTGATCTCGGCGAGCAGCCCGCCCGGGCGTTCGATGAGCAGCGGGGCGAGGAAGTGGGACGTGATGAGGTGGGTGTCGATGGCGAGGCGGAGCAGGCGCAGCCCCGCGTCGAGGTCCTGCCGCCACAGCGGGGTGTCCCACGTCGACGGCGGTCCCTTGAGCAGCTCGCCGCCCCAGATGTCGTTGACCAGCACGTCGATCCGCCCGTACTCGACGCGGAGCCGGTCCGCGAGCGAGGACACCTGTTCCGGGTCGAGGTGGTCGACCTGGACGGCGACACCGGTGCCGCCGAGGGCGTCGACCAGCTCGGCGGTCTCCTCGATCGTCTCGGGCCGCCGGTAGTCGGAGACGATGGACGGGGTGCCGGCGCGGCTGCTGCGCCCGGTGCACACGACCGTGGCGCCCAGTTCCGCCAGCCCGGCGGCGATGCCCCGGCCCGCACCGCGCGTGGCCCCCGCGACCACCGCCACACGGCCGCGCAGTCCTTCCTCGAGCGGGCCCACGATTCCTGTCTACTCCGCCGGCCCGGTGCCCGCAGCGCGCGGCCCGCTCAGAACAGGCGGTCGTCGGGGTCGAAGTCGCCCCGCACCTCGATGCCGGAGGCGAGCGCGCCCGCGGGCGGCTCGAGCCCCAGGTGGTGCCAGGCCGCCATGGTGGCGACGCGGCCGCGCGGCGTGCGGGCGAGCATCCCGGCGCGCACGAGGAAGGGCTCGCACACCTCCTCGACGGTGCCGGGCTCCTCGCCCACGGCCACGGCCAGCGTGGAGACGCCCACGGGGCCGCCGCCGAAGCTGCGGATCAGCGCACCGAGCACGGCCCGGTCGAGGCGGTCGAGGCCGAGCTCATCGACGTCGTACACCTTGAGCGCACCGCGCGCCACGTCGACGGTGACCGTGCCGTCGGCCCGGACGTCGGCGTAGTCGCGCACCCGCCGCAGCAGGCGGTTGGCGATGCGGGGCGTGCCGCGACTCCGGCTGCCGATCTCCGCGGCGGCCTCGCGCTCGATGGTGATCCCGAGGATCTTCGCGCTGCGCTCGATGACCTGCACCAGGTCAGCCGTCTCGTAGAAGTCCATGTGCGCGGTGAAGCCGAAGCGGTCGCGCAGGGGTCCGGTGAGCGCGCCGGACCTCGTGGTGGCCCCGACCAGTGTGAACGGCGCCACGTCGAGCGGGATCGAGGTGGCGCCGGGCCCCTTGCCCACCACCACGTCGACGCGGAAGTCCTCCATCGCGAGGTAGAGCATCTCCTCGGCGGGGCGGGCCATGCGGTGGATCTCGTCGATGAACAGCACGTCGCCCTCGACGAGGTTCGACAGCATCGCGGCGAGGTCGCCGGCCCGCTCCAGCGCCGGGCCGGACGTGACCCGGAGGGCGGTGCCGAGTTCGGCGGCGATGATCATCGCGAGGCTGGTCTTGCCGAGGCCGGGCGGCCCGGAGAGCAGGATGTGGTCGGGCGTGCCGCCGCGAAGCTTCGCGCCGTGCAGCACGAGCTGCAGCTGCTCGCGCACCTTGGGCTGGCCGATGAACTCGTCGAGCGATTTCGGTCGCAGCGACTCGGTGTCGTCGCCGGAGAGCGCCGCCGGCCCCATGATGCCCTCGGCGTCCTCGAATTCGCTGCCCACCTCGTCGTCGTAGTGCACGTCAGCCGCGTCCCAACGACTTCAGCGCATCGCGGAGCAACTCGGAGACCGACTTGCCGGGCCCGGCCTCGACGGCGGCCGCGACCGCCGGTTCTGCCTGCTTCGGCGTGAAACCGAGACCCTCGAGCGCGTCCAGGAGCTGCTGCGAGACGCCGCCGGCCGGCACCGTCGCCCCCGTCGGTCCGGCGGAGTCGGACGGCGCGGCATTGACCTTGTCCTTGAGCTCCACGTGGATCCGCTCCGCGACGCGCTTGCCGATACCGGGGATCAGGCACAGCGTCTTGATGTCGCCCGAGGCGATCGCGACCTGCATCTGGGCGGGCTCGAGCACCGCGAGCGCGGCCATCGCGAGTCGCGGCCCCACGCCCTGCACGGTCTGCAGGAGGTGGAACAGTTCCTGTTGCGGCGCATCGGTGAAGCCGTACAGCGTCTGCGAGTCCTCACGCACCACCATCGAGGTGAGCAGGTATCCCTCGGCGCCGCGGGTGAGCGTGCCTGCGGTGTTCGGGGCCACGAGCACCTTGTAGCCCACACCGGCGCACTCGACCACCACGTGATCGAGCCCGATGTGCCGTACCTCGCCGCGCAGCGACGCGATCATCGCACTCCTCCCGTGACCGAGCGGCCGGCGCGGCGTTGCGCCGCGAGCCGCTGTTCGAAGACCTTCTTCTGTTCCGCCGCACGACGTTCCGCCTCCGCCATGCGCGCGATCATCGGCGCGCGCCAGCTGTGACAGACGGCGAGCGCGAGGGCGTCCGCCGCGTCCGCGGGCTCGGGCGCCTTCTGCAGCCCGAGGATCCTGGTGATCATCGCCGTGACCTGCGCCTTGCCGGCGTTACCGTTGCCGGTGACGGCCGCCTTGACCTCCGACGGGGTGTGGAAGTGCACGTCGATGCCTCGGCGGGCGGCGGCCAGCGCGACGACGCCGCCGGCCTGCGCGGTGCCCATCGCGGTGGAGACGTTGTGCTGAGCGAAGACCCGCTCGACCGCGATCACGTCGGGCTCGTGGGTGTCCATCCAGAACTCGGCCGCGGTCCAGACGGCGAGCAGGCGCTCCGGCAGGGGCATGGTCGAGGGGGTGCGCACGACGTCCACGTCGAGCGCCGTGACCCTGCGGCCCTCGCCCGTCTCGACCACCGACAGGCCGCAACGCGTGAGCCCGGGGTCCACCCCCATCACCCGCATCGCCGCACCTCCACGCACCGTCGAACAGTCAAACCTTTGTTCGAGAGCATACCCGCCCGGCCGGTCGCCGGGCCGCAGCGACGCGCCTACCTACTCGCAGATGACCGTCGGCACCGGGTCGTACTTGACGGTGCGGGTGTGGCGGGAGATGACGTTGCCGGTCTTGACGTCGGTGATCGTCCGGGTGTTGCTCGTGGTGAAGCCCGGCTGCCCCGTGCTCGCCACGCAGTGCGGACCCTTCGTCAGCCGGATCGTCGACGGCTCCGTCGGGAGGCTTCGCGACCCGGTGCTCGAGGTCACCTCGCGGGTCTTCGTGCTCCACATCCGCACGGTCACCGACGACGAACCCGCACTGGACTCGATGACGATGCCGTAGGGCGTGTCGTTGCGGAACTTGAGGTCGATGGCGCCCTCGAACACGGTGGCCTCACGGGCCTCCGGGTACCGGGAGATGTAGTAGCTGTGCTCGGTGTGCCCGGCGTCCTCGAGCCCGGCGAAGTAGGCCGCGTTGTACAGCGTGGTGGCGAACTGGGAGATGCCGCCGCCGACGGCCTTGTCCGGCCGGCCGTTGTTGATGATCCCCGACTCGACGTACCCCTGGGCCGTGCCGCGGGGACCCGTGTACCCGTTGAGCGAGAAGGTCTCGCCGGGGAGCACGACGGCTCCGTTCACCTGCTGCGCGACCCGCCGGATGTTCACGCCGGAGGCGTCGCTGAAGCCGCCGGTGGAGAACTCGCTGACCACCTCGCGCACGCCGAGTTCCTTGGCCTTGGCGGTGGTGACCTTCGGTTCGACGGACTTGAACTGGGCGGTCGCGGTGCGCCCCTGGGCGGTCCGCTCCGTCACCGCCTTGGTCACGGCGTCGAGTGTCGGGTCCCAGACCACCTCGCGGCCGGGAACGGCGTCGGTCACGGTCGGGGAACCGCCCGACAGGTCGAAACTCGCGTCCTTGGGTTTCGCGACGGCGGACTCGAGACGCGTGCCGAGCACCTTCTTCGCCGCCTCGCGGTCGACCTTCGGCGCGAGGTTCCCGGCACCGTCGGGCCGGAACGAGAGGAACGTACCGATGTCCGCTGCGGAGAGCCTGCCGACGGTGCCCGCGGCCACCTGGCCGAGGGCGTCCCGGCGGAGGACGACGTCGGAGGCGACCGCCTGCGCGGCGGCCCCGTTCACGACGGCGCGGACGGTGTCCGCGGACACCGTGGGCGTCACGGCCTCCGTCGGCAGTGTGATGTCGGTGGAGTCGGGCCAGGCGGCCGCGACCGTGTCCGCGGCCTTCGCGAGGTCGATCCTGTCGCCCGCCTTGGGCTCGACGGCCACCGGCTTGCCGCCGCGGAAGATCACGGCGCCGTCCCCGGCCTGCGAGGTCAGGGTACCGGCGGCCTTCGTGATCGCCGCGTCGAAGACCTCGCGGTTCAGCGTGGACGCCGGGTGGACGTGCCGGTCGCTGACCAGCCCGATCAGGTCCCGAAGCGGCGAGCGCTCATCGATCGCGCGCTGCACCGTGCCCGGCACGTCCATCGACAGTCCGAGCTGCGCGGGTTGGAGCCGCACCTCCCCCTTCGCGGTGCGGAGCGTGACGGGCTCCGTGTCCACGCGCTTCGCGGCACCGTCGAGGCGGTGGGTCGCGTCGTCACGGCCCAGCGCGCCGAACTCGACCCCGACCGCGGTGGCCCCGTGCACGGTCTCCGCACGCCCCGCCTCCCACGCCGCCGCGCCGCCCGCTCCGAGGAGCAGGGCCGCCACCAGGGCCAGGGCCGGGGCACGGCGCAGCGCCGTTCGGGTGGGAGTCACAACCTGAGAATATCCTGACGCATTATTACCGCACAGTAGGGGCGATCCGATACGGCAATCTCAGGGCATTCAGTCCTCGTCGAGCTGGGCCAGGACCTCGTCGGAGATGTCGACGTTCGTGTACACGTTCTGCACGTCGTCGCTGTCCTCGAGCGCATCCACCAGCTTGAACACCTTGCGCGCGCCGTCGGCGTCGACGGGCACCTCGACCGAGGCGCGGAAGCCGGACTCGGCGGACTCGTAGTCGATGCCGGCCTCCTGCAGGGCGCTGCGCACCGCGACGAGATCGGTCGGCTCGGAGACGATCTCGAACTGGTCGCCCAGGTCGCTGATCTCCTCGGCGCCGGCGTCGAGCACCGCCATGAGCACGTCGTCCTCGGCCTGCCCGTTCTTGTCGAGCGTCACGATGCCCTTGCGGGTGAACAGGTACGCGACCGAGCCGGGATCGGCCATGTTGCCGCCGTTGCGGGTCATCGCGACGCGGACCTCGCCCGCCGCGCGGTTGCGATTGTCGGTGAGGCACTCGATGAGCACCGCCACGCCGTTGGGGCCGTAGCCCTCGTACATGATGGTCTGCCAGTCGGCGCCGCCGCCCTCTTCCCCGCCGCCGCGCTTGCGGGCGCGCTCGATGTTGTCGTTGGGGACCGAGTTCTTCTTCGCCTTCTGGATGGCGTCGTACAGCGTCGGGTTGCCGTCCGGATCGCTACCACCGGTCCGGGCCGCGACCTCGATGTTCTTGATCAGCTTGGCGAACAGCTTGCCGCGCTTGGCGTCGATCGCCGCCTTCTTGTGCTTGGTGGTGGCCCATTTGGAATGGCCGCTCATCGATCCCTCGATTCCGTTCGGGTGCGCTGTCTCAACCCTGCGAGTTTACGTGAAAGCCTTCTCCAGCTCCGACAACGCGTCCTCGAGGTGGTGGATGAGGCGCTGCACGTGCGGCACGGACGTCCGGCACGCGGTGATGCCGAACTCCAGATTCCGGTTGTTGGTGCAGATCGTGATGTTCACCGCCTGCCCCTCCCACGGGATGGACGCCGGGTAGACGCCGTCGAGGTGCGCACCGTTCCAGTACATCGCCTCGCGCGGCCCCGGCACGTTGGAGATGACCAGGTTGAACGGCGGCCGGGCGACGCCGCGGTACCCGGGCAGCATGCCCGGTGCGAGCCCCGCGATGTTGGCCGCGCTGAGCGCGAGCACCTGCAGCGGCGACAGCTCCCCCATCACCCTGCGGGCGGCGCGCACCGAGTCCTGGATCGCCGCGACCCGCTCAGCCGGATCGGTCAGGTCCGTCGCCAGGGTCGAGATCACCGCGCCGACGGCGTTCGACGTCGACTCCGCGCCCTCCTTGTGCAGCGATACGGGCACCATCGCGGTCAGCGACCGATCGGGCAGCTCGTTCAGCTCCAGCAGGTACGCGCGGAGGGCGGCGCCGCACATGGCCAGCACGATGTCGTTGACCGTGGCGCCGGCCTGCTGCCGGACCGCGTCGATCCGGTCGAGGGAGTACGACTGCGCGACGAACCGCCGCGCGCCGCCGATCGGGACGTTGAAGATGGTGTGCGGGGCCTGGAACGGCGCCTTGTAGTCGTGGTCCCGGATCGAGGTACCCGCGACCTTCATGGAGGCGGGGAGCATGCCCAGCACCTCCCCGGTCAGGCCGCCGATCTGCTTCGCCGCGCTGATCGGGTTGAACGGCAGGCCCGCCTTCGACGGTGCCGTGGCCGGCTCCGGCTTCCGGCGGCGCCCGAGTCCGGGCTGCCACACCACGCGGCCCTCGCGATCGTCGGGATCGGGCGAGAGGGCCAGCGTCATGTACCGCAGCGCGGAGACCCCGTCGACCAGCGAGTGGTGGACCTTCGAGTAGACCGCGAACCGGCCGTCCTCGAGTCCCTCCACGACGTGCACCTCCCACATGGGACGGTGGCGGTCCAGAAGGGTCTCGTGCCACAGGGACACCTGCTGGAAGAGCTCGCGGATGCGGCCCGGCTTCGGCAGGGCGGAGTGCCGGACGTGGTACTCGAGGTCGATCGAGTCGACCTCGGACCACCACGTGTTGCCGAGGATCCCGACGGGGTCCGCGGGCCGGCGGCCGAACTTCTCGCTGACCGCCGTGTGGTCGCGCATCGTCTCGACGACCGAGCGCACGAAGTCGGGGCCCGCGCCCTCGGGCGGAGTGAACAGCTGCAGGCCGCCGACGTGCATCGGATGCTCGCGGGACTCCGCCATCAGGAACATCGAATCGGTCACCGGCATGTAGCTCACGTCGCCACTCCCCTCTGCAGCGGCGGTATCACCGCCGCCGGACGATGTCCACGAAGCGACGGTGGATCCGCAGATCACCCGTGACCTCGGGATGGAAGGATGTGGCCATCGTCACACCCTGTTGAACAGCGACCACCGTACCCGCCGTCGCACCGGCCTCCGCGGGCACCCTCGCCAGCACCTCGACGCCCTCGCCGACCCGCTCCACCCACGGCGCGCGGATGAACACCGCCCGCACCGGGGCACCGTCGATTCCCGCGACGTCGAGGTCGGTCTCGAAGGAGTCCACCTGCCGGCCGAAGGCGTTCCGGCGCACCGTCATGTCGATCGCGCCGAGGCACCGCGCATCGGGCCGGGTGTCGAGCACCTCGGACGCGAGCAGGATCATGCCGGCGCAGGACCCGTAGGCCGGCAGGCCGCCGGCGAGCGCGGCCCGGAGCGGGTCGAACAGGTCGAAGACCCCCAGCAGGCGGCTCATCGTCGTCGACTCGCCCCCGGGGATGACGATGCCGTCGACGGCGGCCAGATCCGCCGGGGTCCGCACCGTCGTGGTGGCGGCACCGGCCGCCTCGAGCGCGTGGCGGTGCTCGCGCACGTCACCCTGAAGAGCGAGGACTCCGATCCGTACGGTCACGGAGAGCCAGCCTAAACGGCGGCGACGTCAGGCCCGGAAGCGGTGCAGGCCCTCCTGGATGACGACGGCCACGAGCGCACCGTCGCGGGCGAAGATCCGCCCGGCGGTCAGCGCCCGCCCGCCCCCGGCCGACGGCGACGTCTGGTCGTAGAGGAGCCACTCGTCGGCACGGAAGGGCCGCAGGAACCACATCGCGTGGTCCAGAGAGGCCACCTGGGTGTCGACACCCGGGTGCGCTACCCGCGCCGAGCCGAGGAGAGTCATGTCGCTCATGTAGGCGAGTGCACTGACGTGCGTGTTCTGATCGTCGGGGAGACGCTTGATGTGCCGGAACCAGACCTGCTGGTGCACGGCGCGGCCGACGTACGGAGCCGTCTCGTCCTGCGGGACGATGCGGATGTCCCAGTCGCTCCACTCCTCGAAGAGCCCGAGGCTCTCGCGCGTGGCATTGGGATCCTCGCGGGGGCTCAGCACGGTCTCGGGGTCCCGCGTCGGGGGCATCTCGTCCGCGTGCTCGATGCCCTCCTGGCCCGGGAGCTGGAAGGAGGCCGACATCGAGAAGATCGCCTCGCCGTTCTGCACGCCGTTCACGCGCCGGGTGCAGAAGGAGCGCCCGTCGCGGATGCGGTCCACGAGGAAGACCGTGTCCGCATCCGGGTTGCCGGGCCGCAGGAAGTAGCCGTGCAGCGAGTGCACCTGCATGGTGTCCGGGACGGTCTCGATCGCCGACCGGAGGGCCTGGCCGGCCACCTGGCCGCCGAACGTCCGGACCAGCACCGACGGTGCGTGGATACCGCGGAAGATGTCGCGGTCGATCTGCTCGAGACTCAGCAGCGCTTCGATGTCAGCCACGAGGGATGACTCTACTCAGGTCACCAGTCCGGATCGGTCGGTTCCGTGGTGGCGTCCACCACGATCACGGTCACGTTGTCGCGCCCGCCGGCGTTGAGGGCCGCGGCGACGAGTTGGTCGGCGCACTCGTCGATGGGGATGTCCGAGTCGAGGATCTCGCGGATCTCGTCGTCGGTGAGCTCGCCGTTGAGTCCGTCGGAGCAGACGAGCAGCTTCTCCCGCGGCTGCGCCGGCACGATCCAGAAGTCCGCGTCCGGTTCCATCCCCGCACCGAGGGCGCGGGTGATCACGTTGCGGCGCGGGTCGACGCGGGCCTGTTCGGGGCTGAGGAAGCCGCCGTTGATGAGCTCCTGGACCTGCGAGTGGTCGACCGTGAGTTGCTCGAAGTAGCCCTCGGCGAGGCGGTAGGTGCGCGAGTCGCCGATGTTGACCACCAGCCAGTGCGGTACGCCCTCGTAGGTGGTGAGCAGCACGCCGGTCACCGTGGTGCCCGCACGCTTGCCCGTCTCCGAGTCGATGGCCTCGATCGCGGCGTGCGCATCGCGCAGCCGGTCGACGACCTGCTCCATCACGACCTGAGCGTCCGAGGGCTCCGGGCCGAAGACCTCGGCCAGCGCTTCGAGCGCCGCTGCCGAGGCCACCTCGCCGGCGTCGTGGCCGCCCATGCCGTCTGCGAGCAGGAACATGCCCGGGCCGGTGAGCGCGCCGTCCTCGTTGGTCATGCGGACCCGACCGGGATTACTGATGGCGACCCACTTCATGGACACGCCGCCCTGCACTCCGTAGACGATCTCGGAGCGCGCCTCCCCCGCTTCCGTCGTCATCCGCCGAACACCTTGAAACTGCGCTGACCCATGTGCACGACGCTGCCCTTCTCCACGGCGTACCTGACTCCCTTGGTGAGCTCGGTCCACGAATCGCCGAAGGCGATCGCGGAACCGTTGGTCGAGCCCACGTCCTCCACCCATAGTTCACCGCGAGTGATACCGAACAGCAAGTGGGTCTTCGACACGGATGCGGTGTCGTCGACCAGGACGTGCTTCGTGATCTTCGCCGGGTCCGAGCCCTGGGGCAGGACCGGCTCGCGGCCGATGATCCCGTCGCCGCGGACGTCGACCGAGTGGCCGTCGTCGAAGCGCAGCACGATGGGCGCTCCGCCCGACGGTGCCGGGGCGCCCGCCGGACGGGGCTGGCCCTGCGGCGGCTGGGGCTGGCCCTGCGGCGGCTGACCGCCCTGAGGCGGGAGCGGCCGCCCGGCCGGCGCGCCCTGCGGCGGCTGGCCCTGGGCCGGTACGCGCGGCTGCCCGCTGGGGCCGGTGGGGCCGCTGGGACGCGGTGCGAACTGCTGGGGCGCCTGCGGTTGCTGCGGCGCCTGCGCGGGCGGCGGTGCGAAGGCCGCCGCCTGCGGCAGCCCCGTCGTCGGCTCGTCGCCCTCGGTGGGGGGCGGGCCGAACCGCGGCGGAACGGGCCGCAGCCCCGGAACGTCGTCGGGCAGCGGCGGCAGCGTCGGAGGCTGGAGCCGCTCGCGGGGCTCGTCGACCTCGACCACCTCGGTCGCCGCATCGGCGCCCACGGCGTCGACCCGGGTCTCGTCCGGCAGCGGGGTCGGGATCCGCTGCAGGCTGCTGTCGGATTCGCCGGTCACGAGGCCGCCGAGCGGGCCCGAGGGCGACTGCGCCGCAGCCCGGCGCGGGGTCGCCACGTCGGCGTCGTCGACGACCGTCGACTTCGATGCCTTCTCGTGGACGCCGCGACGGCCACCGTCGGCGAGGATGGACCAGGCGGGGAGGTAGACGAGCGGCGCCAGGACGTTGAAGACGACGGAGCGGATCGCGGACGCCGGAAAGCCGATCGGCGTGTGCGCATCGGCGTCGACCACCTTGATGCCCGCGAGCAGCTTGCCGGGGCTCGCCCCGTACAGGCCGTGCAGCACGATCGACGCGATGATCGCGACGGCGGCGCCGATGCCGAGGAACACCCAGCCCAGCTCGAGTCCGGCCGCGATGTTCACGATCAGGGCGACGGCGACGACCGCCGACGCGACGCACAGGTCCGCGATGTACGCGAGCACACGTAACACGTTGGGCGCCGCCTCCGCCTGCGGTCCGCCCAGGGACGTCTGGGCCCCGTACTCCTGGGTGGCCCTGGCCGTTGCTTGGTCTGACATCCTCCGCCTCACTGCTTCCACTTCAGTCCCGCGTCTGCCCGACACGCGCATCTCGACGCTAGCGCGAATCGTCGGACACCGGCGGGCGACATGCCGTTACCAGCCGCGTTCCGCCAGACGATGCGGCTGCGGGATGTCATCGACGTTGATTCCGACCATAGCCTCGCCCAGGCCGCGCGAGACCTCGGCGAGCTTGCCCGGGTCGTCGTAGAAGGTCGTCGCCGCGACGATCGCCTTGGCGCGCTGCTCGGGGTTGCCCGACTTGAAGATGCCCGAGCCGACGAAGACGCCCTCGGCGCCGAGCTGCATCATCATCGCTGCATCGGCCGGGGTGGCGATGCCGCCCGCGGTGAACAGGGTGACGGGCAGCTTGCCGTTCTTGGCGACCTCGACGACCAGGTCGTACGGGGCCTGCAGCTCCTTGGCCGCGACGTACAGCTCGTCCTCGGGCAGCGAGGTCAGGCGACGGATCTCGTCGCGGATCTTGCGCATGTGCGTGGTGGCGTTCGAGACGTCGCCCGTGCCGGCCTCGCCCTTGCTGCGGATCATCGCGGCACCCTCGGTGATGCGGCGCAGCGCCTCACCCAGGTTGGTCGCACCGCACACGAACGGCACGGTGAACGCGAACTTGTCGATGTGGTTGCTGTAGTCCGCCGGGGTGAGCACCTCGGACTCGTCGATGTAGTCGACGCCCAGGGCCTGCAGGATCTGCGCCTCGACGAAGTGGCCGATGCGGGCCTTCGCCATGACAGGGATGCTGACGGCGTTGATGATGCCGTCGATCATGTCGGGATCGGACATGCGGCTGACACCGCCCTGCGCGCGGATGTCGGCGGGCACGCGCTCGAGCGCCATGACCGCGACCGCACCGGCGTCCTCGGCGATCTTCGCCTGCTCGGGGGTCACCACGTCCATGATCACGCCGCCCTTGAGCATCTCGGCCATGCCGCGCTTGACGCGTGCGGTGCCGGTGACGGGTGCGGTCTGGGGATCAGTGGTCACTGATGGGTCTCCTCGTAGCTGGGACGTGTGGGGCTCCAGTATTCCCGATGACGGTGCGCGGTTTCGAGGCCGGGTCACGCCGTCGGTCCCGACGGTGGCGGCCGGTCGCCGCAGCGCTCCGCCGATCTGTCGCATCTACACTGGCGTCATGGGCGGAATGATTGCGGTGTATCCCTTCGTTCCGGCTGCCGAACTCGCGGTGGGCCCAGGATTCGACAGCCGGTCGGTCGAGGAGTTCGTGACGCCGCGCAAGCACCGATAGGCACCCGCGCATCACCGCTCACCGCGTAGGCGCGCGCCGCGGAAGGCCGTCCGCGGCTCCCGCGGGGGTTCTTCACTCGTCATCGGGTTGCAACCCCCGCGCGAATGGCGAACTCCCGCGGGAGGAGCTGTCGAGCAGCAGGCCGTGCGGACGGAGAGCGTCGCGGAGCTTGGTCCGGAGTCGATCCGGCTCGGCGCAGTCCCGCCCCCCAGTGAGTCGGCCACAGACCGCGCTCCATGAGCAGGGTGTCGCGCTTCAGCCGCGCATCGGCGTCGAAGCCCTTGGTCCGCTTACCCGCCCCGTCGAACTCCCCGACGACGGTCTCCCCGAACAGGAAGTCCACCCGAGCCTCGAGCGCGCCGGCGCGGTTGAAGAACTCCCGCTGCAGGACCGGGCGCGGGATCTCCGGCCAGGTCAGCATGAGTGCACGACTCCGCGATTCACCGACGGATTCGGACCGCCCATCAGCCTCCGGCAGCGCCGCCCGCAGCATGGCGATGCCCCGCCGCCGGCCGAGCCGATCCATCGCGGCGGCCAGCTCTCCGCGCGAGATCCCCATCCGTAGCGCCGCGTCCAGGGAGCAGACCGCCTGCTCGAACGTGCCCGCCAGCGCCAGATCGAGCGCGGTCCGCGCCACCGTCGTCACCGCAAGACCGTCGACAGCCGCGATGTCCTCCGCATCGAGTCGACGAACGTGCACGCGCCGGCGCCCGTCCCTACTCCCGCCGCGGCGACCGTCTCGAGTGAATTCGACGGTGCACCAGTCGAACGTGAGTACCTCCATGCCGTGCAGCGCGGCGGCCGCGGCATGGCTCAGCACCAGGTCGGCCGCGGATCGTTCCGCCGCGGACCTCGCGGAGAGCGCGAGTTCCACCCAGGGTTCGAGCTTCGTCCCCTGGTGGTAAGTCCCCCGCCAGACGCGCGTCATCATTCCCTCGTCGATCCACCGGCGGATCTGGCGATCAGTCGACCCCGTCGCCAGCATCTCCAGCCTGTGCTTGCGGAGAATCGACTCGCCATCGGACACGGATGCACCCCCACCTCGGCGCCCCCACGCCGACGTCCCCATCGTCCACGAAGGGCGACACGCGCGGGCCGGATCAGCGATGCCGAGACTCCCGCGGGAGTTCCTCACCGCCGCGGCGATTGCAACCCGATGATCGGTGAGAGGCCCGCGCGGGAGCCGTTCGTCACCGGCTCCAGAACGACCGGGCGCGCTCGGAGGAGACCGCCCGACCGTCGCCGCGGGTGATCACCAGACCGCCGGAGCTGACGGTGTAGATCGTGTCGTCCTTGTCCTTGCCCTTGGCGTCGCGGTTGACGGCGCGGAACGTCCCGTCGTCCCGGCGCGTGGCGCTGAGCGTGATGCCGCTGTTGTCGCCGGTGATCTGCGCCCCGCGGTAGGTGAGATCGCCGGCGGAACCGCAGATCACCACGCGAGAGCCACCGCCGTTGGCCTTGGAGGTGAGGAGCGCGAACCGCAGTGTCTCGCCGCCGGCGCACCGCGCGGGGCTGCCGACGAAGCCGTAGGCGTCGGTGCCCGGGACGGTGGGCGCCGACGTTTCCGAAGCCCCGGTCGGCACCGTGGACGTGTCGTCCGGCGAGGTCGGGGCGGTCGGTGCCGTCGCCGTCGGTGGTGCCACTGTCGTCGGGTCCGCGACCGTCGAGTCCCCACCCCGGACGAGCGCCAGGTATCCGACCGACAGGAGCGCGATCACCAGCACGGCGACCAGTGCCGCCAGCGCCCAGACGCGGCCGTTGCGCGCGGGGACTCCCGCCCCGGTGGCTCCGATACCCGCAACGGCGGTCGGGGCGGGACCCGGCGCCGGAGTCCTCGGCATCCCCACCGGGGGCTGGGCCGGCGTGGTGTGCCCGACCGGCGCGGGCGGCGGCGTCGGCCGGATCACCGTGGGACCGGATCCGGCGCCCGGGCCCGCAGGCGGACCGCCCGGCCCCGCAGGCGAACCACCCGGTCCCGCGGGCGGACCGCCCGACCCGGCGCCCGGTCGGATCGGGGCGCCAGGACCGGATGACGATGCCGGTCCGGTCAGCGCCGCTCGGAACGCAGCGGCGAACGACGCGTTGTCCGGGAAGCGGTCGCGCGGCTGTTTCGCCAGCGCCCGCTCGAAGACCGGGGCCAGCCCGGGCGGAATGCCCGCGACGCGCGTCGCGGGGTCGGGCACGGGTGCCTGGAGGTGCGCCATGAGCACGGAGCTGGGCGCGCCCGGGCCGTACGGCGGCGCTCCGGTGAGCAACTCGAATGCGGCGCAGGCGAGGGAGTACTCGTCGGCCCGGTTGTCCAGCGGGTTGCCCTCGATGACCTCGGGCGCGAGGTAGGCCATCGTCCCGACCGCGACGCCGGTCTCGGTCAGCGAACTGGCCTCGTCCGTCGCCTTGGCGATGCCGAAGTCGACCAGCTTCACGGCGACGGGCCGCCCCGGCCGCACGGGCGCGAGGAGGATGTTGCCCGGCTTGACGTCGCGGTGGGTCAGCCGGCGTTCGTGCCACGCCCAGTCCAGCGCACTGCCGACCTGATCGATCACGTCGGCCACCATCGCGGGCGGCAGCGGGCCACGGGTTCGCAGGTACTGGGCGGCGTCCTCGCCCTCGACGTACTCCATCGCGAGCCACAGCCGGCCCTCGTACTCGCCACGGTCGTGGATCGTGACGATGTTCGGATGCCGCAGCCCGGCCAGGATGTCGGCCTCCCGGAGGAACCGGGCGGCGAAACTCGGGTCGCCGCCCAGCTGGGGGCCGAGCAGCTTGAGCGCGTCCTGCCGTGGCAGCCGCGGGTGCTCGACGAGGAAGACCTCACCCATGCCGCCGGCACCGAGGCGGCGCACCACCCGGTATCCGGAGATCTCCTTCGGCTGCATCGCGCCTCCTTACTCGATCGCGACCGGCTCGCGCGGTACCTCCCCGGACGCGAACGCGTTCTGCACGTCGGGGATCAGGTCGGCGAGCGCCGCAGGGTAGACGGGGTCCGCGAGCACGCGGATCTCGTCGGGGGTGCACCAGCGCATCTCGTCGAGGGTGCGGCGCTCGAGGTCCGTCCAGCCCGACGGGGCCGGTTCGAACCGCTCGCACTCGACGGCGAAGAAGTACTCGACGGAGTCGATGACCTCGCCGTCGAACGAGAAGACGGCTTCGCGACGGAAGAGCGGGCCGACGAACGCCGAGGGGGCGAGCACGCGCCCCGTCTCCTCCCGTAGTTCGCGGGCGGCGGCCGCGCGCAGGTCCTCGCCGCGCTCGACTCCCCCGCCCACGGTGAACCACCAGTGCCCGGAGGGGCGGGCCCCGTCGGGCACGGGCTCGTGCCCACGGACCATGAGGACGGCGCCGTCGGGGTCGACGACGATGACGCGGGCGGAGACGCGCCGCTCGTCGTTCGCGGCGAGCAGGGCCGCGGGGAGGATCCCGCCCCGATCGACGATGTCGAAGTACTGCGGCATGGGTGCGGTACCGCCGAGGTGCAGCCAGCGCACGAACCGGCGGCCGCGCAGGGCGCGGGTGTCGCGCACGGCGTCGTTGTGGAAGCGGCGGGCCATGGTCACGCGGGTGTCGGCGTCGGCGATCTCGGCGACCAGTGACCGCGGCAGAGTCTCGATGTCGATGGCGCCGATCGCCGCCGAGAGCCGGTTCTCCATCGGCATCCGATCCTCGGGCGCGGCGTTCTCGGCGCGGTCGGCCGCGGCGCGCAGCGTCTGCCCCTGCTCGGGCGGCAGCGTCGCGGCGATCGCCCGCGCGACGGCGGACCGTCGGGCGAGGGCGGCGTCGAGCGCGGCGAGCGAGAGGTCGACCCGCACGTGGAGGCGGTCGAGGCGGTGCGCGGTCTGGTACGCGAGGGCCGCGACGATCAGCACGGCCATCGTGATGAGGCCGATGACGAGCACGGTGGTGGCGGTCAGATTCAGCACGGCTGCCCCCTCAGTCGTCGATCGACACGACCACGCCGGGCACGGCGACGGTCTCGTACACGCGGATGACCTGTTCGGCGACGACCGACCAGTCGTAGCGCCACACCACCTCGGAGGCGTGGGTGACCAGCTCGGCGCGGCGGAAGTCGTCGTCGAGCAGGTCGACGATCGTGCGGCCGAGGGCGGCACCGTCGCCGACCGGGAACAGGCGGCCGGCCTCGCCCCCGTCGAGGACGCGCTCGAACGCGTTGAGATCGCTCGCGACCACAGCGGTCCCGGCGGCCATGGCCTCGACGAGGACGATGCCGAAGCTCTCGCCCCCGAGGTTGGGCGCGACGTAGACGTCGGCGGAGCGCAGCGCGGCGGCCTTCTCCTCGTCGGTGACTGCACCCATGAGCCGCAGATGCTTCGCGTACGGCCCGGCCTCGCGCAGCAGCCTCTCCTCGTCGCCGCGGCCGATCACCAGCACCTCGACGTCGGGCTGCGCCTCGACGATGGCGGGCAGCGCCTCGAGGAAAACCGCCATGCCCTTGCGCGGTTCGTCGTACCGGCCCAGGAACAGCACGGTCTTACCCGGGCGCGGGTACCCGGGCAGCGGGTCGCCGTCGGCGAAGGCCCGCACGTCCACCCCGTTGGGGATCTCGATGGCGTCGGAGCCGAGCGATTCCATCTGCCAGCGGCGGGCCAGCTCGGAAACGGCGATCTTGCCGCGGATCTTCTCGTGCGACGGCCGCAGCACGCTCTGGAAGACCGACAGCACCAGCGACTTCTCGGTGGACGTGTGGAAGGTCGCGACGATGGGCCCGTCGGCGATCGCCAGCGCGAGCATGCCGAGGCTCGGCGCGTTCGGCTCGTGCACGTGGAGCACGTCGAACCCGCCCTTGCGAATCCACTTGCGCAGGCGGCCGAACGCTTTGGGGCCGAAGGAGAGCCGCGAGACCGAGCCGTTGTACGGGATGGCGACGGCCTTGCCCGACGAGACGGCGAAGTCGGGCAGCACCGTCTCCTTCGACGACGGCGTGAGCACGGACACCTGGTGGCCGCGGTCGATCAGCACCCGCGCCAGGTCCACGACGTGCGCCTGCACGCCGCCCGCGACGTCGAAGGAATAGGGGCAGATCATCCCGATCCGCATCAGCGCACCCCTGAGTCCTCGTCCGGCGCGCCTCCGGCCGACTCCCCCAGGATCCGGTCCCGGCGCGCCTGCGACCAGTCCGCCTCCCAGAGCGGCTGGAGCATGTGCCAGTCGGCGGGGTGCTCGGCGATGTTGCGTTCGAAGGCCTCCGCGAGCCGCTGGGTGGCGCTCGCGACGCCACCGGAGACGTCGATGGGGGCGTCGGTCTTGAAGCCCCAGGCGTCGCCCTCGTACCAGCAGTGCACGGGGAGCAGCGGCGCGCCGGTGTCGATCGCGAGCTTCGCCGGCCCCGCCGGCATCCGGGTGCGCTCGCCGAAGAAGGTGACCGGCACCCCGTGCCGCGCCAGGTCGCGGTCGCCGAGCAGGCAGATCGGGCGGCCCTGTCGCAGCCGCTCCGCGAGGGCGGGCATGGGCGGTTGCTCGCCGCCCGACAGCGGGAAGATCTCGAAGCCGAGCGACTCCCGGTACTCGACGAACCGGCGGAACAGTGACTCGGGTTTGAGTCGCTCGGCGACCGTGGCGAAGCGCCCGTAGGTCTGCACCAGCCACACACCGGCCATGTCCCAGTTACCGCTGTGCGGTAGTGCGAGCACCGCACCGTTCCCCGCGGCCATCGCCTCGTGCAGGCTGGGGACGTGCACGTACTGGTCCAGCCGGGACCCGAGCTCGGCGAGGTCCATGGCCGGCAGCCGGAACGATTCGCGCCAGTACCGCGCGTAGGACCGGGCGGACTCCTCGATCAGGCTCTGCGGCACCGCGTCCGGGGTGGTGCCGAGCACCCGGGCGAGGTTCTTCCGCAGCTGCGTGTTCTCGCCCCGGGCGCCGAGGCGTCCCCCCACGTCGTCGATGAGGAACTTCGCGGCGGACTCCGGCATCCGTTTGGCCACCGCCCAGCCGGTGCGGTAGGCGAGGTCCGCCGCCTCGTCGCGCAGGTCGATCACGCCTGGTCCTCCTCGTGCTGCGCCGCCGCCTGCGGCAGGGGCAGCAGGTCGGTGGCGCCGGGCGACCGACGCACGCTCAGCGCGCGTTGGAAGACGGTGACGATGCTGGTCACGGCGAGCAGCCACATCGCCAGGTGGATGGCCCACCACACGCCCAGCCCGGTGAAGCCCGCACCGACGAGCACGATGATGAGGCGCTCGGGACGCTCGATCCAGCCACCGTCGCCCTTGAGCCCGGAGGCCTCGGCCCGGGCCTTCGCGTAGCTGATGACCTGGGAGGTGACCAGGCAGATCAGGGTGGCGATCAGCAGGTTGTATCGGTTGTGCTCGGTGAACACGGCCCACCAGGCGAGTCCGGCGAAGATCGCGCCGTCGGCGACGCGGTCGCAGGTGGCATCGAGCCAGGCCCCGAACCGGGTGCCGCCGCCGCGGACGCGGGCCATCGCGCCGTCGAGCATGTCGAACATGACGAAGAACCAGATGACCATGGTTCCCCAGAACAGTTGGTCCGCGGGGAAGAGCCACAACGCCGCGGTCACCGAGCAGACGGTGCCGAAGAGCGTCACCGCGTCCGGGGTCAGACCGGTCCTGATCAGTACCTTCGCGATCGGATGGGTGACCTTGGAGACCGCCTCGCGACTGAAGATCGCCGACACTCCTAGCCCTCCTCCCAGGCCTTCGCCATCAGCGCCCGGGTCTGTCCGAGGAGCTGCGGCATCACCTTAGTGCCCGAGAGGACGGTGATGTAGTTCGCATCGCCCGGCCAGCGCGGCACGATGTGCTGGTGCAGATGCTCGGCGATCGAGCCCCCGCCGGAGCGCCCCAGGTTGAAGCCCACGTTGAACGCCGCCGGCCGGGAGATCCGCTTGATCACGCGGATGGTCTTCTGCGTGAGCTTGATCAGCTCGAAGGCCTCGTCGTCGGTGAGGTCCTCCAGCTCCGCGACCTGCCGGTACGGCACCACCATGCAGTGGCCGGGGTTGTACGGGAACAGGTTGAGCACCACGTAGCAGTGCTCGCCCCGGGCCACGATCAGGCCGTCCTCGTCGGCCAGCTTGGGGATCTCGAGGAACGCCGTGCTGCCCTCCGGGACGGGAGGGGAATCGACGAGGTAACGCATCCGGTACGGCGTCCACAGCCGCTCGATGGTCTCGTCACCGTCGCCGACCCCGAAGTCGGTGTGCGCGCCGCCGTCCGTGGCGTCCGTCATCGAATTCCTCTCCCCGTCTCGTCCCGCCGGTTCCGGTCAGGCCGTCCCGACGGCGCTCTCCGCCGGGCCCAGCAGTTCGGCCGTCGGGGACTCGTTGCGGCGTGCGTGGACCCAGTCGACGATCCGCTGCACGGCGTCGTCGACGGGCACCTGATTGACCTGCGTCCCGTCGCGGAAGCGGAAGCTCACCGCGCCGGCATCCCGGTCGTGCTCACCCGCGAGCAGCATGAACGGAACCTTCTGCGTGGTGTGGTTGCGGATCTTCTTCTGCATCCGGTCGTCGCTGTGGTCGACCTCCGCGCGGATCCCGTGCTTGCGGAGCGCGCGGATCACGGTCTCGAGGTGGTCGCCGAACTGGTCCGCGACGGGGATGCCGACGACCTGCTGGGGGGCCAGCCACGCGGGGAAGGCGCCCGCGTAGTGCTCGGTGAGCACACCGAAGAAGCGCTCGATCGAGCCGAACAGGGCGCGGTGAATCATCACCGGGCGCTGCTTGCTGCCGTCGGGCGCGGTGTATTCGAGCTCGAACCGCTCGGGCAGGTTGAAGTCCAGCTGGATGGTCGACATCTGCCAGGTCCGGCCGAGCGCGTCCTTGGCCTGCACGGAGATCTTGGGGCCGTAGAACGCGGCGCCACCCGGATCGGGCACGAGGTCGAGCCCCGAGGCCTCGGCCACCTGCTGGAGGGTCTTGGTGGCTTCCTCCCACACGTCGTCGGAGCCGACGTACTTCTCCGGGTCCTTGGTGGACAGCTCCAGGTAGAAGTCGTCGAGGCCGTAGTCCTTGAGCAGCGAGAGCACGAACTCCAGGGTCGTGGTCAGCTCCTCGTGCATCTGCTCCTTGGTGCAGTAGATGTGGGCGTCGTCCTGCGTCATGCCGCGCACGCGGGTCAGGCCGTGGATCACGCCGGACTTCTCGTACCGGTATACGGAGCCGAATTCGAACAGCCGCAGGGGCAGCTCACGGTACGAGCGGCCGCGGGCGTCGAAGATCAGGTTGTGCATAGGGCAGTTCATCGGCTTGACGTAGTAGTCCTGGCCGGGCTTGGTCACGTTGCCCTCGTCGTCGTACTCGGCGTCGAGGTGCATGGCCGGGAACATGCCGTCCTTGTACCAATCGAGGTGGCCCGAGACCTCGTAGAGCGTGCTCTTGGTGAGGTGCGGGGTGTTGACGAAGTCGTACCCGGCGTCGATGTGCCGCTGCCGCGAGTACTCCTCGAGCTCCTTGCGGATGATACCGCCCTTGGGGTGGAAGACGGGCAGGCCGGAGCCCAGCTCGTCCGGGAAGCTGAAGAGGTCCAGTTCGGCGCCGAGCTTGCGGTGGTCGCGCTTCTCCGCCTCGGCGAGCAGCTCGAGGTACTCGTCCATCGCCTCGGGCGACTCCCAGGCGGTGCCGTACACGCGCTGCAGGTCCGCGTTGTTCTGGTCACCGCGCCAGTAGGCCGCGGAGCTGCGAGTGAGCTTCACCGCGGGGATGTACTTGGTCGTCGGCACGTGCGGGCCGCGGCACAGGTCACCCCAGATCCGCTCACCGGTGCGGGGATTGAGGTTGTCGTAGGCGGTGAGTTCGCCGCCGCCGACCTCCATGACCTCGCTGTCCTCGGCCGCGCCCTTGTCGTCGATCAGCTCGAGCTTGTACGGCTCGTTCGCCAGCTCGGCCCGGGCCGCGTCCTTGGACTCGTAGACGCGCCGGCTGAACCGCTGCCCCGACTTGATGATCTGCTTCATCTTCTTCTCGAGGGCCTTCAGGTCCTCGGGCGTGAAGGGCTCGGCGACGTCGAAGTCGTAGTAGAAGCCGTCCTTGATGGGCGGGCCGATGCCCAGCTTGGTGCCGGGGAACCCGTCCTGCACCGCCTGCGCGAGGACGTGGGCCGCCGAGTGACGGATCACGCTGCGTCCGTCCTCCGTGTTCGCCGCGACGGCCTCGACCTCGGTGTCGGTCTCCGGAACCCAGCTCAGGTCCTTGAGGGTGCCGTCGGCGGTCTTGACGACGACCACGGCTTCGGGGCCCTTGTTGGGAAGATCCAGCTCGCGCATGGCGGCCCCGGCGGCGATTCCGGCCGGGACGACGAAGGTGGTGCTCACAGTGCTCCTAGTCATGTAGCGGGCGGCATACCTGGCCGCACGCGGTTGTCAGTGCTCCGATCCTATCGGTCAGCGCGCGCGAGACGCGCCCGAGGCGAGGCTCAGGCGAGCCGCGCGCGTCGCTCCTCCGGGGTCTGCCGGGGGCAGCTGAGGCACTTCGTCATGCCGGGGCACAGGTAGAGCAGGCAGCACGAGCCCCGCCGGACGACGGTGCCCCGTCCGGTCACCTCCTCGAACCGAGCCGGCGGGGCCTCGGGCGCGCAGGCACGCAGCAGGTCGTCGGCGGTCGACCGCGGATCCGCCGTGTCGAGAGCCGCGGCGGCCACCGAGTCGGTACCGATGGCCCACAACGCGCGGTGGGACGCACCGGACTCGGATGCGACCGCCGGGATCAGGCTGCGGTAGGCGCGGGCGAGGTCGCCACCGGGATCGCCCGACGGTGCCGCCTCCCCCACCTCCGGCCACCCACCGGGGCCGGTGCGGATCGCGGCGGAGCCGGCGTCCCCTCCGGCGACGGCGCGGCGCGCGAGCGCTGCCGACAGCGCGTACCAGTACAGGACCCCGGCGACGCGGTCGTCGGGTGCGCCGATCCCGCGCCTCAGATCGGTGATCACCCGAAGACGGGACTGGCGAGCCAGGGCCAGTCGATCCCGAACCGCCCGCCGATCATCGCGGCCGCGCCCAGCAGCCAGACGGTGGCCAGGACGATCAGGCAGGTGCCGAGCGCGAAGGCACCCTTCACGAGAATGTTCTGCCGGGAGAGCCAGGCCGCGAAGCGGTCGTAGCGTTCCCGGGCGAAGCGCAGAAGCCGGTGCGCCCACTCGAATTCGGTGGCGAGGATGCCGAGACCGGCGAACACGATGAGCCACCCTGGTCCCGGGTACGGGATCGCGATGATGCCGGCGACGAGCACGATGCCGCCGATGACGCCCACGCACACGCGCCAGGCGAGCGCGCCGTGCCGCGACGCCTTGATCCGCGCGCGCCACGCCCGCGGACCGGTCCTCGGCGACTCCTTCTGCTGGTCATACATGGTTCCACGGTACCGACGTCAGCCGGCGACCTCCTCGAGCAGCGGGAGCGCGACGGCGTCGGCGAGCACGGGCGCCGCCGCCTGCAACTCGGCGTCGAGGAGTTGCACCGCGACGCTGAACGCCTTCGCGACCGTGCCGGCGTCACGGGATCCGGTCTCCGTGGCGCGGATTCGGTCGCGGTCGGCGGGCTCGAGGTATCCGGGCGGCGCGCCGGTGCGGGCTCCGGCAAGGACGATCAGAGCGGACCGGAGGTCGTCGAGTGCGAGCGACGCGGCACGACCGTCGCCCCGATGCAGCGCCGCGCGCGTGCGTATCGCCGCGAGCCAGGCGGGCCCGACGGCATCCGGCAGGCCGGCGCCCCCGGCGTCCTGCGGCGCGACCGGACCGAAAACCTGCTGGAACGGCTCTCCCGGCCGTGGTCCGAACCGGGACGCGGGCACGATCGCGATCCGCGCCGTGAGCAGGTCCGGGAACAGGTACACGGTCCCGAAGGGATCAACCGTGTGATGGAGCGCGCCGAACTCGCGGTACATCTTCTCGGTCCATCGGACCGGCAGGTCCGCGGTCCCGGAATCCGGTGCGGCGGCGAGCATCAACTCGATCCCGGCCACCGCATCCAGCGCGCCGGTCGCCGCGGCGCCGACGATCGCCCCCGCCGTCACGCCGTCGGTCTTCTCCGCGGCGGCGATGAGGCGATTGCCGACCTCCTGGCGTTGCATCGCAGTGAACACGCTGTTCACGATAACGGGTCATGCGCACGAGCGGGCCGACGACAGCGGGCCTCGCACATCCGCTTGTGTAAAGCTGCATTTTAGTGGCGCGTGTCGTTAATCATTGAACAGTTTGGTGCCTGCGAGAATTGAGGCATGGCGAATCATCCTGCTCCGGCGTTGACGCTGCGCGATGGTGATCGGGAGGTGCTGGAGTCGTGGACCCGGTCCGCTTCGGTGCGGGCGTCCGCGGCCAAGCGGGCGCGGATCGTGTTGCTGGCCGCTGATGGTGAGTCGAATCAGCGGATCGCTGAGTTGGTCGATGCGAGCCGGACGACGGTGATCGCGTGGCGGGATCGGTATCTCGAGCGTGGCCTGGAGGGCCTGTCCGATCGGGTTCGGCCAGGCCGGCCGCGGGAGCTCGATCAGGATGCGATCATCGTCGCAACGCTCACGCCGCCGCCGAAAAGCCTTGGGGTGACGCATTGGTCGACGAGGCTGCTCGCCGCCCGGATCAAGGTGTCGCCGGCCGCGGTGGCGCGGGCGTGGCGCGCGTACGGGATCAAACCGTTCAAGGCCGAATCGTTCCGGTTCTCCACCGACCCCGAGCTGGTCGGCAAGGTCACCGACATCTGCGGCCTGTACTTGAACCCGCCTCAGAACGCGATCGTGCTGTGCGTGGATGAGAAGTCGCAGATCCAAGCCCTGGATCGGACGGTGCCGATCCTGCCGACCCAGCCCGGGAAGGTCGAACGCCGCTCCCATGACTACTACCGGCACGGCACCACCACCTTGTTCGCCGCCCTCGACATCGCGACCGGCAAGGTCACCGCCGCCCTCAAACCCAAGCACCGGCACCAGGAGTTCCTGGCGTTCCTGCGTCAGATCGAGCGGGCCTACCGCGACGTGCTCGACTCCGACGGCAACCCGGTCGAGCTGCACCTGGTGATGGACAACTACGCAGCTCACAAGCATGCGAACGTCAAGGCCTGGCTCGCCAAGCATCCCCGGATCGTCGTGCACTTCACCCCGACACACGCCTCCTGGATGAATCTCGTCGAGGCCTGGTTCGGGATCGTCGAACGACAGGCCATCCGGCGCGGCGTGTTCACCTCCGTCCAGGACCTCAACGCCAAGATCCGGGCGTTCATCGACGGCTGGAACCCGAGAGCACAGCCGTTCGTCTGGACCAAGACCGCCGAGCAGATCCTCGAGAAGGCGAACCGTCCAACAACTTCAAACCCGCGCCATTAGAATCCCTGAACAGCAATTTCCATTGCTTGCGATCGCCATTTCCGACACCGCGAAACGATAACGAATACACCGATTGCGCGGCCGCATCGAATCGCAAATAGGTGGAACGGGTTCTGTTAGAACTCAGAGGATTTCGCTACTGCGCGGTAGCTCGAATCGCTTTGAGTGAATCGATTCGAAACCTATTGGGAAACCGTGGAAATACTGATAACTTCAGAACTCCCAGGAGATGCACAGGCGCCGCTTCAGGCACTCATACCGAGCGCAGACGCCTCAGCCTTCTGCTGGGTCCACATCCCTCTTACCCGGCGCCCTCGACCGAGCCCGCCGAACCTTCATGAACCGGAGGTCCTCCATGTCCCCTACCTCGCCCAAGCATGCCCGGAAGACGGTGCGCCGCAGCGCTGTTGCCGCCACCGCGGTCGCGGCGGCCGCGACGCTGACCGTCGCCACCCCGGCGACCGCGAACGCAGCACCGACCGGTAACCCGCAGATCGACGCGATCCTCTCCGCCGCCCCGCTCCTCCCCGGCGGCATTCCGATCGCCGTCATCCCCCAGGTGGCGCCCATCGTCAACCAGGGCGTCGCCGCGTGGAACCAGATCCCCGTGATCAGCGGCCTCATTCCGGTTTCCAACACCACGGCGCCGATCCTCGGAGCCACACCTCTCGCACCCGGATGGTTGGGGCTGGGCGTCAGTGACACGTTCGCCGTGGGTGCGCCGTTGGGCCTCGGCGGCTTGTCCAGCACTACCTACGGCCTCGTCGGCGTGGCGCCCGGTGGCGGCACCGGCAGCATCGGCGGCAACGTCACCACCATCAACGGCCCGCTGGGCAGCGCGCTGGGCCTGAACACCTCGCTCAGTGCCATCACGGCGGGCGGCCTCACCACCTGGACGCCGTCCCTCGGGCTCAACGCCACGGCGCCCCTGGGCCTCGGCAGCGCGACGGCGACCATCGTGCCGGTGAAGGTGACCTACGGCGCCAACACCTTCATCGTGGGTCTCCCCGCCATCAACCTGGGCCTCACCACTCCCCTGGGCGGCGGCAACCTCGTTCTGAACCTCGGCAGCATCGGTTTCCAGAACGGCCAGCTCGTCCTCGTCACCCCGAGCATCTCCGGCGCGATCACCACGCCGCTCGGCGGCGGCAACGTCGGCGTGACGCCCGGGACGATCACCGTCGGAACCGGCGGCCTCACCGTCGACGCTCCGGACCTGACGGCCGGCGTGAACGTCGGCAACGTGGTCACCGCGGGGCTCAACGTCAACGGTGGCGGTGGCAGCGTCACGCCCACGGGCGTCTCCGTCACCGGGCCGTCCGGGACCGGTACGGTCTCCACCCCGGTCGGCGGCGGCACCGTCTCGGCCAGCACGGGCAGCGCCTCCGCGGGCTCGAACGGCGTCTCGGTGACCGGCCCCGCCGCGAGCGGCTCCGTCACCACCCCCGTGGCCAGTGGCGAGGCCGCCGTCTCGACGGGGTCCGCGACCGTCGCGACCAACGGCAACACCACGGTGACCGGCCCGACGGCCGAGGCCGAGGTCACCACGCCCGCGGGCAGCGCGAGCGGCCACGTGGAGACCGGCAGCGCATCGGTCAGCCCGAGCACCGGCTCGGCGTCGGTGACCGGCCCGTCGGGTGGTGTCGAGACGAGCACGGCCGCGGGCGACCACGGCGTCGAGGCCGACACCGGCTCGGCCACGGCGAGCTCCAGCGGGGTCAGCGTCACCGATACCCCCTCGGTGGACGTGCACTGATACCGGATGACGACCGCACGGCGGCCGGGACGACCGCGTCCCGGCCGCCGTCGGCGTACCTTTCGACCATGAGTACCGACTGGCGAGAGCGCACCGTCGAGCAGATCCGCAGCCTGATCCTCGAGGCCGAGCCGGACACCGTCGAGGAGGTGAAGTGGCGCAAGCCCTCCAACCCCGATGGCGTGCCGGCGTTCTCGCTCGGCGGCTTGCTGTGCACCGTGGAGACCTACAAGGACAAGGTCAAGGTGACCTTCGCCAGGGGCGCCGCGATCGGCGATCCCGAGGGCCTGTTCAACGCGAGCCTCACCGCCGGTACCCGGCGCGCCATCGACATCACGCAGTCCGACGTGCTCGACGAGGCCGCCTTCCGCGAGATGATCACTCGCGCGGCGGCGCTGAATCGGGCCTGACGAGCCGGGGCGTTACGGCTTCCTGATCTCCTCGGCGAGCATCACGAGGATCCCGCTCGGGCCGCGGACGTAGGTGAGTTTGTAGACGTCCTCGTAGACGCCCACGCCGCGGAGCGGGTGGCAGCCGTGCTTCGCCGCGATCGCCAGCGCCGCATCGAGGTCGTCGACGGAGAAGGCGACCCGGTGCATCCCGATCTCATTGGGCAGCGTGGGTTCGGTCTCGATCGCCTCGGGGTGGATGTACTCGAAGAGTTCGATGCGCCCCTGTCCGCCGGGGGTCTCCAGCATCGCGATCTTCGCGTGGTTGCCGTCGAGCCCGACTGCCGTGTCCGTCCACTCGCCGCTGACGGTCTGCCGGCCGATCACGGTGAGGCCGAGGTCCGTGAAGAACGCGATGGTCGCCTCCAGATCCCGCACCGCGATCCCGACGTTCTCGAGTTTGATCGCCATGCAGCTCAGGCTATCGATTCGAGCGGCTGCCCGCTGCTGCATGGCAAGCTCACGAGATGGATCCCGTGCACCGGCTCCGTGCATCGCGCACCGCTCTCGTCGTCGTGGACGTCCAGGGTTCCTTCCCGACGATCGCCCATGACGCGGACGACGTCCTCGTCCGGCTTCGCGCACTCCTCGATCGCGCACGGACTGCTGCCGCGCCGGTGGTGTTCACACGGCAACGATTCGCCGATCGCATCCCCGGGATCGTCCCGACCATCGGGCCGACGAGTGGAGACACGGTCGTGTTCAAGGATTCACCCGACGCGTTCGACGGAACGGACCTCTCCGAGGTTCTCGCCGCCGTGTCGCGCATCGCGATCGCCGGCTTCGCGACGGAGGCGTGCATCGACTCGACGGCGCGAGCTGCGCTGTCGCGCGGCTTCGACGTGCTCCTCCTCTCCGACTGCCACACCACGACGAACGACCGCGGCAAGGATCCGGTCCCGGCGCCGGAGGTCATCGCGCATTACAACGCCACCTTCGCCCGCCTCGAGTACCCCGGGCGTTCGATCATCGTCGCGCCCTCTCGCCGGGTCGCATTCGTCCCTTGAGCGCCTGTTGCGGCGAAATGCGCCGATGACCAGAGCCGACGCCGCGTCGTCCTCCGACGGCCCCATGCCGGGTCCTGCGAAGCGAGGCCCGGCTGCGGCGCGACCGGAACCGATGCGCTTGCTACGATCGGGCCAGAGCTGCACGCACAGCCTCCCGAGCTGCCACGGCGCCCGCGTCGCCACCGGCAGTGTTGAGGGCAAGGTCCACTGGATCTGTGCGGTCAACGTCCTACGCCCTTCCAGCGACGGTGAACGCGGGCAATTCCGTCACGCTCGGATGGTGAACAGGGTGACCTCGAATTCCGCACTCAAGCGTGCCGCCAGGGACTACAGCCGACAGCACGGCGTCAGTTACCGCGATGCGATACGGGTCGTCGACAGGCGGACCGACGACCGCTTCCACTACCTCGCCACTCGTGTCCTCATCAAAGCGATCGAAGGATGCGGAATCCGGCACTGGGCGGGGGTCGAGGCGTGGGACGGCTGGTCGCACGCGACCATCACCGATCTCGGCGGGGAATCCTTCGATCTCGACCACGGCACCATCGCGCCCGCTCTCGCCGCGTACCTCCGCGAGAACCCCGAGAGCGATGCCTGCGAGATCGACGGCTACCTGGCCGACGAATTCGTGCAGTCAGGACTGTTCGGATTGATCATCTACCGCAGCGAGGCCACGCACCGACCGCGGACCATCCACGTCAACCGCCACGAACCGTGCGGACGTCTCACCGACGCTCTGCCGCCGACATCAGCAAGCCCGTCCACGTGGAGCCGGGAACACGCCTCCGGCGTGCCGCCTACGTCGTGACCATCACACCGACGACCTCCAGAGTGTCGGTGCGGTGATACCCGGCATTCCGACATCAATCTGCGCCCGCCGCCACCGAACGAACCGGAGCCGGACGGGGTCGGCGCGGGCCCGCTATGAGGCGACCGACCAAACGAAAAAACCGCCTGTCACCAGGCGGTTTCTCGGTGGTCCTAGCTGGGATCGAACCAGCGACCTTCCCCGTGTGAAGGGGACGCTCTCCCACTGAGCCATAGGACCGAAGTCGCGCCCGCCTCCGTGGTACCAGGGAGGCGAACGAGAGAGAACACTAACACGACGGCTGAGTGAAACGGTAATCGGGTATCCGACCAGCGGATACAGTTCCGACCAGTGAGCCGACGAGGCAGCGGGGTGCGCCCCACCACGCCGACTGCGCACGAAACATGGAGTGACCTGGCGATTTGGCAGAGCGCTCGATGTTCACGTAGTGTTCTCTCTCGCACCGGAAAGGCGCTCTGAGCGCCGGTCCGGGACGAATGCGGATGTAGCGCAGTTGGTAGCGCATCACCTTGCCAAGGTGAGGGTCGCGGGTTCGAATCCCGTCATCCGCTCGAAGTGGGCTTACCGTGGCGGTGTGGCCGAGTGGTGAGGCAACGGCCTGCAAAGCCGTGCACACGGGTTCGATTCCCGTCGCCGCCTCCAACACGCTCAGCCACTCCGCAACGGAGCGGCTGAGCGCCACTTCACGTAAGCGCGATTAGCTCAGTGGGAGAGCGCTTCCCTGACACGGAAGAGGTCACTGGTTCAATCCCAGTATCGCGCACCACCGAAGGAACCCCCTGGATGCCAGGGGGTTCCTTCGTATCTGCAGCCGGGCGGCCTGGACGAGGAGCGCACTCGATTCCGCGAGCCGCGGCAGCTAGGTCGTGTCGCCGCTGATGATCCACAGGTGTCCGAACGGATCCCGCAACCGACCCTGGCGCTTGCCGTACCCCCGATCGTCGACGGGGATCACGACCTCCGCCCCCAGCGTCGCCATGCGATCGGCGAGCGCATCCGGGTCGGCGACCTCGACGGTGATCAGAACCGGGCTGCCGCCCACGGCGGGAGGATCGTTCCACCCCCAGTCGGTCACGGCCTGCCCCAGCGCGAACGTGCTCGCGCCGACGGCGAGTTCCACATGATTGACGATGCCGTCGTCCTCGGCGCGGATGGTGACGGAGGCCCCCAGACTTCGCACGTAGAAGTCGGCCGCCGCGTCGGGGTCGGAGACGATCAGTTTCGGGGAGATGTGCGGTGTCATGCGTCCAGGCTTGCCCACGCCCCGCTCCGGCGTCTTGGAGATTTCCGCACGACAGCGGCGCCCGCGAGCCCGACGTCGGGCGTCCCCCGTTCGATGGATGCCCCGGGAACGGATGGTCGCTAGCGTCGGCGTCGAGGAACGCGCTGTGACTGCTACGCGAGGAGGAGGCATCGGCGGTGTGCAATTACCACGACACTCGAGAGTCCGACCGGGGCACGGGGCCCGCGAGAGCGATGCGGGCGGTGAGGTGAACAGTGATACCGGTCGACCTTCTCGTCGCGGTGTGGCTGATCGTCGAGGTGACCGTCCGCGCGCTGCACTGGAACCGGGGCCGTACGGTCCGCGTCGAATGGCGCAGCGTGGCACTGCTGTGCGCGGCCGCCGCGATCGCCTGGGTGGTGTCGATCTCCACGATCGCGTGGCTGCCGCAGACCACCGTGCCCGGGTCCGCGCTCATCGGCGAAGTGATCGCGGCCGCGGGTATCTGCCTGCGGGTGTGGGCCGTCCACACCCTTGGCCGGTACTTCCACATCGTCGTCCATGTCCGTGACGATCATCGGGTGGTGCGAACCGGCCCGTACCGGCGGCTCGCGCACCCCGCCTACGCCGGCTTCCTCCTGATCGTTTTCGGACTCACGCTCGCCGCACGAGAGAGCAACCTCGCCACCGCCGTCGTCGTCACCGCGATCCTGGCGGCGGTCGTCGTCTACAGGATCCGCATCGAGGAGCGCGCTCTGGGCGAACAACTCGGCGACGAATACCGCGCGTTCGTGGAATCGCGAGCACGCGTCGTCCCTCACGTGTGGTGATCTCCGCGTCCGAAGCCACCCTGGCCCGCGAGCCGAACTTCACTCGAGCGTCTTCGGGAATCCGGGTGGCCCCAGCTCTACTGACTGATCGGCAGGCCGTGGCACGGACACCGCGGCAACAGATCCTGGGTGGAAGCGGGGGACGTCTCGGCCATGGAGTCGGCCCGCGCCCTCCCGGAGTCCCCCTCCTCGGGTTCGCGATCCAGCCCGGTCTCGGGCGCCGCCTCCTGCTCGGTCCCGGCCTGCTCCGTGTGGTCGTCCGCAACGGCCGCCGCGGCGCCCGAGGTCGTCGCCACGTCGGATCCGGCCTTCCCCGCATTCGTAGCCGCAGAATCCGCCGTCGCCCTCGATCGTCGCGGCGAGCGCCAACCCGCGAGCACGTGCGCCACGTAGAGCGGCACTCCCACCAGGCCGGCAACGACCCCCAGCGCGCAGAGTCCGAGCGTGACCTCTATCGGAATCGCATCGACGAAGCCGGTGGCGATCGCCACGAGGATCAGCGTCACGCACGCCGCGTTCCAGGCCAGAGCACGGTCGGTAGCGGACGATGAACTTCGGTTCGACACAAGCACCCCCACCAGTCGCGCACTACACATTGGGCCGCGCTGCTCCAGCCCTCGGGACGAACGTGCGGTCTTCGACTCCCCGCGACCGGTCGGCCGCGTCGCACGCCACCATCGTAGCCGGTCAGACCGGTTATCGCCCCGACCATGACCGCGAACCAGCACGAAATCGCAAGCACTCCAACGTTCGTCGTCGCGACGACCAACTCGCCCAGGCCCGCGGCGACGAGCCGATGCGCGTACACCGCGAGCGCATCGGGGCACGTCGCAGCTGAATACGAAACCCGACGAACACCTCCCCACCTCCCGCGCCCGGGCATGCAACCCCGGGCAACCCTCGGCAACCCCCGGAAAACTCCTCTTCCACCGCGGTCGCACGTGAATATTCAGCACCAGCCACCAGTACAACGAAAACGGCTGAGGGAGAATGCAAATGCGAACACCGGACCAAAGCGGTCAAACGGCGCGAGCCGCCCGGAACCCGCGCCGCGCACGCAACGGCTCCGTGACCGCACCGAAGTGGGACGCCTGGGCCAGGCCCGCCGGGTTCCCGAGCATTCACGCTGCACTGATCTGGTCGGCGCGCCACTCGGCCGGAACCACGGATCCAATCCGGCTCCTCGCAGCCAGGCTCGGCGTGCCGTATCGCGTCCTGCTCTCCGCGGACGTGGTCCAGCGATTCCTGCACTCCAGTGCGCTCACCGACGCCCGACGCAACCTCGGACTCCCGAGGAAGTAGCGGATCCGCACCCGTGTTGACACTGCTTACATCACCTCGTACGCTCGCATGTAAGCACTGCACACATCAGCGAGGCGAGGAGCCGTCACCATGGCCACAACCGCGATCGAGACCGTCGAGGTCGACCTCGGCGGGCGTACCGTCACCGTCCCCAGGGGCGGGCTCTACGACCGGTTCCGGATGGATACCCCGCTGGACGAGGTCGCCGCCGACCCGCGCGTGCCCGGCGTCGACTTCTTCCGGACGCTACCGAAGACCCAGGTCGACTCCCCCGTCGGCCCGACACGCACGCCGAACTTCTACTACGCCATGTCCTCGGCACGGCTGACGATGCTCGCGCCCACGCGCGCCATCCGCCGCCGGCTCCCCGAGGAACTGACACCGCTGGAGGTCGCGCCCGGCCTGGGCCTCGCATCGGTGATGTTCTTCCGCTACGACGTCTGCGACATCGACTTCTACACCGAGGCCGCCGTCGGCGTCGCGGTCCGGCCGGCGCGCCACGGCGGTCCGGGCATCGCCGACCTCGTCTCCGCCCTCGGCGGCGACCACCTCCACTCCTACGTCCTGTCCCTCCCCGTCAACACCGAGATCGCGCAGGTCCGCGGCCACGACGGCTACGGCTTCCCGAAATGGGTCACCGACCTGGACGTCGAGATCACGGCGGAACGTGCGACTGCCCGGGTGGCCAACGCCGACGGTGCCGTCGACGTCGCCTTCTCCGCCCGCACGCCGCGGCAGCAGGCGCACGCCGGCGGAACGAAGGTCTCCACCCTCACCTCGTACACCCGGCGAGACGGTGCGTGGTTCTCCACGCTCAACCAGACCAACCTACTCGCGACCGGGACCGCCCTGTTCCCCCCGCGGATTCGACCTCACGCTCGGCGACGGACGCATGTCGGACGACCTCCGTTCACTCAAGCCGGTCCGCACCGTCGCGCTGGACGTGAACACTGGAGCGCAGGCCGCCCTGCACATGCCCGTCCCGTTCTCCGTCCGCTGACCACCGCTCTCCACCGAAAGGCATCCGCCATGACCTCCGTTCCCCCGTCCATGCGCGCGATCGTCGTCGACGACGAGAAGAACCTCGTCCTCGACGAGATCCCCACGCCCGTCCCCGCCGCCGGCGAGGTCCTGGTCCGCGTCGAGGCGGCCGGCATCAACCGCGCCGACCTCATGCAGCGCCAGGGCCTCTACCCGCCGCCGCCCGGCATCACCGACGTCATGGGCATGGAGGTCTCGGGCACCGTCGTCGCACTGGGCTCGGGGGTCGACGGCCCCGCCGTCGGCGACGAAGTGTGCGCCCTCATGGCCGGCGGCGGCTACGCCGAGTACGCCGTCGTCCCCGCGGCGCAACTCCTGCCCGTACCCGCCGGGGTCCCGCTCGTCGACGCGGCGGCGCTGCCGGAGGTCGCGAGCACCGTCTGGTCGACGATCGTCATGGACGCCGGGCTCAAGGCCGGCGACCTGCTGCTCGTGCACGGCGGCGGCAGCGGCATCGGCACCCACGCGATCCAGGTCGCGAAGGCGCTCGGCGCGCGGGTGGCCGTCACCGTCGGCTCGGAGGGCAAGGCGCAGCGCTGCCGCGAGCTCGGCGCCGACATCGTGATCAACTACCGCGAGCAGGACTTCGCCGCCGAGTTGGCCGGCCGGGTGGATGTGATCCTGGACATCATGGGTGGCAGTTACCTGCCCCGGAACGTCGAGGCCCTGGGCGTGGGCGGGCGGCTCGTGATCATCGGCATGCAGGGCGGGTTCACCGGCGAAGTGAACGTCGGCGCGCTCATCGGCAAGCGGGCCCGCGTCATCGGGCTCAACGTGCGCAACCGGCCCCTGACCGGCCCCGGATCGAAGGCCGAGATCGTCGCCGCGGTCACCGCCGACGAGTGGCCGCTCGTCGAACGCGGCCTCATCGCGCCGGTCGTCTCGGCGCGCCTGCCGCTCGCCGAGGCCGAGCGGGGACAGTCCCTACTCGAGTCGAAGGACTCCGTCGGCAAGGTCCTGCTCCTCCCCCGGGAATCCTGACGCCACCAGCCGATTCGCCTTCGGGCGCAACCTTCGTGTAACTTGTTGCTCGCCCGATGGGCATGCGGATGTAGCGCAGCTGGTAGCGCATCACCTTGCCAAGGTGAGGGTCGCGGGTTCGAATCCCGTCATCCGCTCAAGAAGCCTCGGCCGCGTACGCGGCCGAGGCTTCAGCCATTTCCGGCGTACTGTGGCGGCCATGACGGTCGAGCTGCTCCGGAGACTCCCGTGCTGGGGCCACGTCTCCTCGGCATGGGTCGCGGTGGTCGGCCTGGTCCTCGCCGGCGTCACGCTGCCCGACGGCGCCGCAGCCCTCGTCGGCATCGCCCTCGCCGTCGCGGTCGCGGCGATCTGCCACGTGGGCGCGGCCCGCGACGACCGCGCACCGTCGGGCCCGAGCGAACGGCGCGAACCCGACCAACGGCTCCGCGGCGCCTACCGCCGCAGTTCCATGCCCAACGGGGCCGGGCGGCCCCGTCGACCTCGAGCACCCGGCGTCGCCGCCTCCGCGGCGTAGCCCCACCTCTCCCGGCGTCCGCCGCACACGCAGATCCCATTCCCGTGCGCGCGGAACCTCGCGCGCTCCTGCCTGTGAGGTGCTTTCTTCATGCTCGATGTCGTCTACTACCCGATCTCCGCCGTCCTCTGGGCCTGGCACCGTGTGTTCGGTGCACTCCTCGGCGCCGACGACGGTACCGCCTGGGCGCTCTCCGTCCTCTTCCTCGTCTTCACCGTCCGCGCTCTCCTGCTGTGGCCCGGCATCGTGTCCGCACGCACCGGTCGCCGCCTGCAGCGATTGCGCCCCCAGCTCGACGCCCTCCGGCGCGAGCACGGGAAGGACACGCAGACGCTGGCGCGTCAGACTCAGCAGCTCCAGCGCGAGCACGGCGTCCGCCCGCTCCTCGGCTGCCTACCAGCCCTGGTCCAGATCCCCGTCTTCTTCGGCCTCTACCACGTGCTGCGCTCGTTCAACCGCACCGGAACCGGTCTCGGTCAACTCGGCCTCACCCCGGAGCAGAACGCGAGCACCGCGAACTACGTGTTCTCCGCGCACGACGTCCAATCGTTCCTGAATGCCCGCCTGTTCGGTGCTCCGATCTCCGTGTCGATGACGAGCCCCGATTCCGTGCTCGCCTCGTTCGCGCCGTTCGGCGGCGTGCCGAGCGTGGTCACGATCGCGGCGGTCGCGGTCCCGCTGATGCTCCTCGCGTGCCTGGCGACGCACGTCAACGCGCGGTTCTCCATCAGCCACCCCGTCGCCGGTGCCGCCGACGCGATGCAACCCACCCTCCTGCGCACCCTCATGCTGTGGGTGATGCCCCTGGGCAGCATCGTCGCCGGACCGGTCCTGCCGATCGCCATCCTGCTGTACTGGGTGGCGAACAACATCTGGACGTACGGGCAACAGCATCTCGTTCACCGCGTTCTCGCAAGAGAGGAATCGGCGACCATCGCGCGCAGTAGCGTGGGTTCCGACCGCGAATGATCTCGACGCGACGCTGGGAGCGACATGGCGACGACGGTGACGGACGAGCAGATTCACGACCTGGTACAGACCGCGCAGCCGTACAGCCTGCTGCTCCTGCGCTGGGGCCCGCGACGCGACCAGGAGGGCGCCGAAGCCATCGAACGCGAGCACCAGCGACGCATGGTGTCCCTGCGCGCCGACGGCGTGATCGCCATCCTGTGCCCGATCCTCGATGACGCGATGGCCGGCATGGCGGTCATGACGGTGCCCGCCGAGCGGGCCGCGGAGATCGTCGCCGACGACCCGTGCGTGCGGGCCGAGATGATGCGCAGCGAGGTGTACCCGTGCCTCAGTTTTCCCGGTGATGCGCTCCCGGGCTAGCGAGCAGACCGCCGGACCGGCGGAAATGGACGGAACCCGCCCGGCTGTCCACCGGGAAGTGACCGCCTGCTAACTTCCGACCGTGACCGAGAGCACCCCGGAACAGGCCCTCAACGACCGCGTCCGCGCCGCCTATCGGGCGGTGTCCGACGAGGCGCGCGCCGAGAAGGTGGCCAAGCAGCACGCCCGCGGCAAGATGACCGCCCGGGAGCGGGTCGCGCTGCTCGCGAGCGGCGGCTTCCACGAATTCGGAGCCCTCGCCGGGCCCGGCCCTGCACAGCAGGGCGCCGCTCCCCTCGTCGCGCCGGGTGACGGGGTGGTCACCGGGATCGGGTACATCGACGGGCGGCCGGCGGCCATCGCAGCCTTCGACTTCACGGTGCTCGGCGGCAGTAACGGCGCCACCGGCATGGCGAAACTGGATCGCTGCGCCGAACGCGCCCTGCTCGACGGGATCCCGCTCGTCATGCTCATGGACGGCGGCGGACACCGCATGCAGGAGGCATTGGACTCCCGGCTCGCCGCCCCGGGGTCGAAGCTACTGCTCCGCCTGGCCGACCTCTCCGGGCACGTGCCGCTCGTGGCGGCCATGATGGGACCCGGCTTCGGCGCGCCGGCCAACATCTCGGCGTGCTGCGACTTCGTGACGATCGTGCGCGGCATGGGCACCATCGGCATCTCCTCGGCACCGCTGGTCCAGGCCGCGACCGGCGAGACCCTCACCAACGACGAGATCGGCGGCGCCGATCTGCAGGCCGAGCGCGGCGTCGTCGACGTCGTGACCGACACCGAGGCGGAGGCGGTCGACGCGATCCGCGCCTTCCTGAGCTATCTCCCCGCCTGCGCCGCCGACGAGCCGCTCATCTCGGCCGGCCCGCACGAACCCGGCGACACCGCGGACCGCATCGACACCCTGGTCCCCGCGTCCATGCGCCGGGCCTACGACGTGGTGGACGTGATCGAGGCGATCGCGGACGTGGATACCGTCTTCGAGCTCAAACGGCTGCACGCCCCGAACATCGTCACGGCCTTCGCACGCATCGACGGCCGAGCGGTGGGCGTGGTCGCCAACCAGCCCCGCTTCCACGCGGGCGCGCTCGACGCCAACGCCTGCGAGAAGGCGGCGCACTTCATCGCGGTGTGCGACACCTTCGGGTTGCCGCTGCTGATCCTCATCGACCTGCCGGGTTTCCTCGTCGGCGCCGGCGCGGAGGAGACGAATCTGGTCCGGCGCAGTGCCCGGCTGGGCTACGAGCTGGCGGCGGCGACGGTCCCGCGCTTCGTCATCGTGACCCGCAAGGCCTACGGCGCCGCGTACATCGCGATGGGCGGCGGCCGCAGCATCGAGGCCGATCTGTCGCTCGCCTGGCCCACCGCGGAGATCTGCGCGATCCCCATCGAGAGCGCGGTCGACCTCGCCTTCCGCTCGCAGTACGAGGCGGCGCCCGACCCGGCGAAGGCCCGCGGTGACCTCATCACGCTGTTCCAGGCGAACGTCGACCCGCTGCTCGCGGCCGACGGCTTCGGCATCGACGACGTGGTCCTCCCCTCGGCGACGCGGCCCATGCTCGCGGAAGCACTCGGCCGGGTCCGCCGTCGCCCGCCCCGCGTACCGCACAAGCGGCGGTCGATCTCGCCGATCTAGAGGCCGGAGGTCAGGCGCGACGGTGCCGGCGCACCGCGTCGGTGTTCGCGCACCGCGGCGAGCAATAGGATTGCCGACCGCCGCGGCTGGTGTCCGCGAAGACCTTCGGGCAGCCCTCGCGGGCGCAGGCGCCCAGTCGCGCGCCTTCCGCCTCCGTGGTGAAGACGGCGAGGCCGCCCGCGGTGACGGCCTTCACGCGGCTCAGGAGCGACTCGGTCTCCGGGGTGAAGTGCAGGTGGGGCCGCCAATCGTCGTGGGCGGTGAGGTAGATCCCTGCGGTTCCCTCCGCGAGGAGCCGGTTCACCGCGTCGCACCGGTCGGCGACGGTCGCGGTGAGGAAGGGGGCCCGCAGTAGCCCGGCCCAGTCCCCCAGTCCGTGCACCGCCTGCTCATCCAGCACGACCCGCCGGATCTCGTGCGCGCGCAGCACCGCGGCGAGCCGTTCCTCGGTCCAGTCGCCGTCGGCCCGGAGGTTCACCAGATCGACGGCGAGCCGCACCCCGGTCATGTTGTCGTGGTCGAACTGCACTGGTCGATCATCCCGCCTGCGCGGCGACCGCGGGCTCCGACACGGGCACCTCGACGGTGCGGCCGACCAGCTTGATCCGCCGCGCGCCGCAGGCGCAGCGCTGGTAGACGACGACCCCCTCGCTGGTCGGATGGTGCGATTCGGTCTCCCAGGAATGGATCCGCTTCTCGGTCTCGTTCATGCGAATCAGCGTGCGACCGGCTCATTCGACGTTTCAACCGTTACATCGCCCCGGCCCGCGCCACCGACCCCTCCTACCCCAGGGGGGTATAGTAGGATGCGCTGGTGCGAAAGGCGGGTGAGGCGGTGAATCCCCTGGTGATGATAGGCGCATTCGCGGCCGGCCTGGTGGTCGTCTTCGCCGCTGCGTTCGCCGTGGGCACCGCCGTCGGGCCGTCATCCGGCGATCCCGGGCCGCGAGCCGGCGCACCGTCGACCGCGGAGGGAGGCCATGGTGGCCACTGACACCCGCCCGTCCGGGACCGTACTCGACCTGGCGATCGAGGGCATGACCTGCGCCTCGTGCGCGAACCGGATCGAGCGCAAACTCAACAAGCTCGACGGCGTGAACGCCACCGTCAACTTCGCCACCGAGAAGGCGCACGTCACCGCCCCGGCGGGCACCGACGCCACGGTACTCATCGACACGATCGAGCAGGCCGGATACGCCGCCCACCTGCCCGCGCCGGCGCACGACGAGCCCGCCGGACGGACCCACGAGCCCGCGGATGCGCTGCGCCGACGCCTGCTGGTCAGCGCGGCGCTCACCGTGCCGGTGATCGCCCTGGCGATGATCCCCGCGCTGCAGTTCGACTACTGGCAATGGCTCTCGCTGACACTCGCCTCGCCCGTGGTCGTGTGGGGCGCGCTCCCCTTCCACCGGGCCGCCTGGACCAACCTGCGGCACGGCGCGGCCACGATGGACACGCTCGTGTCGATCGGGGTGCTGGCCGCGTACGGCTGGTCGCTCTACGCCCTGTTCTGGGGCACGGCCGGCACCACCGGCATGAGGCATCCCTTCACCTTCACCATCGAGCGGATGGACGGCACCGCCACCATCTACCTGGACGCCGCCGCCGGCGTCACCACGTTCCTCCTGGCCGGGCGCTACTTCGAGTCGAGGAGCAAGCGACGGGCCGGCGCAGCGCTGCACGCCCTGCTCGAGCTCGGAGCCAAGGACGCGACGGTGCTCCGCGGCGGTGTCGAGACCCTCGTGCCGATCGCCGATCTCACCGTCGGCGACGAGTTCGTCGTCCGGCCGGGCGAGAAGATCGCGACCGACGGTGTGGTCGTCTCCGGGCAATCCGCCGTCGACGCCTCGATGCTCACCGGCGAAGCGGTCCCGGTCGAGGTGCGCGCCGGCGATCACGTCGCGGGCGCGACCGTGAACGCCGGCGGCCGGCTGGTGGTGCGGGCCATGCGGGTAGGCGCCGACACCCAGCTCGCCCGGATGAGCCGCCTCGTCGAGGACGCACAGGCCGGAAAGGCCAAGGCGCAGCGCCTCGCCGACCGGATCTCGGGGGTGTTCGTTCCGATCGTGATCGCGATCTCGGTCGGCTCCCTCGGCTTCTGGCTCGGCGCCGGGCAGCCGGCGTCGATGGCGCTCACCGCAGCGGTGTCCGTCCTCATCATCGCCTGCCCGTGCGCCCTCGGGCTCGCCACGCCGACGGCCCTGCTGGTCGGCACCGGCCGCGGCGCCCAGCTGGGCATCCTCATCAAGGGGCCCGAGGCGCTCGAGCACACGCGAGGCGTCGATACGGTCGTCCTCGACAAGACCGGCACCGTGACCACCGGCGCCATGAGCCTGCACGCGGTGCACACCGCCGCCGGTGAGACGGCCGACGACGTGCTGGCCGTCGCGGCCGCGCTCGAGGCCGCGTCGGAGCATCCGATCGCCCGCGCCGTGGCGCGAGCGCCCCACGGCCCCCTGGAGGCCGTCGAGGACTTCATCGCCCTGCCCGGGCTCGGCGTCCGGGGCACCGTCGGTGCGCGCACCGTCACCGTCGGACGTCCGCGCCTGCTCGACGACGCCGGGATGCCCGTGCCCCTCGACCTGCGCGCGGCGTTCGACGAGGCCGAGCGCCGCGGCCAGACAGCCATCGCCGTCGGATGGGACGGATCCGCCCGGGGCGTGCTCGTCGTCGCCGACGAGGTCAAGCCCACGTCGCGGGAGGCCGTCAATCGACTGCGCGGCATGGGACTGCACCCGATCATGCTCACCGGAGACAACGAGCCCGCGGCACGCTTCATCGCGGCGCAGGTCGGCGTCGACGACGTGATCGCGGGCGTCCTGCCCGAGCAGAAGGTCGAGGCGATCCGTCGACTCCGCACCGACGGTCGCTCCGTGGCCATGGTCGGCGACGGCATCAACGACGCCGCGGCGCTGGCGGCGGCGGACCTGGGCATCGCGATGGGCACCGGCACCGACGCCGCGATCGAGGCGGCCGACCTCACTCTCGTCGGCGGCGACCTGAACTCCGTCGTCGACGCGATCCGGCTGTCGCGCCGCACCCTGGCCACGATCAAGGGCAATCTGTTCTGGGCCTTCGCCTACAACGTCGCGGCGCTCCCCCTGGCCGCGGCCGGGCTGCTCAACCCCATGCTCGCCGGCGCCGCCATGGCGCTGTCCTCCGTCTTCGTGGTCAGCAACAGCCTTCGACTACGGAGTTTCCGACCCCAGAAGGGATACTGGTCCCCATGACGACCGACGCGGGCCACGCGCACCACCACGGCTACATGTCCGATAAGGACGAGTACCTCAAGCGGCTGCGCCGCATCGAGGGCCAGGCCCGGGGCCTGCAGCGGATGGTCGAGGAGGAGAAGTACTGCATCGACATCCTGACGCAGGTCTCCGCCATGACCAAGGCGTTGCAGGCTGTCGGGCTGGGCCTGCTCGAGGACCACATGAGCCACTGCGTCGTGGACGCCGCCCGCTCGGGCGACGAGGCCGAGACCGCGGCCAAGATCAAGGAGGCGTCCGACGCGATCGCCCGGTTCACCCGCTGAACCGCCCCGATACGTGCGGCGTCGCGTTCCGGAGACCGGAATGCGCGAACCGTCTTCCCCGGAGTAACGCGTTCCCGTACAGTGACAACTGTCAGTGAAGTGAGACGCGTCTCACACTCCGGCACCCTCACCCATGCACCCGCCCGGCCCACACATCACCGGGCGGGTGTTGGTGTGTTCGGGGCTATGTCGCGTCGGCGGACGCGAACCGCGACAGGGCGAGCAGGCGCGACGTGGCGCGCAGGTACTTCTTGCGGTACCCGCCGGCGAGCATCTCCGGCGTGAAGATCTCGTCGAGCTTGGCGCCCGAGACGAGCACGGGGATCCCGGCGTCGTAGAGCCGGTCCGCGAGCACGACGATGCGCAGCGCGACGGTCTGGTTCTCGGCCGGATGCACGCCCCGGATGCAGACCTTGGAAATGCCCTCGACCAGTTGCTTGTACCGCGACGGGTGCAGCTTCGACAGGTGCTCGGACAGCGCGTCGAAGTCGTCGAGGGTCGCCGTCGGGTCGGCCTCGGCGATCGCGACCAGCTCCTCGTCCGTGAGGGGGTCCGGAGCCGGCGGCAGGTCGCGGTGGCGGTAGTCGGGACCGTCGACACGGACCGACTGGAAGACCGAGCTGAGCTTGTTGATCTCGCGGAGGAAGTCCTGCGCGGCGAACCGGCCCTCGCCCAGCTGGCCGGGCAGCGTGTTCGACGTCGCAACGATGGACACGCCGCGGGCAGCCAGCTCCGTAAGCAGGCGCGACATCACCATCGTGTCGCCCGGATCGTCCAACTCGAACTCGTCGATGCAGATCACGCTGTGGTTCGCCAGGTACTCGACGCACTGGTTGAAGCCGAGGGCGCCGACGAGGTGGGTGTACTCGACGAAGGTGCCGAAGGACTTCGGCGACGGGACGCTGTGGAAGATCGACGCCAGGAGGTGGGTCTTTCCCACACCGAAGCCGCCGTCGAGGTAGAGGCCCACGCCGTGCGGCGGGGTGCTCTTGCGGCCGAACAGGCCCTTCTTGGTCCGCTGCTTGGTGAGCTTGACGACGTCGGCGACGAAGGCGCGGCCCGTCTGGACCGCGGCGGCCTGGGTGGGCTCGTTCGGGTCGGGGATGTAGCTGTCGAAGCTGACCTCGCTGAACATCTCCGGCGGAACGAGCTGCTCCACCATCTGCTCGGGCGTCACCGTCGGGTTGCGGTCCACGAGATGCAGCGTCATGAGTCGTGATCATATCCGCTGGTCGTCGCGGTCGAGAAATCCCGCGCTACGGTCGTGACGTGATCGAGCAGCTCCCGGCGGACGATGCCGCCCTCGCCCGCGCCTACGCCCACCCCGTGGTCGACGGGCGCCCGTACGTGCGCGCGAACATGATCAGCTCCCTCGACGGATCGTCGACCGCGGCGGGCAGGTCCGGCGGCCTGGGCGGGGACGGCGACCGGCGAGTGTTCCGGGCCCTGCGCGCCGGGGCCGACGTGGTACTCGTCGGAGCGGCGACGGTGCGCGACGAGGACTACGGCACGCCCGAGCGCCCCGCTCTGGCGATCGTGACCCGCGGCGGCGTCCCCCGCACCGCCCGTCTCTATCCGCCGAGCGGGGCCGAGCCGCTCGTCTACTCGGGGCACGGCGAATCCGTGGACCTGCACGAAGTGCTCGACGACCTCTACGCGCGCGGGCACCGCCGGGTGCTCGCCGAGGGCGGCCCCGGTGTCCTCGGCGCGCTGCTCGCGGCGGGCCTCGTCGACGAGCTGTGCCTGACCGTCGCACCGGTGCTCGCCGGCGGCGACGGCAAGCGGATCGTCACCGGCCCCGACCTGCCGCTCGACCGGTGGCGGCGCCGCATGGTGCTGGGCGACGACGAGGGCTACCTCTACACCCGCTGGGCACGCTGACGGCTCTGGCGCGGTGATCTGGTTACTGTGAACGGCATGCCCCACGCGCGCACCCGAGCCCTCGCCGCCGCCGGGATCGTGGTCGGTGCCGTCGTCGCCGTCGCCGCCTGCGCGCCGGCCCCGGCGCCCACCCCCGATTACGTCACCGACTTCGGGAAGGGCGGTGGAGCACCGTCCTCCGCGGACACCGCACCGAAGGGACCCGAGTGGAAGGCCTCCGCCAAGGACCCGCTCGCCTGGGAGGACTGCACGAGCCGGGTCGCGGACCGGTACGGCACTCCGCCGGCCGGGAACGCCACCCTGCAGTGCGCCACGCTCACGGTCGGGGTCGGGCAGAGCGATGCCTTCCTCAAGCTCTCGGTGACCAGGGCGCGGGTGCCCGGCACGCCCGACACGGCCGCACCGCTCGTCCTGGTGGGCGGGACCGAGTTCACCGGCCAGCGCGCGCTCGCCACGCTCGCGGCCACCGACAGCCCCGTACTCGCGAACCGGCCGGTTGTCGCCGTCGAGCGCCGCGGCATCGGCTCGTCGGGCGCGCTCACCTGCCGTACTCCGGACGAGCAGTCGCTGCTGCGCAGCGGCGGCAGCCCGGGCCAGAGCCTCGAGAGCCGCGTCGCGAAGGTCGGCGAAGCCGCGCAGAAGGCCGCGACCACCTGCGGCGATGCCTATGCCGACGCGGTCTCCGACTTCACCGCTACCGCCGCGGCCGACGACCTCGAGAAGTTGCGCACCACGTGGGACGTGCCCGCGTTGGGCCTCCTCGCCGTCGGGGACGGTTCGACGACCGCCCTGGCGTACGCCGCGGAACACCCGAAGCAGGTCGCGCGGCTCGTCCTCGACTCCCCCGTCCGCTACGGCGGGACCGAGCTGCAGCGTGCCGAGGACGCGGCGCGGGGCACCTCCGCCACCGTCGACGCGTTCGCCGCGCAGTGCGGTCCCACCTGCCCTCTCGGCGCCGATCCCGCAGCGGCGGTGCGCTCGATCATCGACGCCGCCGGCGCGGGCCGGCTGGGCGGGTTCACGGACTCCGACGTCCGACGGGCCGTGGTCGTCACCCTGGGCATCGGCCCGGGCGACCGGGACGCCCGTATCTCTCGCCTCGCGAGCGCGCTGGCGGGAGCCCGGTCCGGGGACCCGAGCCCGCTCCGCGCGCTGCTCCGCACGGCCGACGAGGCCCTCGGCACCGACGGGCAGTTCATCGGCCGGTGTTCGGACGCCGTGACCAAGGCCTCGCCCGATCAGATCCTCGCGTCCGCCCGTGCGTGGGGGCCGCAGTACCGGCTCGGGGCGGCCACCGCACTCGACCTCGGCACGTGTTCGGCGTGGCCCACGATGGCTGCGCCGCCGAAGCTCACCGACCTCGGCGTGAAGTCGGTGGTCGCCACGTCCGCCGCCGATCCGTTCACCGCACGCACCGCCCTCGACACCCTGACCGGTCAGCTCACGGTGGTCGGGGCGCAGCCCTCGGCCGTCACCTGGGCGGGGATCGGCGACGGTGCCGTCGTCCGCTCGTCGTGCGTGCAGAAGTCGCTGCTCGGGTACCTGGACAAGCTCGACGCCCCGTCGACCCGGGCCTGCCCCGCGTGAGCCGGGCGGGCCTCGCCTCACCGACGATGCCGTTGGGTACGGTTTAGCCGTGTCGTCAGTAGCCCTCGCGCGGATGAAGTCCGATCCCGGTCTCGTGGTCAAGGCCATCCTGTGGCCGCTCGCCCTGCTCACACTGCTGCAGCGGCTGATCATCCTGGTCCCCAACGGGAACAAGACCGACGATTTCACCACGGTGTACGCGGCGGCGGTGCGGTTCCTGCGGCACCAGCCGGTGTACACCGAGAACTACGACACCGTTGATCCGCACTACCTGTACCCGCCGTCGGGCACCCTGCTCATGGCGCCGTTCGGCTATTTCGACCCGGAGACGGCGCGATACATCTTCGTCGGGCTGAGCGCCGTCGCGCTGCTGCTCGCCCTCTACATCCTGCTCCGGATGTTCGGCTACGGCCTGAACTCCGTGGTCGCGCCCGTGGTGCTGTTCTTCGCGGTGACGACCGAGGCGGTCACCAGCACGCTCGTCTACACGAACTTCAACTGCTTCGTGCTGCTGGCCGAAGTGACCGCGATGGCGCTGTTGCTCAAGCGGAAGGACCTGTGGGCCGGCGTCCCCCTCGGCCTGTCCTTCGCGGTCAAACCGCTCCTCGCGGTAATGCTGTTGCTGATCGTCGTGAACCGGCAGTGGAAGGCGCTGATCTCCGCCGTCGGCATCCCCGTCGTGCTCATGGGAGCAGGCATGCTCCTCTCCGCGGACCGCATGGAGTTCTTCCACAAGACACTCCCGTACCTCAGCGGTGCGCGTGACTACTACAACAGCTCTATCGCCGGGAACGGCCAATACTTCGGCCTGCCGCCATGGCTGGACTACTTCCTCCGCGCCGCCGTGGTCGTCATGGCCGCGGTCACGCTGTGGTTGCTCTGGAAGTTCTACCGTCGGAGCAACGAGCTGCTGTGGCTCGCGACCTCGACCGGCACCCTCCTGACGGCGTCGTGGCTCGTCGGCTCGTTGGGCCAGGGGTACTACTCGATGCTCCTGTTCCCCATGCTGATGACGGTGGTCTACCGCAGTTCGGTGATGGGCAACTGGGTGTCCTGGGTCGCGGTGTACGGGTTCCTGAGTTACGACAACTGGCTCTCCGGCAAGTGGCCCGCGTTCGGGCGGTCGCTGGCGTACCTCAAATGCACCCTCGGCTGGTCACTGCTCATCGTCGTGCCGTTCTGCGTACTGCTCTTCCGGTACCTCGACGCGAAGGCCGAGAACCGACTCGACGACGGCATCGACCGTCCGCTCGCGCCGGAGGAGGAGCCCGGCAAGCACGAGCTGGCACCAACCGCCGCGCGCGGTTAGCGTGGAGCCATGAGTGAGGCCAGTTCTCCCAAGCCCAAACTGCAGCTGAGCGATTCGGAGTGGCGGCAACGCCTCACCGCGCCCGAGTTCCGCGTCCTGCGGCAGGCGGGCACCGAGGCGCCGTTCACCGGCGAGTACACCGACACCACGACGGCGGGCGTCTACCGCTGCCGCGCCTGCGGCGAAGAACTGTTCCGCTCGGACACGAAGTTCGAATCGCACTGCGGCTGGCCGTCGTTCTTCTCGCCGCTCGCGGGCGACAAGATCATCGAGCGGGTCGACACCTCGCTCGGCATGCGCCGTGTCGAGGTGCTGTGCGCCAACTGCGGCAGCCACCTCGGCCACGTCTTCGAGGGTGAGGGTTACGACACCCCCACCGACCTCCGCTACTGCATCAACAGCATCTCCATGCGCCTGGAACCCGACGACGCTTCCTGAGCTGTCCGCGCGGCGGTGGTGGGGCGGCCCCCGCGAACGATTCTGCAGTGTGCGAGCCGTTAGGCGAGCGCGCGAAGCCTAGTGAGCGGGGGCCGCCCCACCACCGCCCACCGGCTACGGAAGCACTACGGAAGAGCCGTGACGAGCTCGCGCACCCCCACGCGCGGCCCGGAGAAGAACGGCGTCTCCTCGCGGGTGTGCCGACGGGCGTCGGTGGCGCGCAGATCGCGCATGAGGTCGACGATGCGGTGCATCTCCGGGGCCTCGAACGCGAGCAGCCACTCGTAGTCGCCGAGCGCGAACGCGGGCACGGTGTTCGCGCGGACGTCGGGGTAGCCGCGGGCGGCACGGCCGTGGTCGGCGAGCATCTTGCGGCGCTCCTCGTCCGGCAGGAGATACCACTCGAGGCTCCGCACGAAGGGGTAGACGCAGATGTACGCGCCCGGGTCCTCCCCCGCCAGGAAGGCGGGGATGTGGCTCTTGTTGAACTCCGCGGGGCGGTGCAGCGCGGAGTTCGACCAGACGGGCCGGCTCGCGCGGCCCAGACTCGTGCTGCGCCGGAAGTCGTTGTACGCGGCCTGCAGGTCCTCGAGCTTCTCGGCGTGCCACCAGATCATGTAGTCGGCGTCGGCCCGCATGCCCGCGACGTTGTAGACGCCGCGAACCACCAGGTCACCCTCCTGGATCTTCGCGAGGAACGCCTCGGCCTCGGTGGCCGCGGCGTTCCGCTGCTCATCGTCGCCCAGCTCGCCCGGCGTGATCGCGAACACCGAGAACATGAGGTAGCGGACCGTCGAATTGAGCTCTGCGTAATCCAGTTTGGCCATAGCACCGATCCTAGTCCCGCGCGCGGGACCGGCTCAGGACAGGTCGGCGAGCACGCGCTGCGCCGCGGCCTCCGCCCGGGCGATGCACGCCGGCACGCCGACACCGTCGAAGTACGCGCCCGCGAGAGCCAGGCCCTTCGGGGTGGCCGCCTCGATCGCCGCGAGGGTGTCGCGGTGGCCCGGCAGGTAGACGGGAATGCCCTCGTACCAGCGCTGCACGTGCGCGGCGGTCGGCTCGACCGTGATTCCGAGGACGTTCGCCAGGTCCTCCCGGGCGGCCGACACCAGCCCCGCGTCGACGTCGTCGACGATCCGGCTGACACCGAGGCGGCCGAAGGACAGACGCACCGTGCCGTCGGGAAGGTGGTCCCACTTGCGGCCGGAGAGCGTGAGCGCCTTGGCGCTGACCTGCTCGCGGCTCGCCACGAGCACCCCGGACAGGTCGGGCAGCTCGGTGCCCTCGGGGAGCCGCAAGGTCACCAGCGCCGAGCTGGCCGCCGGGATCGTGCCCACTGCGGCACCGAGCTCGGGGAGGCTCAGGCCGACGAGGCGGCCCACCTGAGGTGCAGGCACCGCGAGCACCACGGCGTCGAACATCGAGCCGCGCAGGCTCCATCCCGGGCGCACCTCGGGCACGGGCGCGCCGAGCATGATCCGGTCGCCGAGCTTCTCGGTGAGCGCGTCGAGCAGCTGCTGGTAGCCGCCGCGGAAAGCGCCGAAGACGGGACTCTCGTCCGGCTCGCCGAGCACGTCCCGGACGGCCTCGCCGAGCGACGAGGCGCCCGCGTCGAGGCGAGCGGCCAGGGCGGGCAGCGCGGCACGCACGGAGACGTCGTCCGCGTGCGCGGCGAAGACGCCCGCGACCATCGGGTCGACGCTCCGCTCGACGACCTCGTCACCGAGGCGCGAGCGGACGAGCGCACCGATCGACGCATCGGCACCCGGGCTCCAGCGCAGCGGAATCCGCACCTCGTCGGCGTCGCCCGGGACGCCCATGACGGTCCGGCCGAAGCCGCCGCGCAGGGCACCGTCGGCGAACAGGGCGGGACGGCGCCCCGCCGGCTCGACGAGCTGATCGGCGAGCCCGAGCTCGGTCGCGAGGTCGATCACCTCGGGACGGCGGCGCACGAAGGCCTCGGCGCCGACGTCGAGGCGATCCCCGCCGATGGTCTCGGACCGGAGCTTGCCGCCCACCCGATTGCCGGACTCGAACACGGTGACGCGTGCGCCCGCCTGCTGCAGGCGCAGCGCGGCGACCAGACCCGAGATGCCCGCCCCTACGACGGCGACGTTGCTCATAGCGCGTGCACCAGGTCGACGACGCGGGTCAGCGCGTCGGGGTCGGTCGAGGGCAGCACTCCGTGACCGAGGTTGAAGACGTGCCCGGACGCGCCCGCGGCGACGGCCGCATCGCCCTCCGCGACGACGCGCCGCACCTGCGTCTCGACGGTGCCGCGGTCGGCCATGAGCGTCGCCGGATCCAGGTTGCCCTGCAGCGCCTTCCCCGCGCCGACGCGGCCGGCGGCCACGTCGAGGGGTACCCGCCAGTCGACGCCCACCACGTCGGCACCGGCCTCGCCCATGGCGCCGAGCAGCTCACCGGTGCCCACCCCGAAGTGGAAGGCGGGCAGCGCCGGGGCGCTCTCGCGCAGCGCGGCGAAGACCCGCGCGGAGTGCGGTTGGACGTACTGCCGGTAGTCCGCGAGGGACAGCGCACCGGCCCAGGAGTCGAACAGTTGGAAGGCCTGCGCGCCGGCGTCGGCCTGCACGCGCAGGAAGGTGATCGCGATGTCGGCGAGCGCGTCGAGGAGCGTGTGCCAGGTGTCGGGCTGGGTGTACATCAGCGCCTTGGTGCGCTCGTGGTTACGGCTCGGCCCGCCCTCCACGAGGTAGGACGCGAGGGTGAACGGCGCGCCGGAGAAGCCGATCAGTGCGACGCCCGAGGGCAGCTCGCGACGCAGCATGCGCACCGCCTCGGCGATCGGCTCCACCTGCGCGGCGTCGAGTGCGGGGAGGGCGGCGACCGCCGCGGCGTCCCGGATCGGCTGCTCGACGACGGGGCCGATACCGCTCACGATGTCCAGGTCGATCCCGGCGGCCTTGAGGGGAACCACGATGTCGGAGAACAGGATCGCCGCATCGGTGTGGTGCCTGCGCACCGGCTGCAGGGTGATCTCGCACACCAGGTCGGGACGGAAGCACGACTGCAGCATGCCGATCCCCTCGCGCGCCTTGCGGTACTCGGGCAGCGACCGCCCGGCCTGCCGCATGAACCACACGGGGCGGCGTTCCGGCGTGCGCCCCGCCACCGCATCGAGCAGCGGGTACCCCGTCGCCGCGGCCGTCGTCGATCGATCCTCGTTACTCATCGACACAGATCATGTCATGACCGTCGCCCCCGCAGGCCGAGGCCTGCGGCGCGCCTACGCCGGGAGTGCCGCCGGAGCGGCTACGGTCACGGTTTGTGAGCCAACCAGGAACGGGTGACGAAGCGGCGGGCGGTGCGGGAGCGCGCGGCGCCGAGCCGGAGTCCTTCCGCGCGGCCGTCGAGTCCCTCCACAGGGCGACGGTCCGCCCCGAGATCGAGATCGGCAGTATCCGCCCGCCGCAGCGACTCGCCCCCTACAGCTACGCCCTGGGCGCGGAGGTCCGCGCTCCCGAGACCGACGTGGTGCCCGAGCACTCGGACGGCGAGACCTTCGGTCGCCTGATCCTGCTGCACGACCCGCACGGGCACGAGGCGTGGAACGGCCTGATGCGCCTGGTCGCGTACGTGCAGTCCGAGGTCGACGAGTCCCTGGCGTCCGACCCGCTGCTGCCCGAGGTCGCCTGGAGTTGGCTGACCGACGCGCTCGCCGACCGCGGCCAGGAGGTGACCGCGCTCGGCGGCACCGTGACCGCGACGGCGTCCGTGCGCTACGGCGACATCGCCGGCCCGCCGCGCGCCCACCAGCTGGAGCTGCGGGCGTCGTGGACGCCGCTGGGTGAGGATCTCTCCGGGCACGTGGAAGCGTTCTGCGCGGTGCTCGAGACCGCAGCCGGGCTGCCGCCGGCCGGGATCACCCGGCTCGGCTCGGCGTAGGCGCGGTCGTGGGCAAGGCCTCGTCGGAGCCGGTCCCCGGTATTCCGCTCACCGAACCGGCTGAGGGCGTTCCCGAGCCGCTCACCACCGTGGCGGAGTTCGCGGACTGCGCTGCGGCGCTGCGCCGCGGCACCGGCCCCGTCGCCGTCGACACCGAGCGCGCATCGGGTTTCACCTACTCCTCCCGGGCCTACCTCATCCAGATCAAACGCACGGGCTCCGGTCTGTTCCTCCTCGACCCGATCCACGAACCGGAGGGCCTCGCGCCCGTGATCGAGGCCATGCGCGGGGTCGAGTGGGTGCTGCACGCCGCCGATCAGGACCTACCGTGCCTCCGGGACGACGGCTTCGAGTGCGACGAGCTGTTCGACACGGAGCTCGCCGGGCGTCTCCTGGGCGCACCGCGGGTCAATCTCGCCGCGATGACGTCCGAGTACACGGGCTACGCCCTGGCGAAGGGCCACGGCGCCGCCGATTGGAGTACCCGCCCGCTGCCGCACGAGTGGCTCAACTACGCGGCACTCGACGTCGAGGTGCTGGTGGACCTGCGCGACGAGGCGTACGAGCGGCTCGAGGACGCCGGGAAGCTGGCGTGGGCGCTCGAGGAGTTCGAGTACGAGCGCACCCGTCCGGACCCGGCACCCAAGCCTGACCCGTGGCGCCGTGTCTCCGGGCTGAGCACGCTGCGCAACCGCCGCCAGCTCGCCCGCGCCCGGGAGCTGTGGCTCGCGCGCGACGAGATGGCGGAACAGCGCAACGTCGCGCCCGGGCGGACGCTCCCGGACTCCGCGATCGTCAACGCCGCCGCCAAGAACCCGACCACCGAGGCCGAGCTCACGGCGCTGCCGGTGTTCGGAGGGCCGCGGATGCGCCGGTCCGCCAAGCGGTGGCTCGGCGCCATCCATCGCGCCAACGCACTTCCCGACGCGTCGCTACCGCCGCTCCACGGCCCGCGCAACGGGGTCCCCGCGAACAACCGCTGGGCTAAGTCGAACCCCGAGGCCGCCGAGCGGCTCGCGAGGGTCCGGGCGGCGCTGGCCGCGATCTCCGACGAGGTCGCGGTGCCGGTCGAGAACCTGTTGCCGACGGACGCCGTCCGGCAGTTGTGCTGGGACGGCACGGCCGAGGGTGCCGCGGCCGTCGAGGACGCGCTCGCCGCCTCGGGCGCGCGGAACTGGCAGCGCCGCCTGACGGTGACCGCCGTCGCGGCCGCGCTCGCGTCCGCCTGACCGGACCGGCGTTCAGCGCACCTGACCGGGTGTCGCCGGGGCCTTCTCGACGGGCACGGTGACCTGGGCGCAGGCGGTCACCCACCCGGTGATCCGGAAGGCGATCTCCGACGGTGTCAGCCCGAGGTCGGTGAGGATCTCGCCCCGCGAGGCGTGATCGAGGAAGCTCTGCTCGATGCCGAGGACCCGGGTGGGGACGTCGACCTCGGCGCGCTGCAGCGCGGCCGTGACGGACGCGCCGATCCCGCCCGCGACGCCGTTGTCCTCGAGGGTCACGACGAGGTGGTGGGTCCGCGCCAGATCGACGACGGACGCAGGCACCGGCAGGACCCAGCGCGGGTCCACGACGGTCGCGGCGATGCCCTGGCCGCGCAGGCGCGTCGCGACGTCCACCGCGGCGTGCGCGAAGGCGCCGACCGCGACGATCAGCACGTCCGCGCCGCCCGCCGCGTCCTCGACCAGCACGTCGACACCGTCGGGCAGGCGACGGACGGCCTCGAGGTCCGCCGGCACCGCACCCTTGCCGTACCGGATGAGGGTCGGTGCGTCGTCGACGTCGAGTGCCTCGGCGAACTCCTCGCGCAGGCGCGCGGCGTCGCGCGGCACGGCGGCGCGCAGGCCGGGAACGATCGCCGCGAGCGAGAGGTCCCACATGCCGTGGTGGCTGGCGCCGTCCGGACCGGTGATCCCGGAGCGGTCCAACACCACGGTGACGCCCTGTCCCAGCAGGGCGACGTCCATGAGGAGCTGGTCGAAGGCGCGGTTGAGGAAGGTCGCGTACAGGGCGACCACGGGATGCATGCCGCCCAGCGCGAGGCCGGCGGCCGAGGTCAGTGCGTGCTGCTCGGCGATGCCCACGTCGTACATGCGGTCCGGGAACTTGCGCCCGAAGTCGGCGACGCCCGTCGGCTCGGCCATGGCACCCGTGATCGCGACGACGTCGTCGCGGCGCTCACCGTGAGCGACCAGTTCCTCGGCGAACACGGACGTCCAGTCGCGGGCGCCGCCGGCACCTCCGACCGGCAGGCCCGTCGCGGGATCGATGACGCCGATGCCGTGCATCTGGTCGGCCTCGTGGTTCTCGGCGTGCTCGTAGCCGTTGCCCTTGCGGGTGAGCGCGTGCACCACCACGGGCCCACCGAAGTCCTTCGCGCGGCGGAGCGCGGCCTCCAGCGCCAGTTCGTCGTGCCCGTCGATGGGACCGACGTACTTGAGGCCGAGGTCCGCGAACAACGCCTGCGGGCTCACCATGTCCTTGATCCCGGCCTTCATCCCGTGCAGCACGGAGTACGCGGGTTCACCGACGACGGGAACGTTGCGCAGGCGCCGCCGCGCCTCCCCGAGGAGACGCTCGTACTCGGGCTGGGTGCGCAGTCCCGACAGATGCGTCGCCAGGCCGCCGATCGTCGGCGCGTACGAGCGGCCGTTGTCGTTGACGACGATCACGACGGGGCGGTCCGAGGCCGCGATGTTGTTGAGGGCCTCCCAGCACATCCCACCGGTGAGAGCGCCGTCGCCGACCACGGCGACGACGGTCCGCTTCTCCCCCTTCAGCGCGAACGCCTTCGCCAGGCCGTCGGCGTAGCTCAGCGCCGCCGACGCGTGGGAGGACTCGACCCAGTCGTGCTCGGACTCGGCGCGGCACGGGTATCCCGACAGGCCGCCGGCCTGCCGCAGGGTGTCGAACCCGTCGCGGCGGCCCGTGAGGATCTTGTGCACGTACGCCTGGTGCCCCGTGTCGAAGAGCACCGGATCCGACGGCGAGTCGAAGACGCGGTGGATCGCCATGGTCAGTTCGACGACGCCCAGGTTGGGGCCGAGATGCCCACCGGTCGCCGAGACCTTCTCCACGAGGAAGTCACGAATCTCCCCGGCCAGCTCGGTGAGCTGGTCCTGGTCCAGCCGACGCAGGTCGCGTGGGGACTCGATGGTGCGCAGCAGGTTCATATCCCTCGTGTCTACTCCCGTGAGAGGTGCCTTTGCCACTTTACCGGCCCCGCCAGTCCTGCACCCCCGGCACCAGCACCGCGATCGCCTCCATGTGGTGCGTCCCGGGGAAAGCGTCGAAGACGTCCATCTCCACCATCCGATATCCGTGATCGCACGCCGCCCCGATGTCGCGTGCGAACGCCGCCGGATCACAGCCCACGTGCACGATGACCGCCGGCGCCGCCGCCGTGACGGCGGCCATCACGGCCTTGCCCGCGCCCGCGCGGGGCGGATCCAGCACTACGACCGACGGTGTCCGCAGCCCCTTCAAGCGCGCGGCCGCGTCGCCGCGGTGGAAGCGCACCGGCGCACCGTCGAACACCTGCTTGCCGGCGGCGATCGCGCCGCCCGAGGTCTCCACGACGTCGACGGCGTACCCCTCGTCCACGAGTGCACCTGCGAACACGCCCGCGCCGCCGTACAGGTCCCAGGCGACCCCGGAACCCGGTCCGAAGCGGCCTACGTACGCGGCAACGCGCTGCGCGTACCTGGTCGCGGCGTCGCGATGCGCCTGCCAGAAGCCGCCCACGGGGATGTTCCACGAGCGCTCGCCCACCCGGTACTCCGCGTGCCCGGCACCGGCCAGTACCTGAGCGGGCCGGCCCCGTCGTGCCGGGACGGCCGCATGAGAGTTGCCGGCGTCGTCGAGTACGAGCGCGACCTCGCCCCCCGCCTCCGCCCGCAGCGAGTGCGCCAGCGCGGTCAGGTCGTCGGGAAGCTGCGCGCACGGCGCGACCACGACGGCGTCGCTGCGGTGCGCGTGCTGCCCGAGGCGACCATCAGCGGCGGCGACCAAGCGGGCGCGGTGCCGCCATCCGGACCGCCCACCGGCAAGGGGAGAGACAATCGAGTCCCAGCCGGGGCCGAAGTACTCGGCGTCGAAACCACCCACGCGCTGCAACTGTTCGCGAAGCACCTGAGCCTTGATCTCCCACTGGTGGGCGGGGTCGGCGAAGGTCAGGTCGCAGCAGCCCGCGCCGGCGGCGGCCGCGGCGCAGGCCTCCGGGACCCGGTGCGGCGAGGCCTCGAGGACCTCGACGATGCTCGCGCGGGCGTAGGACTTCTTCACCTCGGTGACCCGGGCGCGCACCGTCTCGCCGGGGAGCGCGCCGCGCACGAAGACGGCGCGACCCTCGTGCCGGGCGATGACGAAGCCGCCGTGCCCCGGCGCGCCGCAGGTCAGCGAGAGGTCGTCGCCGACCGCGAGCCCGCTCACGCCTCGCCCGCGTTCTCCGCCGGAGCCCGCGTCGCCGAGACCCGGCGCACCCCCAGGAAGGTCACGAGCAGCGCCGCCGCGAACATCGGCCATCCCATGACGATCGTTGCGACGCCGAGCCAGTTCACGTCGTCCTTGAGGAACAGTGCGCCCTTGACCACGAACCGTACGAGGAACACGAGCGTCCACATGACTGTGAGCCACGTGAACATCCGCTTCTCCGCGGGGCGCTCACGCCAGTCCCCTTCGGTACCGTCGCCGTCGCGGAAGAAGTGCCACAACACCCCCACGAGCGGCTTCCCGATCACGATCGATACCGCGAAGGCGAGCGCGAAGACCGCCTGGCTGACGATGCCGTACAGGAAGTACCAGCGGCCGCCCAGCATCAGCGCGATCAGCACACAGGCGGCCACGCCGAAGAAACCCGACACGGCGGGCTGCACGCTGGTGCGCGTGGCGAGGCGGAGCACCAGGACGAGCAGTGCGGCGCCGAGCGCTGCCGCCGAGGCCCACCCGAGGCCCCAGAGCGCGTTGACGGGGACGAAGACGACAACGGGCAGGGTCGAGTACACCATGCCCTGCCAGCCGCCCATCTGCTCGAGCACCTGGTCCTTGATCGAGGGCTCGGGGGCCTCCTGCTCAGCCGTCGCCGGCTCCTGCTCAGCACCATCCGTCACACGAACACAGTACGTGGCCCGGCGGGTCCCCGATCCGGCGTACGGAGCCGCCGCCGCACCGCACGCGGGCCCTGGCATGCTCGGCGCATGCAGTTCCCCGCGCACACCACCGCCGTCCTGCTGCCGGGCTCGGGCTCGGACGCCGACTTCGTGCTCCGCGCGTTCGCCCCGCTCACCGCGCTCTGCGAGCGCACGGTGGGCGTCGACGCGGGCCCGCCCTCCGTGGTGACCCGCTACCGCGCTGCGCTCGACGCCGCCGCGGCGGGCGGCCCACTCCTGGTGTGCGGGGTCTCCCTCGGGTCGGCGGTGGCGGCGAACTGGGCCCTGGAGAACCCGGACGCCGACGTGACTCTGGTGCTCACCCTGCCGCCCTGGTGCGGTCCCGCGGGCGCGGACGTCCCCGCGGCGGTGTCGGCACGGGTGACCGCGGCCACCGTCGACGAGCTGGGTGCGGCTGCGGCGATCGCCCGAATGCGGGCGGGCAGCCCGCCGTGGCTGGCACGGGAACTCAGCCGGTCCTGGGCCGCACACGGCGACTTCCTGGCGCCCGCACTGCGGGAAGCGGCGCGCTACGAGGCTCCCACCGAGGAGGAACTGCACGGCTTGGCGGCGCGCACCGTCGTCGTCGGCGCGGAGGGCGACCTCATCCACCCCGTCGCGACCGCGCGCGCCTGGGCGGCGGCGATCCCGGGCGCAGGCATCGTCGTGGTCGACCTGGCCGACCTCGGCCCCGACCCGGCGGTCCTCGGCCGGGCGGGGCTCGACGGCCTTACTGCTGGTTGTTGAGCCGCGTCAGCGCGGATCCCTGGGTCAGCCGGTCCTGGTTGCTCTGCCGCAGGGCGGCGGGCCCCTCGGCGGCCGCGCGCTGCGCGACCTGCGCCGCGATCGCGGCCGCGGCCTGTTCCTGCTGCGCCTGCTGCGCCGCCATCGCCTGCTGCAGCTGCTGCACGAGTTCGGTGGGAAGCTCGATCTCGAGGTGGTCGCGCGCGGGCCGCGGGTCGGTGCCGCGCCGGACGACCGTCTCCGCGAGCATCGCGCGGGCGAGTTGCGCCGCCTGGTCCGCGGTCTCCTGCGGGGAGGCCACGACGATCCGGACCATCCAGCGCGGGCCGTCGACACCGATGAACCGCAGGACGCCGTCGGGCTGGGTGCCGACGACCTCGCGGCCCCAGTGGCCGTCCTCGATCGCGACCTGAGCGCCGTTCTCGCGCAGGGAGTCGGCCAGCTCGGTGACGACCTCGCGCCACTGTCCGCCCGACTTCGGTGCCGCGAACACGCCGGGCGTGATGCGACCGACCGGGGTGTCGAGGTGCACCCCGACGGGCATGCCCTCGGGGCTCATCTCGACCTGCAGCTGCGACTCCGCCGGCATCGCCAGGATGAGCGACCCCAGGTCGAGTCGGCCCTCATCGAGGCCGTCGGTGCTCTCCAGGGAGTTGAGGTCGTACGGGCCGGCGCCGGTACCGAGCTCCTGCACCTCGTCCTCGTCCGCGGGCGCCGGCACCGTGTGGTGCTCGGGCTGCCCGACCGTGGCGTACGGGTCGACGCTCGCTGAACTGCGCTGCTTGGACTTGCGGCGGCCGAGGGCCATGAACGGTGCTCCTTGGTTCTTCGTGGGTGTTCGGGAGGTCAGTGGGAGGACTCGAGGCTCGCGTGCCCGCCCGACGAGCCGTAGCCGCCGGTGCCGCGCACGGTCTCGTCGAGGAACGAGACCTCCTTGAAGTCGGGCAGCTCCACGCGCTGCACGAGCAGCTGCGCGATCCGGTCGCCGCGTTTGATGTCGACGGCCGTCTCGCGGTCGGTGTTGAGCAGGCACACCTTGATCTCCCCGCGGTAGCCGGCATCGATGGTGCCCGGCGTATTGACCACGGTGAGACCGTGCTTCGCGGCGAGTCCGGAACGCGGGTGGATCAGGCCGACGGTGCCGTGCGGCAGTGCGATCGCCACGCCGGTCGCGACGAGCGTGCGGGCACCGGGTTCGATCCGCACGTCGATCGTCGAGTACAGGTCCACGCCCGCGTCGCCGGGATGTGCGCGCTTGGGGAGTGGGAGGCCCTCGTCGAGCCGCAGTAGGGGTATCTGGCTCACCATGGGATGCAGACTACGCTGAAGCCGTGTCGGACGATCGAACAGTGAAGACCTCGCAGCCCGGGAGTGGATACTTCGAGAGACTCACGGTGCCCTGGTACTGGTGGCTCGCGGGTGCCGTCGTGGCGGGTCTGCTGTGCTTCGAGGTGACGCTCGCCGCGAACTGGGGCGATTGGATGATCGGCGCGTTCGTTCTGATCGTCGCGGTGATCGCGGTCCTGCTGTGGTCGATGGGCCGGGGCAGCGTCGCGGTGCGCGACGGTGAACTGTGGGCGGGCAACGCCCACCTGCCACTGGAACTGATCTCCCGTGCCGCCGCGGTGCCGCCTCAGGCGAAGAGCGCGGCGCTGGGCCGCCAGCTCGATCCCGCGGCGTTCGTCTATCACAAGGGCTGGATCAAGCAGATGATCGTGGTGGTCCTCGACGATCCCGAGGATCCGACTCCGTACTGGATGGTCTCCACGCGGCACCCGGAGAAGATGCTCGCGTTGATCCCCGCCGCGACCACGCTCGGATAGCGAGCGGGTCGCCGCGGAGAAGGTCGCCGTCAGGCGCAGTCGATGCAGATCAGCTCGTTGCCGTCCGGATCGGCGAGCCGGCTGCGGTGGTACACCAGGAAGCAGCTGGTACAGGTGAACTCGTCAGCCTGCTTCGGCACCACGCGGACGCTCAGCTCCTCGCCCGACAGGTCGGCGCCGGGGAGCTCGAACGACTCGGCGGTCTCGCCCTCGTCGACGTCCACCGTGCCGGACTGGCCCTCGTTGCGACGGGCCTTCAGCTCCTCGAGCGAATCCTCCGAGATCTCGTCCGCCTCGGAACGTCGTGGAGCGTCGTAATCAGTTGCCATGCCGTGTCATCCCCATCCTTGCTCGTGCCCCCGGCCTCGGGGTTTCCGAGGCCGCCGGGCGCGTTGTGTCCCGCGCGAGCGGCCAGAGTGTAGCGCACTCGAAATCGGATGTCACGGACTTTCCGTGACGGTTGCCGATTCCACCGCTCGTTGCCCCTCCAACGCAGGAAGGTCCCGGATGATTCCCGCTCCGGCGCGAAGGATTCCCGGGACCGCTCCGCGCCGCCTCCCCTGCCGGACGGGCGCGCTCCCGTACAGTCGGGGCCGTGGTTTCCCAGCTCACCGGCGCGGGCCGGCGATTCGACCGGAACGGTGAACCGTTCCGGCGTCGCAACACGCTGCCGATCCTCATCGTGATCGCCGTCCTCGCCGTGGTCGCCATCGCGACCTGGGCTCGAGCCATGTCCTCCCAGGAGGAGACGGCCGCTCCCGTGTCCTGCCCGCCCCCGCCCGCGCCGTCGGCCTCGGTGTCGGCGACGCCGACGCAGGGCGCCGCGGCGCGAGCCGGGGCGACCGCGCCGGCACCCGCGCCCGCCGCGGGCCAGTTCGAGGTCGTCTCCCCCGACGACCTCGTCTCGGTCCGGCCCGCGCCGCTCGCCGCGTCGACGGTCCGCGTGCTCAACGCCTCGGGCCAGGCCGGCCGCGCCGAGACCACCTTGAACAAGCTGGCCGACTACGGTTTCGGCGCCCCCACCACCGGCGCCTACGGGAACGATCCCGTGTACCCCGAGATGGCGTGCCAGGCGCAGCTGCGGTTCGGCGACTCCGGCCGGGCCGCGGCGGCGGCGGCGTGGATCATCGCGCCGTGCGCCGAGCTCATCAACGACGGTCGGCGCGACAACTCGGTCGACCTGGTGCTGGGCACCTTCTTCACGGACCTCGAACCCAGCACCGACGCCCAGGAGATCCTCCGCATCCTGCGCGCGGCACCCGCCGGAGCGGCGGACGGCGGCGCGAACCCCGCACTCGTGTCGGCCGTGCACAGCCAGTCCTGCAACCGCTGATCGCGGCGCCGGTCAGAGGGCTTCGAGTCCACCTGCCCCGCGGAGCAGGGCGATCAGTTCGTCGGCGATCCCCGGTGCCGCCGCGAGCGTCAGGGCGCCGTCCGCGCTGGTCGAATTCGCGGGCGGCACGATGACGACGGCCCCGGCCTCCTCCGCGATGAGCGCCCCGGCCGCCCAGTCCCACGGGCTCAGGCCGTGCTCGTAGTGCGCGTCGGCGCGTCCCGCGGCCACCATGCACAGGTCGAGAGCCGCGGAGCCGATCCGCCGGACGTCGCGCACCGCGGGCAGGAGTTCCGCGAGCACGCGCCCCTGCTTCTCCCGGCGCTCGCGGGCGTATCCGAAACCGGTCGCGACGAGGGCCAGCGCGGGATCGGTGATCGGGTTGGCGCGCAACTCGCGGACCGTGCCGTCCGGGGCGATCTCGCGCGCTCCGCCGCCGCGGGCCGCGGCGTAGACCGTGCCGTGGACGACGTCCGCGACGGCCCCCGCGACGGACACCCCGTCGACCTGGGCGCCGAGGGACACCGCGTACGCGGGCACGCCGTACAGGAAGTTGACCGTCCCGTCGATGGGGTCGACGATCCATCGAACGGTGCCCGCCTCCCCCGCGTCACCGCCGAACTCCTCGCCGAGGACGGTGTCGCCGGGACGCACCTGCGCGAGGCGCTCCCGCACGAATCGCTCCGTCTCGGTGTCGACGACGGTGACCGGATCGGTCGGCGTCGATTTGGTGGTCACGCCCTCCGGGCGCGTCCCCTGCTCGCCGTCGAATGCGTTGGCGCCGAAGACCTCCGCCCGGCGGTCCGCGACGCGCTGCGCGGCTTCCGTGACGACGGCGACGGCGATCTCGGACAACTCCCACCGGTTAAGTTGCACGCCCTCCACAGAACCACAATCCGCGGTAGTTTGTCAGCGCCGGGGGCACCCGGGCCGAGGACGAGACGTGCGACACACATCGAGGAATGCGGAGCGAGTACATGGCGGAGAATCTGGGGTTCGGTGTCGACATCGGCGGCAGTGGCATCAAGGGCGGCGTCGTCGACATGGACACGGGTGAACTGGTCGGTGAGCGGTTCAAGGTACCGACGCCCCAGCCGTCGACGCCCGCGGCGTGTGCCGACGCGGTCCGTGAGGTGATCGGCCACTTCGACTGGACGGGTCCGGTCGGTGTCACGGTGCCGGCGGTGGTGACGAACGGCACGGTGCGCAGCGCCGCGAACATCGATGCGGGATGGATCGGCACCGACGCCGACGAGCTGTTCACCTCGGCGCTGAACCTGCCCGTCACGGTGCTCAACGACGCGGACGCCGCGGGGCTGGCCGAGGACCGGTACGGGGCCGGCCGCGACTTCGACGGGGTGATCCTGCTGCTCACCCTCGGCACCGGCATCGGCTCGGCACTGATCCACCGCGGGACCCTGGTGCCCAACACCGAGTTCGGTCACATCGAGGTGGAGGGCAAGGAGGCCGAGCACCGCGCCGCGAGTTCGGTGAAGGACCGCCGCGGGTGGAGTTACGAGAAGTGGGCGGGACAGGTCAGCCGCGTCTTCCGGGAGTACGAGAAGCTGCTGTGGCCGGACCTGATCATCGTGGGCGGCGGGATCAGCCGCAAGGCCGACAAGTGGGTGCCGCTGTTGGAGGTCACGACGAAGGTGATTCCCGCGAAGTTGCTGAACACCGCGGGCATCGTCGGCGCGGCGATGGCATCGCAACGCGACTGATCCGTCCGGTTCGGGCGCTTTGACCGCAGGTGAATGCGGGCGGAGCGACCCAATCGTTACAATGGGGTCCCGGCGTCGAAACGCCGGAACAGACGCCGGATCCCCTCGCCTCCGGACGCCTCAGCCACCACCGATGCCGCACCCGGCTCGGGACCGGTGCTGTTGGCGCGCCCGGGATGTGGTTCCGGCGCACGCAGGCACAGTAGGAAAGGGCGTACGTGGCAGCGACGCAGACCAGCTCCAGCGCACCGTCGGAAGACGGCGTGGACGGTTCGGCCACCTCGGCGGCGACCCCCGCCAAGAAGACCACCGCCAAGAAGGCTCCCGCGAAGAAGGCTGCGGCCAAGAAGGCCCCGGCCAAGAAGGCGGCGGCGAAGAAGGCACCCGCCAAGAAGGCGGCGGCGAAGAAGGCGGCCGGCCCGGCCAAGCGCACGGCGAAGAAAGCCGCGGGCAAGAAGGACACCTCGGCCGCAGGCGCCGAGAGCGGCGCCGAGGACGAGGTCGATCCCGAGCTCGACGGCGATCCCGACCCCACCGAGCTCTCGGACGAGGACGTCGCGATCGATGCCGATGACGACGCCGCCGACGACGCCGTGGAGACGAAGGGCAAGAGCGCCGTCACCAAGCCCGCCCCGGCGGACGCGGAGGACGAGGAGCCGTCCGAGGCCGACAAGGCCTCCGGTGACTTCGTGTGGGACGAGGAGGAGTCCGAGGCGCTCCGGCAGGCCCGCAAGGACGCCGAGCTCACGGCGTCCGCGGACTCGGTGCGCGCCTACCTCAAGCAGATCGGCAAGGTCGCGCTCCTCAACGCCGAGGAGGAGGTCGAACTCGCCAAGCGGATCGAGGCCGGCCTGTTCGCCGAGCAGCAGATCAACCGGTGGCTCGAGCGCGGCGAGAAGCCGGCCATCGGCATCCGCCGCGACATGAACTGGATCGCCCGCGACGGCAACCGCGCGAAGAATCACCTGCTCGAGGCGAACCTGCGTCTCGTGGTCTCGCTGGCCAAGCGCTACACCGGTCGCGGCATGGCGTTCCTGGACCTGATCCAGGAGGGCAACCTCGGCCTGATCCGCGCGGTCGAGAAGTTCGACTACACCAAGGGCTACAAGTTCTCGACGTACGCCACCTGGTGGATCCGGCAGGCGATCACCCGCGCCATGGCCGACCAGGCCCGCACCATCCGCATCCCGGTGCACATGGTGGAGGTCATCAACAAGCTCGGCCGCATCCAGCGCGAGCTGCTCCAGGATCTGGGCCGCGAGCCCACCCCGGAGGAGCTGGCCAAGGAGATGGACATCACGCCGGAGAAGGTGCTGGAGATCCAGCAGTACGCGCGGGAGCCGATCTCGCTCGACCAGACCATCGGCGACGAGGGCGACAGCCAGCTCGGCGACTTCATCGAGGATTCGGAGGCCGTTGTCGCGGTCGACGCCGTGTCCTTCACCCTGCTGCAGGATCAGCTCCAGTCGGTGCTGGACACGCTGTCCGAGCGCGAGGCCGGCGTGGTCCGCCTGCGCTTCGGGCTCACCGACGGCCAGCCGCGCACTTTAGACGAGATCGGTCAGGTCTACGGCGTGACGCGTGAGCGCATCCGGCAGATCGAGTCGAAGACGATGAGCAAGCTGCGCCACCCGTCGCGCTCGCAGGTGCTGCGCGACTACCTGGACTAGCTCCCGTTCCCGAACGCCCGACGGTACGCCGTCGGGCGTTCGACGTTTCGCTGTCCGAGTATCGTCGCGGTGTGTACTCCCGACCGTCGATCGAGATTCCGACGTTCGTCGATGACGAGGGAACTCCGATCCCCTACGGCGATCGCTGGTCGTTCGACGAGGATCCGCCCGACGACAGCTATTCACGGGAGCATCACCCCGAACGGTTCGCGCCCCTCCACATCGTTGCGAACGCCCTCATCGACCACATCGTTGCGACCCACGACGTCGTCCTCACAGACCTGGGGCCGGAGTCCGACTACGTCAACGCCACAGTCCGGCAGACCCGGGTCGCGTCGCGCTCTGCGCCCGAGGACGCGCTCGACTTCCTCCTGACCGACTTCCCGTCCGCCGGCGTACGAGTCGCGCCCGACGTGACGGTCCACTATCCGGTCTGTTCGTGCGACGCCTGCGACGAAACCTGGGAATACGGCGCGGATCAGCTCGAAGCGATCGTCCTCCAGCGGGTGGCGTTCTGGCCCGCGCGGCGGAGCGGACCGACAGCGACCTAATCGCTCGCGCTCCCTCCCCGTCCCGCTACCCACAGCGGACCGGTGACCAGCCAGATGACCGTGATCACGCCGAGACTGCCGAAGACGCCCATGAGCGCCTCCCGCTGCGTGTCATCGGCGACGGTGTATCCCAGGCCGAGCGACACGGCACCGGCGATCGCGACGGCCCCGAGCCAGCGGTAGAAGTCCGACCACTCCTTGCGAGTCCGCTCGGGCCCGAGCTTCGGCACCTTGCGCGGTGCGGGTCCACCCGCGAAGCGGTGTGCGAACCGCTCGTCCGCCCACGCGATCATGCGGTGACCGAACATCACGGTGCACCCCAGGTAGATGCCCGCGAGCCGGTGCGCGAAGCCGACCTCACCGCCGCGGTAGAGGTCGATCCCGACCGCCACGATGAGCACCACGTCGAGCAGGGGCACGAGCGCGAGTGCGACCATCCCGGCACGCCGCCACCGCAGGATGTACCGCATCGCAAGGCCACCGAGTACGAGGACCCAGAATCCGACCTCGCATGCGGCGATCGTCCACAACACCGGACTGTTCAGCTCTCCCATGCCCCGCACTCTGCCTGCACGCAGCCACGCCGTCATCCGTCCCCCGGGGCCCCTCCCCTCCGTCGTTCGGCGGACCCGCCGGTCGCCGCGATGTGCTGCAATGGGCGCATGAGGTCGGTGGCGAGCGGGTGGTCGTCGGAGTACGCGGCCGTGCCGGCCTTCGGCATCTGCCTGGTGGGTGCGGTGCTCTGGAGCGCGGGCGGATGGTCCGTCCGGGAGGAGACCGAGGACTTCTACCCGTGGCAGGTGAAGCTCGCCCTCCTGTGCGGCGCCCTGGCGATCCAGCTCCTGGCCCGCCGCCGGCCGGGTGTCGCGTTCGCGATGATGCTGTTCCTGGTCCTGTGGGACCTCGGCTTCGGCCCGTCGGTGGTGCTGTGGATCGCGTTCTCGGACGTGATCTACCTCGCGGTGGCGACGGGCTCCGAGCGCCTGCGGGAGGTCGTGTCGTGGACGGTGCTGGCGATGACGCTCGTCTTCGGCACCTCCGTCACCGTCCTCGGCGGCGTGAAGGCGGGGATGTACGCCGTCCTGATCCTCATCGCCGTCATCTGGTCGCCCATCGGGTACGGGCGTGCGGTGCTGGCGTATCGGCGGCTCGCCGAGCTCGAACGGGAGGAGAGCGAATCCCGCCGTGCGACCGCCCTCGCCGACGAACGGCGTCGCCTGGCCCGCGAGCTGCACGACACCGTCGCCGGCCACCTGTCCGCGGTCGCGATCCTCGCCGACGCCGCGCAGCGCACGCCCGAGAACCCGGCTGTGCTGCAGTCGATCCGCTCCGGCAGCCTCGCCGCACTCGAGGAGATGCGCGCCACGATCAACCTGCTGACCTCCCCCGACGACGCCGCCGTCCGTACCACCCTCGAGTCGCTGGAACCGCTCATCGAGACCGCGGGGGCCGCCGGGGTCGCGGTGCGGCTCGACCTGCCCGACGGTCCGCTGCCCACCGCGGTCGAGGCCGCCCTCACCCGGATCCTGGGCGAGGTCATCACGAACGCCACCAAACACGCCCCCGGCGCCGAGTTGGACGTCGCCGTCGGCATCACGGAGGACCACCTGACCATGACCGCCGTGAACGCGCTCCCGCCCGGCCCGACCGGCTCCGGCGACGGCCTGCGCAACATCGCTTTCCGCGCCGAATCCATCGGTGGTTCGGCGACCGCCGGCCCGGACGGCGGCGCCTGGGTCGTCCGGGCGAGGATCCCGATGGAGGTGGCGCGGTGACGGCGACAGTCGTCCTGGCGGACGACCACGCGGCGATCCGGGCGGGATTGCGCCTGCTGCTCGAGTCCACGGGCGAGGTGCGGGTCGTCGGCGAGGCGGCCGATGGCGCCGCGGCCCTGCGTCAGGCCCGCGCGCTCAAGCCGGACGTCGTCGTGATGGACGTACGGATGCCGCGCGTCGACGGGCTGGCCGCGACGGCGTCCGTCGTCGCCGAGACCGACAGCGCGGTCCTGGTGCTCACGACGTTCGACCTCGACGAGTACGTGCTCGGCGCGCTCAGCGCGGGGGCCAGCGGCTTCCTCCTCAAGTCCGCGGGCGGCGACGAGCTGATCCGCGCGGTCCTGGCCGTGGCGGCGGGCGACGCCGTGCTCGACCCGAAGGTGACCCGCGCGGTGATCGCGGCCATCCCCCGGCCCGCCGCCGAGCCGGCCGCCGTGGACCTGAGCGGCCTCACCGATCGCGAGCGCGATGTCCTCGCCGGGCTCGGCGAGGGCCTGTCGAACCAGCAGATCGCGCGCCGCCTGGACATCGGTGAGGCCACGGTGAAGACCCACGTGTCCCGCGTGCTGATGAAGCTCGGTGTGCAGTCCCGTGTGCAGGCCGCAGTCGTCGCTGCACAATCAGGTTTGAGCTAGGACTTGACCTCAACAATGCTTCGGGTTATTTGATGGACTTGTTCCAGAAACGACCCGAGGAGAGATCATGACCGCCATCGACACCGCATCCCCATCGACGTTCCGCCTCACCCGCACGACCGCCGTGCTCGGCACCGTCGTCCTCTCGCTGCTCATCAACCTCGCACTGTGGCTCGTGGGCCTCGCCGCCGGCGGCGACTTCACCATGACCGACGAGGCCGGGGCCCGCGCCTCGGTCGCCCCGGGCGGCGTCGTCCTCATGACGGTGGCGCCGCTCGCCGTGGGAATGACCGCGGCCGTGCTGCTCTCGAAGCTGTGGGCCCCGATCCTGCGCGTGGCCGCCGTGGTCGGCGCCGCAGCGTCGCTCGGCACCATCGCGGGCACCCTGGCCGCCGACTTCGACGGCCCGTCCACGGTGGCCCTGTCCCTGATGCACGTGGTGATCGCCGCGGTGCTGGTCATCGTCCTGGAGGCGCTGTTCCGCCGGGTGCGCTGAGCGCAGGCGCGCACCGAGCGCCGCACGGAGGACCCGTACCCTCACCCCCTCACCGGGTGAGGGTACGGATCCAGTCCCGGGTGACGGCGGGATCGATCACGTCGTCCAGCTCGAAGGTGGTGGCGGCGTGCAGCGCCCGGCCGCGCTGGTAGGCGAGGGCCAGCAACTGCTCGAAGAGCGCCGCTCGGGCCGCCTCGTCCGGCGCGGCCGCGAGTTCCTTACTGAAACCGAGCCGCACCGCACCCTCGAGCCCCATGCCGCCGATCTCGCCCGTGGGCCAGGCGACGGTGAACTGCGGGGCGTGGAAGCTCCCGCCGGTCATCGCCATCGCGCCGAGACCGTAGCCCTTGCGCAGCACGATCACCCCGAGGGGCACGGTCAGACGTGCGCCCACGACGAAAAGCCGTGAGAACCGCCGTACCGTCGCCTGTTCCTCCGCCTCCGGTCCGACCATGAACCCCGGGGTGTCGCACAGCGAGATCACCGGAAGCCCGTGCGCCTGCGCCAGTTCGAGGAAGTCCGCGAGCTTGTCCGCGGCCTCCGCGTCGATCGCACCGCCGAGGTGGCGGGTGCTGTTCGCGATGAGCGCGAAGGGCTTTCCCTCGACCCGCACCAGAGCGGTGATCACGCCGACGCCGTAGTCGCGGCGCAATTCCAGCGTCGAGTCCTCGTCGACGATCGCGGCGATCGCGGCGCGGACGTCGTAGGCGCGCAGCCGATTCTCCGGGACCACGTGGCGGGCGACCCGCGGGTCGGGCGCGGTCCACGCACCCGCGGCGGGCGAGAAGTAGCCGAGGTACCGGCGCGCCAGGGCGACGGCGTCCGCCTCGTCGTCGGCGACGACGTGGACGACGCCGTTGCGGCGCTGCACGTCGACGGGGCCGATGGCCTCCGGCGGGTACTCCCCGAGCCCGCCGCCGGAGATCATCGCGGGCCCACCCATGCCGAGATTGGCGTCCGGGGTGGCGATCACGACGTCGCAGATGCCGGCCAGCGCCGCGTTGCCCGCGAAGCACCGTCCGGACACGACGGCGATGAGCGGCACCCTGCCGCGCAGCGCGCCGAGCGACCGGAAGGTGGGGACGTCGAGTCCCGCCACGATGTCGAGGTCCGTATCGCCGGGACGGCCGCCGCCGCCCTCCGCGAACAGCACGATGGGCACGCCACGGCGATCGGCGACATCGATCAGCCGATCCGTCTTGGCGTGGTTGCGCCAGCCCTGAGTACCTGCGAGCACCGTGTAGTCGTACGAGATCACCATGGCCTCGGCGCCGTCGATAGTCGCGAGGCCGCCGATGAGGCCGTCCGCGGCACCGGTGGCGATCAGCTCCTCCTCGGAGCGTCGCGCCCGCTGCGCGGGTAGCAGCAGCGCGCCGTACTCGGTGAAGCTGCCCTCGTCCACCAGATCGCCGATGTTCTCCCGGGCGGTGCGCCGCCCGATCCTCCGCCGCTTCGCGACGGCCTCCGGCCGGCCCTCGTCCAGGGTCACCCGGTGCCGCTCGCGCACCTCGTCGAGGTCCGCGCGCGGCCGGTCGAGATCCAGGGCGTCGCCGCCGGCGCCGCCCGTCCCCGCCCCACCGGAGGGGAAGTACGTCACGAGCGGGGTCCCCGCGGTGACGGTCCGCCCGGGCTCGACCAGCACGTCGCCGACGGTGACGGGCACGGCGAGGACCTGCTCGTGTTCCATCTTCATCGCTTCCAGCACCACGAGGGCGGTGCCGGGTTCGGCCTCGGCGCCGGCCTCCGCCACGGCGACGACGGTGCCGGTCAGCGTCGCGCGGAGCACGTCGCCGTCCAGCGCTGCCAGATCCGAGTCGGGCGACGCGGCCGCGGCCGGCTCGGGTACGAGGCCGCCGATGCGGCGCGCGAGGTACCCGGTGTCGACGGGGCCCGAGCGGAATTCGGAGTCGGTGAGGACCGCGCGGAGCAACTCGACGTTGGTCCCGACGCCGTCGATGACGAACTCCCCCAGTGCCGCGTCGGCCTTGGCGTAGGCGCGAGCCGGAGTGGCCGCGCGCACGATCACCTTCGCCAGCAACGAGTCGTACCGGGCGGAGGTGGTCAGCCCCGGTCGGCCGTAGTCGTCGACGCGGACTCCGGGCCCGGTCGGTGGGGTGTAGCCGGTCAGCGTGCCGGCGGCCGGAAGGACGGTGCCGTCGCGTTGCGGGACCTCGAGATTCACCCGGGCCTGCACCGCGGTGCCGTGGGCGGCGGCGGGCTCGCCGGCGACGACGCCGTCGCGGCAGCGGACGGCGGGCGGCAGGCCGACGTCGTCCAATCGCGCCCCCTCGGCGAGGGAGAGTTGCGTGGCGACGAGGTCCACACCCGTCACCTCCTCGGTCACGGTGTGCTCCACCTGGATCCGGGGATTGACCTCGAGGAAGGCGGGCTCGCCGTCCCGCACCAGGAACTCCACCGTCGCGAGCCCGCGGTAGCCGGCGGAGGCGCACAACCGTGCGGCGTGGCGGTGCAGCGCGGCGCGGAGGTCGTCGTCCAGCGCCGGCGCGGGCGCCACCTCGACGAGCTTCTGATTGCGGCGCTGCACGCTGCAGTCGCGGTCCCCGAGGGCCAACGCGGCGAGACCGTCGCCGATCACCTGGACCTCGATGTGCCGGGCGCCGGTCTGCAGTTCCTCGGCGAACACCCGGCCGTCGCCGAAGCCGAGCTCGGCCTCGGAGACACAGGCGCGGTACGCGGACTCGAGGTCGTCGTGGAACCGGGGACCGGGCAGCACCGCTCGCATACCGCGGCCTCCGCCGCCGGCGACGGCCTTGATCATCACACCGTGCGGGCGGCCCTCCGCAAAGGCGCGCACCGTCGCCAGGTCGGCCCCGCCGTCCGTGGCGGCCGGAACGGGCACCCCCGCAGCGACCGCCGCGGCACGGGCCGCGGCCTTGTCGCCGAAGGTGCGAAGGACGCCGGGATCCGGTCCCACGAAGGTCAGGCCCGCGGCGGCGCAGTCCGCCGCGAAATCCGCGTTCTCGGCGAGGAATCCGTAGCCAGGGTGCACGGCGTCGGCGCCCGTCCTCGCCGCCGCCGCCACGATCGCATCACGATCCAGGTAGGCGGCGGGGCCGGAACCCGGGAGTGCGACGGCGGCGTCCGCGGCGGTGACATGGGGCGTGTCGCCATCGTCCTCGGCATGGACGGCCACCGTCGCCACGCCGAGTTCCCGTGCGGTGCGGATGATCCGCAGCGCGATCTCCCCGCGGTTGGCGATGAGCAGCTTCACTTCGACTCCCCCTCGGCCGCGATACGGGCGGCCCGCTCGAACAGTTCACCCTTGCGGACCTTGCCGGTCGCGGTCATCGGCAGTGCGTCGACCACGACGAAGTCGGGCACCTTGTAGCCCGCCATGTTCTCGCGCGCCCAGGCGGTGAGTTGGGCGACGTCGACGGGGCCCGCCGAGACGACGAACGCGAGCGGCACCTGTCCGCGGCGCGCGTCGGGACGCGGGACGACCGAGACGGATCCGATCGCCGGGTGGCCCTTGAGCAGCGCCTCCACCTCGGACGGGAAGACGGACATGCCGTTCACCTTGATCATCTCCTTGGTCCGCGCGAGGTAGTGCACCGCACCCCAGTCGTCGATCTTGCCCACGTCGCCGGTGTGGAGCCAACCGTGGCGGATCGCCTCGGCCGTGGCGTCGGGGCGACGGTGGTACCCGCTGAGGATCGATTCGCTGCGGACCACGATCTCGCCGGTCTCGCCCACGGGGACGGGGGCGCCGTCGGCACCGACGACGAGGATGTCCGTGCCGGGCACCGGAAGTCCGCAGAAGACGGGATCCGCCGTGAGGTCGCGGTCGTCGTCCTGGAAGCCGAGCGTGAAGGTGTCCGCGGTGTGCGTCTCCGTCATGCCGTAGGAGGCCTCGCGGAGCACGCCTCCGGTGAGGGCGCGCCACCGCGCGCGCAGCTCGGGCGTGAGCTTGAGCACGAAGGAGACCGCGAGTGGGTTGACCACGCTGCGGAAGGCCGCACCGTCGACGCCCGGCAGGTCCATGAGCTCGACGTAGTTGTCGACGGTCGCGACCAGGTCCGTGACCCTGTGGCGCGCGATCAGCGCGGCCGCGACCGAGGGATCCCACCGCGTCATCAACACGATCGTCTGGCCGTTGATGAGGGGCTTGAGGATGCCGAAGTCCTCGCCGGCGATCCAGAAGACGGGCAGGAAGTTCAGGCCGACCGGGTCAGCCTCGCCGACGGTGCCGCCGCCCGCCAGCGTAGCCGTGGCCGCGGTGTAGGCCATGTGCCGTTGGGTGTGCTCGCAGCCCTTGGGCAGGCCCGTCGTGCCGCCGGTGTAGTTCAACGCGGCGAGCGCATCCGGATCCGAATCCCGGGCCGGGGCGCGATCCGCAGCTGTCACGCGGTGCCAGTCGCTGCGCGGGTCCGGTGCGGTCTCGAACGGCGGCGACGCGTCCGGGAGCGGCGACGACCCGGCGAGGAGATCGCCGAGTCCGGTGGCGATCACGGTGTGGACCGGCGTCTCGGCGCGGACCGACTCCACCAGGTCCAGCAGGTCCGTCTGCGCCAGCAGTACGCCGACTCCCGCGTCCTCCAGTTCGTGCTGCAGCTCGCGGCCCTTGAGGAGGGGATTGACCGGCACGTGGACCGCACCCAGCTTCAGGATGCCGAGCATGGCGATGGCGAACTGCGGGCAGTTGCCGAGATAGACGCCGACCGCGTCGCCCGGGCGGACGCCCCGGTCCGCGAGCGCACCCGCGAACCGGTCGGAGAGCTCGTCGTACTCGGCGTAGGTCACGTCGCGGCCGTAGAAGGTGATCGCGACCGTGTCCGGCCGGTGCCGGGCCCAGTGCCGCAGGTGTTCCACCATCGCGGGGGTGCCCGCCGGGTACTCGACGCTGCGCGGCACCTGAGCGGGCCAGTTCCGGTCGCGCAGGGCGCGGATCTCGTCCGCGGCGGCGTCGAGCGCGGCGGCGACGTCGGTGGTCCGGTCGGTCATGGGGCTCCTTCGGTGCGTCGGCTCCGTCAGAAGCCGATCAGTCGTTCGGCGACGCGGATCTGATCCGCGACGAACCGCTCGCGGGCGGCGGGACTGTCGCGCGCGACGCGCTTCGCGCCGTGGTGAATGGTGTCGTTGAGGATGGTGACCAGGGCCGCGGGCTCGAGGCACAGGTCGACGGTCTCCGGGGCGAGTGCTTCGAGGTAGGCGGTGTAGCGGCGGTGGGTGCGGCGGGTGGTCCGTCCCCAGATCTCGGCGACGTCGTCCCGGACCGGCGCCATCGCATCGAACAGTGCGACGAGGCCCCCGTTGGCGAAGACCGCGTCGGCGTAGGCGCGCATCGTGGCCGCGATGACCTCGCGCGGTTCCTCGGTGTCGATGCCGTCCAGCATCTGCGCGGACTCCAGTTCCGTGCCGACCCGGTCGACGAGCGCGAGAAGGATCTCGTCCTTCGACCGGAAGTAGGCGTAGAAGGTGGGCCTGGAGGTCTGTGCGCGGGCGGCGATGAGCTCCACCGTGGTGGCCGCGTAACCGAGGTCGTCGAAGCACTCGGCGGCCGCCCGGAGGAGTTGCTCCCGGCGGGTGCCGCCGGCGTCCTTGCGGTTCGCGCGGGCCCGCTCCTGCGATTCGCTGATCGTCACGCTCACGAGTCTGCTCGGCTCCGCTCGCACCTTCAAGGACGCCGGCGCCGACTCACGCCGCCACGGGGATCCCCGGTACCGCGTCCGGATCCTCGCGCACCGCCCTGCCGTTCGTCTCCTTGAGGAAGTAGGCGCTCGCGAAGGTCACGAGGCCCATGGCGGCCAGGTAGACTGAAACGAACGTGGTGGACTGCGTCTCGGCGATGATGGCGGTCATGATGAGCGGCGCGACGCCCGAGACGGCGACCGCCGCCAGCTGGTAGGCCAGCGAGGCGCCCGAGTACCGGATCCGCGGCTCGAACAGCTCGGCCATGAACGCGGCGAGCGGACCGTAGGTGAGGGCCTGCCCGAAGCTGGAGACGAACATCGCGACCGCGAGGAGCCCGACGTTCGTGGTCTCAGCGAGCCAGAAGAACGGGAACGCCCAGGCCATCAGGACGACGGCGCCGATCAGGATCAGCGGCCGGCGGCCGACACGGTCCGAGACCGCGCCGGCGGCCATGATCACGAGCGGCATCACCACCGAGGTGACGAGGACGCACGCGAGGATGGAGTTGCTGTTCATGCCCAGGCCGCCCGCGGAGGGCTTCTTGCTGCCGTAGCTCACGAAGCCCGCGATCGAGACGTAGAACGCGGAGTTCGTTCCGGCCAGCAGGCCTGCGCCGAGCACGATCTTCCGCCAGTGCTTGCGGACGGCCTCCGACAGCGGCGCTGCGGCGACGGCCTCCTTGCCCGCGTTCTTGGCCGCGACCTCGCGCTGGAGGGCCAGGAATTCCGGTGAGTCCTCGATCTTCTTGTGGATGTACATCACGACCGGAACGAGCACCGCGCTGGCCCAGAAGGGAACGCGCCAGCCCCAGCTCAGGAAGGCGGCGTCGTCGAGCACGCCGTTCATCAGGATCATCATCAGGTTGCCGAGCAGCAGGCCGAGCGGCACGCCCATCTGGCCGAAGGTCCCGGCGAAGCCGCGCTTCTTGGGTCCCGCGGACTCGGTCAGAAGCAGCACGACGCCGCCCCACTGCCCGCCGCAGGCGAGGCCCTGGATGAAGCGCAGGGACACCAGCAGGATCGGCGCGAGCGAGCCGATCGCGCTCGCGGTGGGCAGGCAGCCGATGAGGAAGGTGGCCGTGCCCATCGCGACCAGACACCAGATGAGCATCGGCTTGCGGCCGATCTTGTCACCGAAGTGACCGGCCAGGATGCCGCCCACCGGCCGGGCGATGAAGCCCACCGCGAACGTGGCGAACGCCATGAGCGTTCCCATCAGGGGCGACAGGTCCGGGAAGAAGACCTTGTCGAACACCAGGGCGGCGGCGGTGCCGTAGACGAAGAAGTCGTACCACTCGATCGAACTGCTCACCAGCCCGGCCGTGAGGAGTTTGCCGTGCGACTTCTTCACCGGCGCGACGGCACCGGGCTCGTGGGTCTGTGTCATGGATGGCCCTTCGTGAAAGTTGTGATCCCCGACACAGAGAATGCTTGACGTTGACGTTCGTGTCAACCAGGTACGGGAAATTGCTAAGCGTTTGCTTACGCAGATGGGAGAACGTTTCCATGGCTTCGGACCGGTTCCGCACCGGCCGGGGCCACCATCACGTACAAAGAGCCCATGGCACTCCTCGAACCCGATTTCCCGTCCGCCAACGGCCGCGACACCGTGCGCGCCTGGATCTACACGCCCGTGCGCCAGCCCCGCGCGATCGTCCAGGTGATCCACGGCCTCGGCGAGCATTCGCGCCGCTACCTGCGCCTGATCACGGCCCTGCTCGACGCCGGCGTCGTCGTGGCCGCGGAGGACCACGCCGGCCACGGCGCCACCGCGATGAGCTCGGGCGTGTGGGGCGACGCGGGTGACGACGCCGCGCGCGTCCTGGTCGCCGACGCCGCCGCGCTGCGGTCCACGGTCCGGGAGCTGCACCCCGGCCTTCCGTACATCGCGTTCGGGCATTCGATGGGCTCGATGATCGCGCGTGGGCTCGCCATCGCGGAGCCGGACGGCATCGACGGCCTGGCGTTGTGCGGGATCGCCGCGCAGATCGCGGGGCTCGACGGGGTCGTCGACCGCGCAGCGCTCGCCGCGGAGCCCGATCAGGCCGGCCCTGCGCCCGAGCACTACGTGGCGGAACTCTTCGACGGTTTCGTCTCGCGGTTCGGCGACGGCGCCGGCCCGACGGATTGGGTCGCCCGCGATACGGCGGTCGTCCGCGACCACGCGCGCGACCCGTTCAACAACTTCGGAGCGCCACTGTCGGCCCGGTTCCTCCGGGGCTTCATCGAGCTCTACGACGCCGCGAACGGCGCGGCCTTCTACGCCGCCCTCCGGCCGGAGACACCCGTGCTGATCCTCGCGGGAGACCAGGACCCGGTGACCAACTACGGCGAGGGCGCCTACCACGTGGCGAACGCTCTCGTCTCCACCGGTCATCCCGCCGTGCGCACGCGCGTCTACCCGGGCGTTCGGCACGAGGTGCACAACGAGCCGGAGACCCGTGACGACGTGACCGCCGAGCTCCTCGCGTTCATCGACCGCATCATCGGCTGAGGCCGGCCGCCCTGCCTGTGGACAGCTCCCAGCAGGGCGCTGGTGTCCCCGTCACGAATCGGTGTCCCACCAACCGCTGCAGCGGGGGCACCAGCTCCGGCCGGGGACGCGGGCTCCCCGCGGGGAGCGCGCCGCCGGGCGGGGCTACCCGCGCAGTTCGCGTTTGAGGATCTTCCCGGTGGCCCCCTTGGGCAGTTCGGGACGCAGGTAGTAGGCCCGCGGGTACTTGTACGCCGCGAGGTGCTCCCTGGCGTACGCCGACAGCCCCTCCTCGTCGAGCGAGGAGCCGGGGCGCAGCACCACGTGCGCCACCACCTCCTCCCCCAGCCGGTCATCGGGCCGGCCCACCACCGCCGCCTCGACGACATCGGGGTGCGCGTACAGGACCTCCTCGACCTCACGCGGGTAGACGTTGTAGCCGCCGCGGACGATGAGGTCCTTGAGCCGGTCGACGATGAAGAAGTATCCGTCCTCGTCGCGGTAGCCGAGGTCGCCGGTGTGCAGCCAGCCGTTGCGGATCGCCTCCGCGGTCGCATCGGGACGCTTGTAGTAGCCCTTCATCACGTTGTGTCCGCGCACCACGATCTCGCCGACGTTCGCCTCGCCGGGCGGGAGTTCGGCACCGTCGGGGTCGACGGCGCGCATCTCGACACCCCAGATGGGCTTGCCGATGGACAGCACCTTGCGCTGCTCGGCACTGATGTTGAACGTCGCGGTCGACGCGGTCTCCGAGAGGCCGTAGCCCTCGAGGATCGCCAGGCCCGGGAACTTCTCCTCGAACGCGCGGATCACACCGCCCGGGATCGACGCACCACCCGACACGGCGGCGCGGAGGCTCGAGACGTCGCGGCCGGTCGTGTCGACACCGAGCAGCGCGACGTACATCGTCGGCACGCCGGAGAGCACGGTCACCTTTCGACGCTCGATGAGGTCCACCGCCGCCTCCGCGTCGAACCGCGGCAGCAGCGCCACCGACGCGCCGTACCGCACGGCGGCGTTGAGCACGCTCGAGAGGCCGAAGACGTGGAACAACGGCAATGCACCGAGGCCCACGTCGTCCGCCCGCATGCCGAAGAGCTGCGGGGCGATGGTGCAGTTCATGTACAGCTCGAAGTGGGTGAGCTCGGCCCCCTTGGGGCGTCCCGTGGTCCCCGACGTGTAGAGCAGGACGGCGGTGTCGTCGGCGTCCGTCGGATGGATCTCCCCGGTGTCCTCGCCCAGCAACGCGTCGAAGACGCGGGTCCCGGCGGGAGCCTCGCCGCCGACCACCGCGACCTCCGTGACCCCGGCGGCCCGAGCACCGTCGAGGGCCCCCGCCAGCGAGAACGCGGACGTGATGAAGAGCCGCGCATCGCTGTCGGTGAGGTGGTACTCGACCTCGCGCGCGGTGAACAGCGGGTTCAGCGGGACCATCGTCAGGCCCGCCTTGAGGATGCCGAAGTAGGCGATGACGAACTGCGGCAGGTTGGGCAACTGCACCGCCACCTTGTCGCCGGGCGTGAGTCCGGCCGCGAGCAGGCCGGCTGCGAGCCGCCCCGATTCGACGTCGACGGTGCGGTAGCTCAGCTCGGCGTCGCCGGCGAAGACCAGGGACGCAGTGGGATCCGCCGACGCCGACTCCCGCAGCATCGTCGCGAGGTTGAAGGTCATCTACGCCTCCCCTGCCAGCACGCGTCGGGGCACGTCGACGAGCATGGTGTCGATCTGTGCCTGCGTGACGCCGCGCTCGAGCACGTACGGGAAGACGTCCTCGAAGACGTGCGTGTAGTGCCACTGGGTCATGCCCGCCTTGACGTTCGGGTCGATCCAGTCGATGTAGCAGGAGGCGTCCTGGGAGAGCACGATCTTCTCGGCGTAGCCGCGCCGAACCATCTCGATGAGCGTCTCGTTGCGCGCCTCGAACGTGGTCTCGAGGTTGATGCCGAACCGGTCGAAGCCCAGCGTGAAGCCGGCGTCGGCGAGCGACGACAGATGCTCGACGTCGGTGGAGTCACCGCTGTGCCCCAGCACGATCCGGCTCGGGTCGACGCCCTCCTCGTCGCACATCACCCGCTCGACCAGCAGACCGGTCTCCGCGCCCGGGTGGGTGTGCACGGTGATCGGCACACCGGTGGCGTTGTGCGCCTTGGCGACCGCACGCATCACCCGCTCCACGCCGTCGGTGAGTCCGTGGTGGTCGATGGCGCACTTGAGCATCCCCGCCTTGACCCCGGTCTCCCCGATGCCCTCGGTGATGTCGCGGATGAACATGTCCGTCATGGGATCCGGGAAGTCGATCCCCGTCATCGCGGTGAGCGCCGGCCCCCGGTACATGAAGTACCGCGGCACGTCGCGGTACGTGTAGACACCCGTGGCCGCGACGATCCGCACGGGTGTGCGCTCGGCGATCCGCTGGATCCTGGGGATGTAGCGGCCCAGGCCGACCACCGTCGGATCGACGATGGTGCGCACGCCTGCGTCGTGGGCCTTCTGCAGCTGGGCGACGGCGTCGTCCACGCGGGCGTCCTCGTCGCCGAAGTCCTCCGGATAGTTCTGCTGGATGTCCGGCGTGAGCACGAAGACGTGCTCGTGCATGAGCGTGACGCCGAGCTCGGCGGCGTCGACGTCTCCGGTGACGGTGTGGACGACTCCCATGGTTCCTTCTTCCGTTCTCGATGCGCCGGGGCGCGGTGTTTCTCAGGCGGGCAGGTCGATCAGCCCCGCGAGCGCGGCGCGGTGCCGCCCCGGTGTGCCGAAACCGATCTGGTCCGCTTTGGCGCGCTTGAGGTACAGGTGCACCGGCGCCTCCCAGGTCATGCCGATGCCGCCGTGCAGTTGCACCGCCTCCTCGGCCGCGCGGACGGCGAGGTCGGAGCAGTACGCGGCCGCCACGGACACGGCGATCACCGTGTCCGACTCCTCCGGCCCCAGCTCGGCCAGCGTCACGGTCGCCGAACGCGCCGCCGCGGCGGCGGACTCCGCGTCGGCGTACAGCTCCGCCAGGCGATGCTTGAGCGCCTGGAAGCCGCCCACGACGCGCCCGAACTGCTTGCGCTGCTTCAGGTACTCGACGGTGCTGGCGACGCACCAGCGCGCCACGCCCGCCTGCTCGGCGGCGAGCAGCGCGGTGCCGGTGAGCAGGCCCGCACGGACCGCGGCGGCACCGTCGGCGGCGAGCACCGCGCCCCGGGCACCGTCGAACGTCACGTCCGCCACCTGCCGGGTCATGTCCAGCGACGACACGGGGTCGATCCGGACCTCCGTGGCTGCGAACTCGTAAAGGGCGCCGTCGTCTCCGAGCGCCAACAGCACGTCCGCGCCGAGCGCGCCCGCCACCGATCGTGCGGTGATCGTGTCCCCCGCCACCGGAAAGCCCGCCAGCGGTCCGTGTGGATCGACGGAGAAGGGAACGACGAGCGCGGCCGTCCGTGCGCCCGCCGCCAGCTGCCCGGCGAGGTCGCGCGCGCCGGCCGCGACCGCGACCGACGCCGCGATCGACGACGTGAGGAAGTCCCCCGCCGCGCAGGCGGAGCCGAGTTCCTCGGCGACGACGCCCGCGACCGCAGCGCCCGCCCCGGCGCCGCCCAGTTCCTCGGGGACCAGTAGGCCCGTCACGCCCATCTCCGCGAGCTCCGCCTGCAATCCGGGGGCCGGAGCGCCGTCGTAGGCGGCGATCAGGTCCGACGGTGCCACGCGCCGGTCGAGCAGGTCGCGGACGGCGGCGCGGAGGTCGTCCTCGATGTCGCTGCTGAGCAGCTGTGGGGTGAAGCTCACTTCGGCACGTCCTTCCACGGCAGGTCCTTGTCGACCCGGTGTTCCGGCGGGAGGCCCAGCACGCGCTCCGCCACGATGTTCTTGAGGATCTCCGAGGTCCCGCCCTCGATCGAATTGCCCTTGGCGCGCAGGTAGCGGTACCCGGCGTCGCGACCGTAGAAGTCCACCCGGTCGGGGCGGACCATCGTCCAGTCGCCGTACCGCAGTCCATCCTCGCCGAGCAGTTCCAGCTCGAGGCCGGAGAGCTTCTGGTTGAGGCGGGCGAAGGACAGCTTCATCGCCGCGCCCTCGGGGCCGGGCTGCCCGGAGGCGAGCTTCTGCCCGAGGCGCAGGGCCGTGACCCGGGCGACCTCGCTGTCCACCCAGAGGCGGAGCAGGTCGTCGTGGAGGTCCGGCGTGCGCAGCTCGGGCCGGTCGCGCCAGGTCCTCGCGACGACACCGATCATGCCGTCCTCGCGCTGCGACGCGCGGCCGCCGATCGCGACCCGCTCGTTGTTGAGAGTCGCGTTGGCGACCTGCCAGCCCTGGCCGACCGCGCCCAGGCGGTGAGCGTCGGGGATGCGCACGCCCTCGAGGAAGACCTCGTTGAACTCGGCCTCCCCGGTGATCTGTCGCAGTGGCCGCACGTCGATACCCGGGTCCGACATGTCGCACAGGAAGTACGTGAGCCCCTTGTGCTTCGGCTGCTCGGGATCGGTCCGGGCCACGAGGATCGCCCACTGCGCGTTGTGCGCGCCCGAGGTCCACACCTTCTGCCCCGTTACCACCCAGTCGTCCCCGTCGCGAACGGCGCGGGTCGCCAGGCCCGCCAGGTCGGATCCGGCGCCGGGCTCGCTGAACAGCTGGCACCAGATCTCCTCGCCGGTCCACAGCGGGCGCAGGAATCGGTCGATCTGCTCCTGCGTACCGAAGGCGAGGATCGTCGGCGCCGCCATCCCGAGCCCGATCCCGTTGACACGACTGCGATTGTCGGGCGCGCCCGCGGCGGCGAAGCGGGCATCGACGGCCTGCTGCAGCGATCGCGACAGGCCCAGGCCGCCGCGGCCCTCGGGATAGGCGACCCAGGCGAGACCCGCGTCGTACCGGGCGCGGAGGAACTCGAGCGGGTCGGTCGTGGCGGGCGGGTACGCCGCGAGGAAGTCGTCGACGCGCCGGGCGAGCTCCTCCGGGCCCGGCGCCGTCACTTCGCCGCCGCCCGCTTCTTGAGCTCGGCGCGGGCGAGCGAGTTCTTGTGCACCTCGTCCGGACCGTCGGCGAAGCGCAGCGTGCGGATCCCCGCGTAGTACTCGGCCAGCGGGAAGTCCTGGGACAGGCCGCCGGCACCGTGGGCCTGGATCGCCTTGTCCAGGATCCACTGGACCGTCTGCGGGGTGGCGATCTTGATCGCCTGGATCTCGGTGTGCGCACCGCGGTTCCCCACCGTGTCCATGAGCCACGCGGTCTTGAGCACCAGCAGGCGCAGCTGCTCGATCCGGACGCGCGACTCGGCGATCCAGTCGCGGATCACGCCCTGCTCGGACAGCGGCTTGCCGAATGCGATGCGCCCCGACACCCGGTCGCACATCAGCTCGACCGCGCGCTCGGCCACGCCGATCGAGCGCATGCAGTGATGGATGCGGCCGGGCCCGAGGCGGGCCTGCGCGATCGCGAAGCCGTCGCCCTCCTCCGCGATGAGATTGCTCGCCGGCACGCGCACGTCGGTGAACCGAAGCTCCGCGTGGCCGCCGTGGCTGTGGTCGTCGTAGCCGAAGACCTCCATGCCGCGCAGCACCTCGAGGCCGGGGGTGTCCCGCGGCACGAGGATCTGCGACTGCTGGCGGTGGCGCTCCGCATCGGGGGCGGTCTTGCCCATGACGATGAAGATCTTGCAGTTGGGGTTCATGGCGCCCGTGATCCACCACTTGCGGCCGTTGATCACGTAGTCGTCACCGTCGCGGACGATCGACAGGCCGATGTTGGTGGCGTCGGAGCTGGCGACGTCGGGCTCGGTCATGGCGAAGGCGGAACGGATCTCACCGTTCAGCAGCGGCGTGAGCCACCGCTCCTTCTGCTCCGCGGTGCCGAACTCGTTGAGCACCTCCATGTTCCCCGTGTCCGGTGCGGCGCAGTTGAACACCGCGGGCGCCAGATGCAGGCTACGACCCGAGATCTCGGCGAGCGGCGCGTACTGCAGGTTGGTCAGCCCGGCACCGTTCGCGCCGGGGAGGAAGAAGTTCCAGAAGCCGCGGCTACGCGCCTCGGCGCGCAGTTCGTGCAGGACGGGGACGCTGTCCCACGCCCAGCGGTCGTCCAGCTCCGACAACTGCCGGTGGAAGGTCTCCTCCGCCGGATAGACGTGACTGTCCATGAAGTCGTTGACCTGTCCGATCAACTCCGTGGTCCTGGCGTCGTACGCGAAATCCATGTCAGTTCTCCTTCAGTGCGTCGAGGCCGGCGTCGAGCAGCGGATTCACTGCCTCCCCCGCCTCCGCGAAGCCCTCGCCGACGGTCTGGCCGTTGACGTAGCGGTAGTGGATGCCCTCGACGATGCCTGCCAGCTTGAAGCAGGAGAGGGCGATGTAGAAGCCGAAATCGCCGAGGTCCCGGTCGGATCCGGCGGCGTATCGGTCGATGATCTGCTGCTCGTCGAGGAAGCCGGGCGCTTCGCTCACGTCGCTGACGGTGCCGGCGGAGACCTTCGCCAGCCTGCCGTACACGAGCATGAGGGCGAGGTCCGTGAGGGAGTCGCCGATCGTGGCGAGTTCCCAGTCGACGACGGCCGCGGGGCGGTCCTGCGGCGAGACCAGCACGTTGTCGAGGCGGTAGTCGCCGTGCACGATGCCGGGCGCCGAATCCGCGGGTACCCGGGCCTCCAGCGCGGCGTACAGCTCGTCGACCTTCGGGAGGTCCCGGGTGTGCGCGGCGGCGAACTGCTTGCGCCAGCGCTGCACCTGTCGCCCCAGGAAGCCCTCCGGCCGGCCGAAATCGCCGAGGCCGACGCTCGCCGGGTCCACGTGATGCAGGTCGACGAGCGTGTCGACGAGTCGTTCGGAGATGGCGCGGGTGCGGTCCGCGCCCAGCGCCTCGAGCTCCGTCGCCCGGCGGTAGGGCACACCGTCGATCTCGCTCATCACGTAGAACGGGGCACCGAGTACCTCCGGGTCGTCGCAGTAGGCGTACATCACCGGGACGGGGACCGCGGTGCCGCCCAGCGCCGACATCATCCGGTACTCCCGACCCATGTCGTGCGCGGACGGCAGGAGCTTGCCGACCGGGGGCCGACGCAGGATCCAGGACGACTCGCCGTCCGTGATCCGATAGGTGAGGTTGGACTTCCCGCCCGCGATGAGGACGGCCTCGAGCTGCGACCCCGCCCCCTGGAGGTGCTGCGGAAGCCACGTCCCGAGGACGTCGAGGTCGAGACCCGGGTGCTGCTCCGCCATCAGAAGACCACCACGGAGACGGTTTCGGCGACGCATGCGGGGCGGTCGGAGCCCTCGCGCTCGATGGTGACCCGCGCGACGACCTGCTGGCCGCCTGCGCCCGGGATGACCGAGACCAGTTCGACTCCGGCTCGGACCCGGGAGCCGACCGGCACCGGCGACGGGAAGCGGACCTTGTTGCTGCCGTAGTTGACCCCCATCTTCGTGCCCTCGACGGTGTAGATCTGCCACACCAGCATGGGGATGAGCGACAGGGTGAGGTAACCGTGCGCGATGGTCGAGCCGAACGGCCCGGCCTTGGCCTTCTCCGGATCCACATGGATCCACTGGTGATCGCCCGTGGCCTCCGCGAACAGGTCGATCCGCTTCTGGTCGATCTCGACCCAGTCGCTGTAGCCGAGGTGCTCCCCCACGGCCGCCTGCAGCTCCTCGAGCCCGTTGAGTACCCGCATCGTCGAACTTCCTCTCTCCGAACCCGGTCCGGTCCTAGTCCTTGGGCCCGCCGGCCACGTAGACCACCTGTCCGGAGACGAATCCGGCGCCCTCGCTGGCGAAGAAGCTCGCGGTGTGCGCGATGTCGGCGGGCAGGCCGACCCGCTGCACCGGGATCTCCTTGGCGGCGGCGGTCTTGAAGTCCTCGAAAGAGATCCCGATCCGCTCGGCCGTCGCGGCGGTCATGTCCGTCGCGATGAAGCCGGGGGCGATCGCGTTCGCGGTGACGCCGAACCGCCCCAGCTCGAGCGCGAGGGTCTTGGTGAAGCCCTGCATGCCGGCCTTCGCCGCCGAGTAGTTCGCCTGGCCGCGGTTGCCCAGCGCCGAGGTCGACGACAGGTTGACGATGCGACCCCACTTCTCCTGGGTCTGGTACTTCTGCACCTCGCGTGACATCAGGAAGGCGCCGCGCAGGTGCACGCCCATCACGGCGTCCCAGTCGGAGACGGTCATCTTGAACAGCAGGTTGTCTCGGATGATGCCGGCGTTGTTGATCAGGATGGTCGGGGGCCCGAGTTCCTCCGCGACGCGGGTGACGGCCGCCTCGACCTTCTCCTCGTCGGAGACGTCCACGCCCACGCCGATGGCGCGGCCGCCCGCGGCGGTGATCTCGTCGGCGACCACCTGGCAGGCGGCCTCGTCGAGGTCGAGGACGGCGACGGCGTGCCCGTCGGAGGCGAGGCGGCGGGCCACCTCGGCGCCGATGCCGCGGGCGGCTCCGGTCACGATGGCGATGCGCTGGGTCATGGTGATTCTCCTTCAGAGGTGGATGGGGGTCTCGGCGAGCGCGGGGACGAGCCCGCGCAGCGCCGCGCGGGTGGTGCCCGCATCGATGTGATGGATGGCGTGGATGCCGAGAGCGGCGGCACCGTCGACGTTCGGTGTCGCGTCGTCGATGAAGGCGGCGCGCTCGGGGCGCACACCGAGCCGCTCGAGGGCGAGCCGGAAGATGGCGGGGTCCGGCTTGCGCAGTCCCACCTCCTCCGAGATGATCACCGGCGCGAACAGCGCCGCGAGACGCTCACGCGGGTACAGATTCCCGCCACCCCAGCTGTTCGAGACGATCGCCACCGGTACGCCCGCCGCACGCAGGTCGGCGGCCAGCCGCCACATCGCCGGGTCCTCCTGGATCCGGGCGAACATCCGGCGGAGCACGCCGTCGGGGTCGACGGGCGCGCCTGTCCGGGTGCGCAGCGCCGCGGCGAACACGGCGTCGAACTCGGCCTCCGGGAGTTCCCCGGTTTCGAGCCGGTGGATCGGGCTGCCCGCCTCCGCGTCGCGGCCCAGCCAGGCCTTGAGGGTTGCGGTGAAGCTCTCCGGTTCGATGCCCTCCTCGGCGATCCACGCTTCGATGCTGTGCCGCATCGGCGCGGTGAGGACGCCGCCGTAGTCGAAGAGCACCGCGTCGACCCGGGTCTCGGCCGCTGCGGCCGCCGTCACTGCGCCGCCTGGTAGACCACGCGGCCCACCGTCGTGCCGTCGCCGAGACGCTGCAGGCCGTCCGGCACGGCATCGAAGGCGAGCCTCTCGCTGACCAGCGGATTCACGAGCCCCTGATCGGCGAGGGCCGTGAGCTCCGTGTGGCACTGCTGTACCGCAGCCGGGTCGAAGGCGTTGTAGAGGCCCCAGTGCAGGCCGACGATCGAGTAGTTCTTGATCAGAGCGTGATTGAGGGCGACCTCCTGGATGGTGCCACCGGCGAAGCCGACCACGAGGATCCGGCCCTCGAAGGCGATGCACTTGGTGGACCGCTTGTACGTCTCGCCGCCGACCGGGTCGTAGACCACGTCGGCACCGCGGCCACCGGTCTCGGCCTTGACCACCTCGACGAAGTCCTCGGTGCGGCGGTCGACCACGACGTCGGCGCCGAGAGCGCGAGCGACCTCGGCCTTCTCCGGACCGCCGACCACGCCGATGACCTTCGCGCCGGCGGCCTTGCCGAGCTGGACGGCCGCGCTGCCCACGCCGCCGGCGGCGGCGTGCACCAGCAGCGTCTCGCCGGCCCGCAGGTGCGCGCGGCGGTGCAGCCCGAACCAGCCCGTCTGGTAGCCGATGAACAGCGACGAGGCCTGCGCATCGTCGAGCGACGCCGGCGCGGGGAAGGCCTGCGCCGCGTTCAGGACCGCGTACTCGGCGAACCCGCCGTGCGGGAGCGCGGACCCGCCCAGAACGCGTTGCCCCACCGAGAAGCCGTCGACGCCCTCACCGACGGCGACGACCTCGCCGCACAGCTCGACACCGGGCGTGAACGGCAGGTCCGGCTTGACCTGGTACAGGCCGCGGCACATGAGCACGTCGGGGAAGTTCGCCGCGGTCGCGAGCGTGCGGACGGTGAGCTGTCCGGGCCCCGGGTCGGGCGTCGGGGCGTCGACCTCGCGGAGCACCGCGAGCGGCTCCCCCAGCTCCTGCACCTGCCAGGCCCTCATCGGTCGCCCTCCTTCGTCTCGAGTCGCTGCTGCAGCTTGTTCATGCCGTGCAGCCACTTGTCGGTCGCCGTCGCGCGGACGGAGTAGTAGCCCGCCACCTCGGGGTGCGGGAGGATCAGGAACTCGTCGCCGGCGAGCGCGTCGGCGGCGGTGGTCGCGACCTGTTCGGGCGTGAGCGCGGAGTCGCGGCTGAGCAGCTCCTCCAGTTCGCCGGAGCGCTCGAGCATGCCGGTCTTCACGCCCTGCGGGCAGATCGCCTGGACGACCACGCCGCGGTGCCGGTAGGTCGCGGAGAGCCATTCGGCGAAGGCGACGGCGGCGTGCTTGGTCACCGAGTACGCGGGCGCGCCGAGCATCGTGAGCAGTCCCGCCGCGGACGCGGTCACGACGAACCGGCCGCCGCCGGACTCGAGCCACCCGGGGACGAGCAGGCGGGCGGCGCGCACGTGCGCCATCACGTTGACGTCGAGCGACAATGCCCACTCGGACTCGGGGGTGTCGAGGCCACGGCCGCGATCGACGCCGGCGTTGGCGTACCAGGCGTCGATCGCGCCGAGTTCGCGGCGCGCGGTCGCGACGAGCGCGGCCACGCCCTCCTCGGAGGCGGCGTCGCCGGGGGCCGCGTACGCGATGCCACCCGCGGCGGCGATCCGGTCGACGGTCCGCGCGGCACCGTCGGCATCGAGGTCGGCGACGACGACGCGGGCACCGCGCGCGGCGAGCTCGCGGGCGAGCGCGGCGCCGATGCCGTTGCCGGCGCCCGTGACGACGACGCCCTTGTCCTTCGGTTCGAAGCCGGGCACTGCCTACACCCCGCCGGTGAGCAGGACGCCACCGTCGACGGTGAGCGTCTGACCGGTCATCCAGGCGGCGTCATCGGAGAGCAGGAAGGCGACGACCGAGCCGATGTCGTCCGGAACACCGAGACGCTTGAGGGGGTAGGCGGCGGAGACCTCCTCCTCGCGGCCCTCGTACAGGGCGGTGGCGAAGCGGGTCTTGACCACGGCCGGGGCGACCGCGTTCACGCGGATGTCCGGGCCGAGCTCGACGGCGAGCTCTTCGGTGAGGTGGATCACCGCGGCCTTGGAGACGCCGTAGAAGGCGATGCCGGGCGCGGGGCGCAGGCCGGCGACGGAGCCGACGTTGACGATCGCGCCGCCGTGCTCCTTCTGCCAGGCGGCGTACACCTTCTTGGTCCAGGACAGCGTGGAGAGCACGTTGACCTCGAAGATCTTGCGGGCGGCCGCGGGATCGAGCTCCATGAGCGGGCCGTAGACCGGATTGATGCCGGTGTTGTTGACGAAGAAGTCGGCGCTGCCGAAGGTGTCGATCGCCGTGGCGATCGCCCGGTCCTGGTGCGCCTCGTCGTCCCCCGAGCCCGCGACGGCCACGGCCACCTCGGCCCCGCCCAGCTCCGCGACGGCGGCGTCGAGCGCCTCCTGCTTGCGGGCCGTGATGACGACCTTCGCGCCGTCGGCCACCAGCCGCTGCGCGATGGCGAGACCGATGCCGCGGCTCGCTCCCGTGACGATCGCGGTCTTCCCGGCGAATCGGGTCATACTCTACACCTTCCGTTCAAACTGACTAAGCGCTCGCTTAGTTTGTAGCCTACGACACATACCGTCGTGTGACGACCCGTTGGACCCGCGAACCTCTGTGACGCTCCTCACAGTACGGACACGGGAACCCGTACACCCCGGAAACGACGGAGCGGCCCGCACGTCGAGGACGTGCGAGCCGCTCCGGAACGACCGGGCCGCGAGTCAGCTGAGCCGCTCGATGACCATCGCCATGCCCTGGCCGCCGCCGACGCACATGGTCTCGAGGCCGAACTGCTTGTCGTGCCACTGCAGCGAATTGATGAGCGTGCTGGTGATGCGGGCGCCCGTCATGCCGAAGGGATGGCCGACGGCGATGGCACCGCCGTTGACGTTGACCTTGTCGGGGTCGATGCCGAGGTCGCGCACCGACGGGATCACCTGGGCCGCGAAGGCCTCGTTGACCTCCATGAGGTCGATGTCGTCGATGGAGAGGCCCGCGCGCTGAAGGGCCTGCTTCGACGCCTCGACGGGGCCCAGACCCATGATCTCGGGCGAGAGGCCGGTGACGCCGGTCGAGACGATGCGCGCGAGCGGCGTCAGACCGAGGGCCTTGGCCTTCGTGTCGGACATGATCACCACGGCGGCGGCGCCGTCGTTGAGCGGGCAGCAGTTGCCGGCGGTGACGGTGCCGTCCGGGCGGAAGACCGGCTTCAGACCGGCGATGCCCTCGTAGGTGACACCGGCACGCGGACCGTCGTCCTTGGCGACGACGGTGCCGTCGGCGAGGGTGACCGGGGTGATGTCCTTCTCCCAGAAGCCCGAGGCGATGGCGGCCTCGGCACGGTTCTGGCTGCGGACACCCCACTCGTCCTGGTCGCGGCGGCTGACGTTCTTGAACTGCGCGACGTTCTCGGCGGTCTGGCCCATCGCGATGTAGACGTCCGGAAGGGTGCCGGACTCGCGCGGATCGACCCAGGTCCGACCGCCCTCCGCGAACGTCGCGGTGCGCGCCTCGGCGTCGGCGAAGAGCGGGTTCTTGGTGTCGGGCAGGCCGTCGGCATTGCCCTTGATGTAGCGGCTCACGGTCTCGACACCGCCGGAGATGAACACGTCACCCTCCCCCGCCTTGATGGCGTGGAAGGCCATACGGGTGGTCTGCAGGCTCGAGCTGCAGTAACGGTTGACGGTGACTCCCGGAAGATGGTCGAGGCCGGCCTCGACGGCGATCACCCGGGCGATGTTGAAGCCCGACTCGCCGGCCGGCTGGCCGCAGCCGAACATGAGGTCGTCGATCTCGCGAGGGTCGAGCCCGGGCACCTTGGCCAGCGCGGCCTGCACCATCTGGACCGAGAGGTCGTCGGGCCGGGCCTCCTTGAGCGAGCCCTTCGCTGCGCGCCCGATGGGCGATCGGGCGGTGGAGACGATGACTGCTTCGGGCATGGGAATGACCTCCGAGTTGAACCATTACTAACTAAGCGCTCGCTTAGCGGTGTACCATTTACTCTGCACCACTGAGAGCCGGTCGTCAATGGACCGTTCGCTGTGGTCCCGTTCACAGTAGAGTCACCGCGCCGATGTTCTTCCATCGCGGTACCGCCGGAAGGGAACCGATGACCGAACCCGAAGCACCGTCCCGCGCGGACGCCACTCGCGCGCGGCTGCTCGCAGCGGCCGCGGAGGCCTTCGCCGAACGCGGCTTCCACGGCACCACCACCCGCGACATAGCCGCCGCGGCCGGGATGAGCCCCGCCGCCGTGTACGTGCACTACAAGTCCAAGGAACAACTGCTGCACCAGCTCTCGCGCGTCGGGCATCAGCGCATCATCGACGCGATCGACGCCGTGGACGACGCCTCCGACTCCCCCGCCGCGCGGCTCGCCGCCACGATGCGGGCGTTCACGACGCATCACGCCTCGTCGCACACGAGCGTGCGCGTCGTGAACTACGAGCTGGACGCCCTCACCGAGGAGCACCGGTCCGAGATCGGCGGCCTGCGCCGCGAGATCACCCGGCGCGTGCGCGCGATCGTCGACGCGGGCGTCGCCGACGGCTCCTTCGACACGCCCGATCCACGGATGGCGACGATCGCGGTGCTCTCCAGCGGCATCGACATCGGCCGCTGGTACCACGACGGCGGCGAGATCACCCCCGATCGCATCGGCGACTTCTACGCCGACCTGGCACTGCGCACCGTCGGGGCGCGTGCCACCGAACCCCAGAAGTAGAAAACCGAGGAGAACACCATGCGTCGCACCGTCTACACCGCCGATCACGAGGCCTTCCGCGAGACCCTCCGCGCCTTCATCGAGGCGGAGGTGGTGCCGCACTACGACGAGTGGTACGCGAACGGCATCGTTCCCAAGGACTTCTACCCCAAGCTCGGCGAGCTCGGAGTCTTCGGCATCGAGGTGCCCGAGGAGTACGGGGGCGCAGGCATCGAGTCCTTCAAGTACCAGGCCGTCATCAGCGAGGAACTGGCCCGCGCCGGCGTCTCCTTCGGCGGCTCCAGCGTGCACATCGCCCTCTGCCTGCCCTACCTGACGGGCCTCGCCACCGACGAGCAGAAGCAGCGCTGGCTGCCCGGCATGGCCGCCGGCGAGCTGATGTTCGCCATCGCGATGACCGAGCCCGGCACCGGCTCCGACCTCGCCGGCATGAAGACCACCGCGAAGCTCTCCGAGGACGGCAGCCACTACGTGCTCAACGGCGCGAAGACGTTCATCACCGGCGGTGTCAACGCCGACCGCGTGATCGTCTGCGCGCGAACGGCCCCGTCGACCCCCGAGGACCGCCGCCACGGCATCTCACTGTTCGTCGTCGACACCACGCTCGACGGCTACTCCGTCGGCCGCAAGCTCGACAAGATCGGCCTGCGCACCTCCGACACCGCCGAGCTCTCCTTCACCGACGTCAAGGTGCCCGCCGAGGACCTGCTCGGCGAGGAGAACAAGGGCTTCTCCTACCTCGGCCAGAACCTCCCGCAGGAGCGCCTGTCGATCGCCGTCGGCGCGTACTCGCAGGCCGCCGCCGCGGTGCGGTTCGCACAGGCCTACACCCAGGACCGCACCATCTTCGGCAAGTCCGTCGCGTCGTTCCAGAACAGCAAGTTCGAGCTCGCCGCGTGCAAGGCGAAGGTCGACGCGATGGAGTCGAGCGTGGACCGCGGCCTCGAGCTGCACGACGCGGGCCAGCTGACCGCCGCCGACGCGGCCTCGCTCAAGCTGTTCTGCACCGAGGCCGCCTCCGACGTGATCGACCGCTGCCTGCAGTTGCACGGCGGCTACGGCTACATCAACGAGTACCCGATCGCCCGCCTCTACGCCGACAACCGCGTCAACCGCATCTACGGCGGCACGTCCGAGGTGATGAAGACCATCATCGCCAAGGACATGGGCCTGTAGCAGTCCCTCCGCATGACGGTGCTGTACTGATCGCATGGACCTGCTGATCGGCCTGATCGGGGTCGCGCTGCTCTGGGCCGCCGTCGCTCACGTCCGCCGCGCCGGGCCGGGATCGGAGTGGATGCTCCGGTGGGCCCGGTACGCGCGGGCGTGGGTGGTCGCGAGCCCGGTGGCCGCGGTGCTGTGGCTGGTGGTGACGATCAACGCGGTGATGCTGCTGGGCCTGCCGGACCGTCTCGCCGACGAGGTCCTGCAGGTGCACAGCACCAACCTCGACCGGTTCGCCACGCACCCCTTGCAGGCGCTCATCACCTCGGCGCTGTGGATCGAGCCCGTCGACATCGTCTTCGCGACGCTGATGACCGTGCTCGTGCTCGGGCCCGCCGAACGATGGCTGGGGCACATCGGGATGCCGCTGATCTACTTCGCCGGCAGCGCAACCGCGTCGCTGATCTCGGTGCTGTCGGCGAACCGCCTCCTGGCGCACGGGATCATCACCGACGATCTCGACCTGCGCGGCATGATCGATGTCGGCGTCAGCTACGGCAGCCTGTGCGTGCTCGGACTGCTCGTCTACCGCATACCGTCGTGGCGCTGGCGGCTCGTCGCGATGCTGGCTCTGCCGGTGCTGGTGCGGCTCACGTTGCCCTTCTTCGGCATGTACTCGACGCTCGGGCACCTGCGGGCGGTGCTGCTCGGCTACCTGCTGTGGCCGGTCACCCGCATCCCCTCCGTCCGCCGCCGCGCCGCGGACTGGACGTGGCGGTTCCACCCCGCCGGGCCCGACGAGCCCGGCGGGAGGACCGTCACCACACCGTGACGCGGTCCTGCGGCTCCAGCCATTCCTTGTCGCCGGGCTTGACGCCGAACGTCTCGACGAACGCGCTGACGTTCTTCACCACCTGGTTCGCGCGGAACTCGTTCGGCGCGTGCGGATCCGTCGCGAGGGACTGGATCGCGGAGGCCTCGCGCGCCTTGTTCCGCCAGATCCTGCCCCAGCTCAGGAACAACGGCGTCAGGTCCGGGTCCGCCGCCACCCCGGCGCTCGGCGCGGCGCTCGCCTCCGCCGACGGTGCGGCGCTCGCCTGCGCGGCGTCCTCGGTGCCGGCGTCGCGGTTCGCGACGGCGATCCGGTAGGCGGCGATGGCGATGGACAGCCCGCCGAGGTCGGCGAGGTTCTCCCCCACGGTCAGCCCACCGTTCACCTTGTTCGTCGGGGGCAACCCGGCGGGGACCAGCGCGTCGTACTGCGCGATGAGCGCCTTGGTGCGCTTGTCGAACTCGGCGCGATCGGCCGGCTCCCACCAGTCCTTGAGATTGCCGTCACCGTCGTACTTGGCGCCCTGGTCGTCGAAGGCGTGGCCGATCTCGTGCCCGATGACCGCGCCGATGCCGCCGTAGTTCACCGCGGCCTGCGCGTCGGGCGAGAAGAACGGCGCCTGCAGGATCGCCGCGGGGAAGACGATCTCGTTCATCCCCGGGTTGTAGTAGGCGTTCACGGTCTGCGGCGTCATGAGCCACTCACCCTTGTCGACCGGCTTCGCGAGCTTCGCGAGTTGGTAGGCGTTCTCGAACTCGCCGGACGCGCGGACGTTGGCGACGATCGACTTCGCGTCGGTCTTGAGGCCGCCGTAGTCCCGCCACTGCTCGGGGTACCCGATCTTCGTACGGATCTTCTCGAGCTTGGCCGCCGCGGCGCGCCGGGTGGCCGGGGTCATCCAGTCGAGGTCCTCGAAGGAGGCGCGGTACGCACTGCGCAGGTTGTTCACCAACTGCTCCGCCTGGTGCTTGGCATCCGCCGGGAAGTGCTTCTTGACGTACAGCTTCCCGAGCGCCTCGCCGAGGGCTCCCTCGACCACGGCGACGCCGCGCTTCCACCGGTCGCGCTGCTGCTCGACGCCGCTGAGCGTCTTCGAGTAGAAGTCGAAGTTGGCCGTGGCGAACGGCTCCGCGAGGTACGCCGCGTACGCGCGGATCACCTGGATCCGGGCGTGATCCTTGAGGGTGCCCAGGTCGGTGTCCTGCCACAGCTTCGCCGCGGCGGTGAGGAAGCTCGGCTGCGAGACCACGACGTTCTTCGCGTCGTCGGCCTTGATGCCCACGGCCTTCGCCCAGCGGTCCCAGTCGTAGCCGGGCGCGAGCTTCGACAGCTCGGCCCAGGGGTACGGGTTGTACGTGGCCGTGGCGTCGCGCGAGCGGACCCGATCCCAGTGCCCCTTGGCCACGGAGGTCTCGAAGGCGAGCACCCGGGCCGCGACGCCCGCCGCGTCGGGCAGCCCGGCGAGGGAGGCCGACTTCTCCAGGTACGCCCGGTACTTGTCGCGGATCTCGGCGTACTTCGGGTCGCGGTAGTAGGCCTCGTCGGGAAGGCCGATGCCCGACTGCATCAGGCTGAGCACGTACTTCGACGAATCCTTCTGGTCGGTGTCGACGTAGAAGCCCACCAACCCGCTGACGCCCTGCTTCTCGTGCGCTCCGATCACGTCGAGAAGTGCGTCCTTGTCGGCCGCCTTGTCGATCGCGTCCAGATCGGGCTTGATCGGGTCGGCGCCGTCCCGATCGATCCGTGCCGTGTCCATGAAGGAGTCGTAGACGTCGCGGATCTTCGCCTCGTCGCTGCGGGTGCGCGGATCCTTGATTCCCTCGATGATCGCCTTGAGCTGGTCGAGGGCCCGGTCGGACAGCTCGGTGAAGGTGTTGAACGAGGCCTTGTCCGCGGGAATCCGATAGCCGTCGGCCCATGCACCGTTGACATGTCGGAACAGGTCGTCCTGGACGCGCACGCCGGGGGCCGCGCCGCTCATGTCGGGCCCCGTCAGGGGCCGCGCGGGACGAGCCGAGGAGCTCGAGGCTCCGCCGCCAGGCGAGGACACGCCGCACGCCGCGAGCACCGCGGAGCCCGCGAGCAGGCCGAAGCCGGCGAGGAACCGCCGGCGGTCGAGCCCGCCCGACGGTGCGCCGAACGGGTCGCGGTCCGGGCGGGGCGGATGGGTGGACGATTGCGCATCACCGGTCTGCATACCCGAATCTAACCCGTGAGGATGGCTCAGTGTCGGATGACGTCGTTCGGACACGTAGCCGTGTGCGATCTGCGCGGAACAGGTCGATCGAGTACTCGGTCGGTCTGTCGTGCGCGTCGTAGCCAACGCGCTCCAGCCTCAGAAGCGGTGCCTCAAGAGGGACGCCGAGCAATCGTCCGGTGCGTTCATTCGCCCCGACCGTATCGATGATCTCGTCGGTGGCCACGATCGGAACACCAAAGCGGTCCTGCAAAGTTGCGTAGAGCGAAGTCGAGAAGTCGCAACCGATCATCTTCCTGCCCAACGTCACGTACGCATGGTCGAGCGACAGTGTGTCGGCATCAGCGAACCGCACGCGCAACAGAGAAAGCACTTCGGTTTCGGAGTCGACTTCCAGTGCACGCGCGACGGCTCCGTTCGCCGGAACGAGGCGAGCGTCGACTACCCTCGTCCCCTCGACGAACCCCTGCAGGTTCAGCATCTCCGGTACCCCGCGCACCGTATTGAGGTCGCGTGCCAGCCGTCGTCCCGACGGGAGTTCGAATCCGGTTACCTCCGCCCCCGAACTACGCACCAGGTAGGCCCCTCCCGTGCGACCGACCACCCGTCTGATGCGCCCCTCGCGGACGAGCAAATCAATCGCTCGCCGCACAGTTGCTCTCGAGACCCCTAGCCGCTGAGCGATCTCTCGTTCCGGCGGCAGCTTGGTACCGCCGCGCCCCTCGATGTCATCCGCGAGTCGGCGCAAAGTCACTACCGTCTCGTCCGCCAGCGTCACGTCCGCCTCCGTCCGATGTGAACCAATCCGAGCATCGTCTCTCAAAGAGGGCTCCCGAAGGTTGCCGACATCTCGGAGGAAATCTACCTCTGACCAGGCGTCATATGGCTGTAACGCGAAATCGGTGAGACCAGAAATGGGCCGCGCGCATGATCTGGATCACTGCTCGGCGGCCCGTCTGAGCAGCACAGGGAAAACCTCCACCCGAAGGACCGCACCCATGCAGACGATCACTGACGATGTCGGATCCGCCGTCGCCGACCCCGTGCTCGACATCCTCCGCAGCGCCGGGGAGATCTCGCGATCGTGGTTCGACCGAGGGCGCCTGGACGTCGAGACCAAAGCCGACGGATCGCCCGTGACCCGGGCCGACCGCGAGACCGAGGCGTCCGTTCGCGATGCTCTCGCCGCGCTGTACCCCGACGACGGCATCGTCGGCGAGGAGTTCGGCACCGTCGAGGGCACATCCGGCGACCGGTGGATCATCGACCCGATCGACGGCACGAAATCGTTCGTACACGGAGTTCCCCTTTACGCGAACCTGCTCGCCCACGAGGTGCAGGGCCGCATCGTCTTCGGCGCCATCAACCTCCCCAGCCTCGGAATCCTGGTCCACGCCGAGCGCGGGCGCGGCTGCTTCCGCAACGGCCGGCCCGTGCACGTCTCCGACCGGACCGACTTGGCCGGCGCCCACGTGATGGCCACCTGGCTCGAGGACTGGTCCCCCGCGGTCATCGCGCGCCTGCATGACCGTGGCGCGGTTCTGCGCACCTGGGGCGACGCGTTCGGATACGCCCTCGTCGCGGCGGGCGACGTGGATGCGCTAGTCGACTACACAGCGCAGACCTACGACCTCGCGCCGATGCCCGTGATCATCACCGAAGCGGGCGGCCGCTTCACCGATCTCCGCGGCGATGACCGGTTCGATTCGGGCCACGGCATCGCCACGAACGGACACATCCACAGCGATGTGCTCCGCCTCGTCAACGAAGGAATTTCCTGATGAAGAACATCATCCGAGCACTCGATCGGCGTGTGCTCACCACCCTGTTCACAGTGGGCTACGCCACCGCACTGGTGCTGGCGCTGTTTCCGCCACTGTACCTGTGGTCCAGCGGCAAAGCGGTGCTGATCCTCGGAATCCCGCTGTCGCTCGTGTACTGGATCGCCACCGCCGCGCTCGTCGGGCTCGGGCTCTGGATCCAGTACTGGGTCGAGGACGTCCGGGGCGAGCTCGACGAGTCCCTGGTCCCCGATTCCTCTTCGGCGCAGGAGAACTGACATGGCCCTCATGCTCACCATGCTCGGCGCCTTCTACGCCTGCATCATTGCGATCCTGTACATCACTCAGCGTACCTCGAAGCCGAGCTTCGACGAGTACGCGGTTGGCGGCCGCAGCTACGGCCCCTGGTACGTGGCGATGTGCTACGTCAACTCCTGGTGGCCCGGCGCGGTCTTCATCGTGTTCTTCGGTCTGGCCGCGGGCCCCGGCGTATTCGGGTTCTACGGACTCGCCTACTCCACGCTCGGCGTTGCGGCCATGTACTTCATGGCCACCCGAGCCTGGCGCTGGGGCGCGCGGTACGACCTGCGCAGCCAGCCGCAACTGATGGGCGTCCGGTTCCGCTCCCGCGGCGTAAAGGTGATGGCCAGCGCAATCGGCATCGTCTCGGTGTTCCCCTGGGTGGTCCTCGGGATGCAGGCCCTGGGCGAGATCTTCCGGGTGGCCAGCGACGGTGCGTGGTCGGTTACAACATGCCTGGTCGTAGGCCTGGTCACGATCGTGGTGCGCCAGTACTGGACCGTCAAAATGGGCATGCGGGGTCTGATCATGACGGACATGTTCCAGGGCATCGTGGCGTACGGGTTCTCCGCGGTGGTGTGCCTGATCCTGCTCAGCGGGATCGCCGGGAGCCCGGTCAGTTTCGGCACGCTCGCGCATCTCGCGGATTCGGCACTCCGCGTTCCCGGCGACGGCGACGGGTACGGCTCCTGGTACCTGTTCAGCCTCATCTTCACGGGCGTCATCGGCTCCCTGTGCTGGCCGATGAGCTTCCAACGCATCTACACCGCGTCCGGGGTGCGGGCGGTGAAGGCCGGCACCATCCGCACGATCCTGATCTCGGGCGTGTTCTACACGCTGCTCATGCTGGTCGGTCTCGCCGCCACCACGTTGCCCGCGGTCCATGACGCGCCCCAGGTCGGGTGGTTCACGCTGCTCGGCGACTGGGGCGGGACGTGGCTGCTGGGCCTGGCCGTGACGATGGTGTTCGCCGCGTCGATGGGGCACATCGACGGCAGTGTCCAGGTGTGCGGGCTGCAGATCGCCAACGACCTCGTCGACCGTCCGGGGCGGCCGCTGACCGATCGCCAGCTCACCGCGGTCGCCAAGGGCAGCATGGTGCTCTACATGGCGTTCGCTGCGGTCGTGGCGTTCTTCACCTTCGACATGCCCCGGCTGCAACTGCTCGCGCAACTGTCGTACCAGTCGATCGTGCAGCTCGCCGTGCCGCTGTTCCTCGGGATCTTCTGGCGCGGAGGCAACAAGTACGGTGCGCTGGCCGGGATGGCGACCGGCTTCCTCACGGCGCTCGCCCTGACCGTGATGTACCCCGACGACATCCCCGCGCTGGGATCGCTCACCGGTGGCGTGGTCGGCCTCGCCGTGAACCTCCTCGTGTTCCTGGTGGTCTCCGCCGCCACAGGACAGTCCGCGGAGGAACGCCGGTACGTCGACGAGATGTTCGCCGTCGCGGCCGCCCCGGTGCGCCGCCCGCAGCCCCGCCCGGAGCCCCGCCCGGAGCCGGGTCCGGCTGTCCCGGAGGTGGCCGATGCCTGAGACGATCGACACCGACTCCCGCCGGTTCCTCTCCGACTTCGCCACCTGGTCGGGGTTCGGCGCGACGCCCGACGGCGGATTGCACCGGTTGGCCGGGACGCCGGCGCACGCGCAGGCCCGGCGGTGGCTCGCCGAGCGCCTGACCGAATGGGGCGCCCGCACCTCCTTCGACCGGATCGGCAACCTGTTCGGCCGGTTCGAATGGGTGCCCGGCGCGCCGTACGTGCTGATCGGTTCCCACTCGGACAGCCAACCGAACGGCGGGCGGTTCGACGGTGCCCTCGGCGTCCTGGCCGCCGCACACGCGGCGGCGCGGATCGACCGCGCGGTCCGCGCGGGAACGACGGCGCCCCGCCTCAACCTCGCGGTGGTGGACTGGTTCAACGAGGAGGGCGCCCGGTTCACCCCGAGCGTGATGGGGTCCAGCTGCTTCACCGGCGGGCTCGACACCGAGCGCATGCTCGCGACCGCCGACCTCGACGGCGTGACCGTCGCGGAGGCGCTCGCGGCGACCGGTATGCGCGGCGACGACGCCGGACCGACCGCGGCCGCCTATGCGGAACTGCACATCGAGCAGGGCCGCGAACTCGACGACTCCGGCGACCGCATCGGCGCGGTGGCGGCGAACTGGGCGGTGCGCAAGTACACGGTGGTGGTGCACGGCGAACAGAGCCACACCGGCGCCACGTCGATGGCGGACCGGCGCGACGCGCTTGTCGGGGCGGCGCACGTCGTCCTCGCGGCCCGCGAGGTCGCGGCCGCCTATCCGGCGGACGAGGTTCTCTCCGCGGTCGGCCGGATCCGGGTCGAACCCGGCTCGCCGGTGGTGGTCCCGAGCCGCGTCACGCTGCACGTGGATCTTCGCGCCCACAGCGCCGCGCGGCTCGACGAGGCGCACGCGCGGCTGCTCGCCGCGTTCGACGCCATCACCGCCGCCGGCGAGACCACGGTGGAGATCACCGACTGCACGCTGCGCGAGGCCGAGCCGTTCTGGCCGGCGGGCGTGCGGATCACGCACAAGGCAGCCGCGGACGCCGGGCTCCCGGTGCGGGACCTGCTGACCCGCGCGGGCCACGACGCCGTCGCCCTGAACCGGGTGGTGCCGACGATCCTGGCGTTCGTCCCGAGCGTGGACGGGGTTTCCCATTCCACGCACGAGTTCACCCGCGACTGTGATCTTCTCGCCGGTGTCGACGTCCTCGGCTCGATCGCCGAACAGCTCGTCACGTCCGTCCCCCAGACCCTCGGAGCGTAGGAGCACCACATGACCGAATTCCTCGACCTCCCCGCCGCCGAGATCCGCTCCCGGCTGCGCACCGGAGACCTGACCCCCGTCGACCTGCTCGATGCCACCCTCCACAGGATCGACGAACGCAATCCCGCGATCAACGCCATCGCGCACCGCGACGACCGGGCGGCGCGCGCCGCCGCCGAAGCCAGCGCGTCCCGCTGGGTCGCGGGCGCGCCGCTGAGCGACCTCGACGGTCTGCCCGTCACGATCAAGGACAGCATCAACGCGGTCGGAACCCCGTGGCGCCACGGCAGTGCCGCGCACACGGACGTCCCGGACACGACCGTCGACACCCCGCCCGCCGCGCGCCTCAAGGAGGCCGGCGCCGTCATCGTGGCGAAGACCACGATGCCGGACTTCGGCATGATGGCCGCGGGAGTCAGCTCGCTGTACGGCGTCGTCCGCAACCCCTGGGACACCAGCCGTAACACGGGCGGCTCGTCCGCCGGCGCGGGCGCCGCTCTGGCCGCGGGCATCGGGTTCGGCGCCGTCGGCACCGACATCGCCGGCTCCGTCCGGCTGCCGGCGGGCCACTGCGGCGTGGTCGCCCTCAAGCCCACCCAAGGCAGGATCCCACACCTGCCGGCGTCGACGACCCGCTCGCCCGGGCCGATGGCGCGCACCGTGGACGAGGCGATCGACCTCTACCGGGTGATCGCCCGCTTCGACCCGCGCGATGCGCTCGCGCTCGGCCCGGACTCTCCCGACGGGCTCGACGCCGAGCTGACCCCGGCCGGATTGCGGATCGGCATGCTCACCGAGGTCGATCCGCGGTTCCCGCTGGACCCGCGGGTCCGCGAGATCCTGCAGTCCGCCGCGGACGCCCTGGCGTCGGGCGGCGCGGACGTGCGAGTACTGACCGCACCGTTCGGCGTCGAGCCGAGCGACGCGCTCGACCGCGTGTTCCAGGTCCGGGCCCGCACCGAATGGGAGGGCATCGTCCCCGAGAAGCGGGAGCTGGTGCACCCGGCGGTCGCCGGCTGGGCCGCGGCCGCGGCCGGGTACTCCGCCGCCGACCACGCGCGCGACCTGGGCATCGTCGACGGCGCCCAGGCGGCCATGCAGGCCGCGACCGCGCAGTTCGACTTCGTTCTCGCGCCGGTGATCCCGGAGCCCGGCTTCGCCGCCGAGAGCGCCGGTATCGACGCTGCTCATCCGCTCGCCCACTGCACGTTCACCGCATGGTTCAACCAGACGGGCCAGCCGGCGTCGAGCGTTCCCTTCGGACTGATCGACGGGTGCCCCGTGGGCCTGCAGATCACCGGTCCGCGCCTGTCCGACCAGCGGGTGCTGCGGCTGACCCGCTGGCTCGAGTCCCGCCGCCCCGTGCCCCTGGGCCGCCCGCCCCTGTTCGCCACCGCAGGTGGCACCCGATGACCACGACGACGAAGGAGCCGACCGTGACGATGACCGAGCCGAGCACCGACGACCTCGCACAGTGGTGGCCGGACACCGGCTGCGCACTGCCCCAGCCCGTGATGGCCAGCCCCAGCTGGTGGGGAGCCGATTCCCGGCGCTGGTCGGTGCCCCTGCCCTTCCCCGGTTCGCCTGCCGCGGGCGGATGCCATGTGAAGGTTCTCGAACCCCACACGGCGGCGTACGTCGACGTCACGACGTCGTTCGCCGCTGCCGTCGCGGCCGGGAAGGCCGGGATCGGCCCACGCGTCCACCACGCCGACCCGTCCGAGCGCATCCTGATCACCGAGGACTACACGGACCGGGCGCACACCGCGAACCTGGACCTGTTCGACGCCCCCGACCGGCTCGGTCGGCTCATCGAGGTCCGGCGCGCGGTCCACCGGCTGCCTCCGACCGGCCGCTCCGCCACCGTCTTCGACGACATCCGCACCGCGGCGGCCGCCGCCAGTCGCGCGGGTGCGGCTCTGCCCGCGGACCTTCCGTGGATGCTGCGCCTGCTGAACCGGGCCGAATCCGCCATCACCGCAGCGGGTTTCGACCGGGTGCCGATCCACGGCGACGCCAACGTCTCCAACGTGCTGGTCACCGACGACGGCGGTCTGCTTCTCGTCGACTTCGACTGCGCCGCGGACGCGGACCCGCTGCAGGACATCGGCTCGATGTTGGCGGAACTGGCCCCATTGGAGAGCGACGCCGAGGCGCTCTTCGAACGGGCCTGGGGCGCCTTCGACCGCGCCGCTTTCGCCAGGGCACGCGCCTACGGCATCGCCGATCAGGTGCGGTGGGGTCTCATCGGTTCGTACTGCGACGCGGTGCGACCGGCGACGCAGGAGTACTCCAAGTTCGCCGACTGGCAGTTCCTCCGCGCCCGCGCCCAACTGCGCGATCCCCGCTTCGACGACCAGGTCCGTTCCGTCTGACCGACGACGCCGGACAGAGACGACACCGGACAGAAAGGAACAGCGGTTCCACATGAAGACCGACACCCCCACTCCCGCGACGAGCGCCCCGTCCACCTTCCCCGAACCCGACGACCGCGCCGTGGGCACCGCGCGCACCGATGCCGAGCGCGCCGTCGAGTGCGTCCTGGCGGGCATCGAAACGTGGCGCGGATGCGACCTGTACTACGCACCCGTCGCCGGCGGCCTGCAGAACAGCAACTGGCGGATCACCGTGTCCGGCACCGACCGCCGGTACTTCCTCAAACTCCCGGGCGCGGGGAGCGAGGCGTTCATCGACCGCGGCGTCACCGACGAGGCCGGAAAACGCGCCGGCGCCCTCGGCATCGGGCCGGAGATCGTGTTCTTCGACTCCGCCACGGGCGTCGAAGTGGTCGAGTTCCTCGAGGGGTACGCCGCCTGCACCAACGGCGATCTCAAGCGCGCCGACGTCCCACTGGAGATCGTCGGGCTCTACCGCACCCTGCACGCGTCCGGGCCGCTCGGCCACCGCAAGACGGTCCTCGACATGATCGACGAGCACCTTGCCCAGGCGGCCGAGCTCGATGTCCGCCTACCGGCCTTCACCGGTGCCCTCCTCACGGAGTACCGGGCGGCGCGGGCCGCGCTTCTGGCCGGCGGGCTCGACATCGTCCCGTGCCACAACGACCCGATGCCCGGCAATTTCCTGTACCACCCGACCCGGCCGATGAAGCTCGTCGACTACGAGTTCGCCTCGGACAACGAGCGAGCGTACGAGCTAGCAGTACTGGTCACCGAGATGTTCTACGACGACGTCCGGGTCCACGAGATGGTCGAGGAGTTCTACGGCCGCGCGGACTTCGCGACGGTCGCGCGCGTCGAAGTGTTCAGCGCGCTCGCCGACCTGAAGTGGGGCCTGTGGGGTTGCGTCAATCAGCGCCTCACCGATGCGTGGGACTTCGACTACCACAAGTACGGCGCGTGGAAGCTCATGCGGTCGCGCCTGAAGATGAACGATCCGCGCTGGGGCCTGTGGCTGTCGACCCTGTGAGGCCCGCCCCGCACGCACGAACGAAAGGCCGCACCATGGCGGACATCACCTCAGTACCCACCACCTCGCCGCTCGACGTGAACCGGTTCACCGCCGCCGACGCGGCGGGCCTGTCCGACGACGTCCGGGACCTGATCGCGCGCCGCGGGGCCGTCCTCGGTGAACGCACACCGCTCCTCTACCGGCGTCCGATCCACCCGGTGTCCGCGAAGGGCCTGTGGCTCACCGACGCGGACGGCACCCGCTTCCTCGACATGTACAACAACGTCGCGAGCGTCGGCCACTGCCACCCCGCCGTGGTCGAGGCCGTCGCCACTCAGGCGGCCACCCTGAACACCCACACCCGATACCTGCACGAGGGCGCGATCGACTACGGGCAGCGCCTGCTGCGCACGATGCCCGGCTTCGGCCAGATCTCGTTCGCGTGCACGGGTTCCGAGGCGAACGACCTCGCCGTGCGGCTTGCCCGCCACGCGACCGGCGGCCGCGGCGTCATCGTCACGCGCGGCGCCTACCACGGCGGCACTACGGTCAGTGCAGCGTGCTCGCCGTCGGTGGACCCCGACGTGCCCGGGTGGGTCCGCGTCGTCGATGCCCCCGATCCCTATCGGACAGGCGACCGTGCAGCCGCGGAGTTCACGGCCGCGGTCGCGGAGGCGGCAGCTGATCTGCAGCGATCCGGCATCGGTGTGGCCGCGCTGCTCCTCGACACAGTCTTCTCCTCGGACGGGATCCAGCCCGACCCCGCCGGCCTCCTCGCGGGTGCGGTGGCGGCCGTTCGAGCCACAGGGGGCCTGTTCATCGCGGACGAGGTCCAACCCGGTTTCGGCCGCCTGGGGCATGGGATGTGGGGCTACCAGCGCCATGCCGTGACGCCCGACATCGTGACGATGGGCAAACCCATGGCTGCGGGTTTTCCTGTGGCAGCCGCGGTGTTGGCAACCGACGTCGCCGACGCTCTCGCGAGTGCAGTGCCGTACTTCAACACGTTCGGCGGCAACCCGGTGTCGATGGCTGCCGCAGCCGCGGTACTGGACGTTATCGAGACGGAGAGCCTCATCGATGCGGCCGCGACCCGCGGTGAGCAGTTGCGCGGGCTCGTCCGAGAGATTCAGAAGGGCAGCCCTGTCATCGGAGACGTACGTGGGCGTGGTCTCTTCATGGGTATCGAGATCGTCGCCGACCGCGACACCAAAGTTCCAGACCGCGTGAGAGCAGTCGAACTGGTCGACGGGCTGCGTAACCGCGGCGTGCTGATTTCCACGGCAGGACACCACGGCAACGTCCTCAAGGTCCGGCCACCACTGCCGATCGACTCCGACGAGATCGAATTCTTCGCAACCCAATTCGCCGACGCACTCGGCGCGATGTGACCTTTCCAGGTCACGTTCCTGGAAAGGCACGCTCATCGGGTGCGGGCGTCCGGCGCGACGTCAGGGCGATGGCGATCACGACGAGCGCAATGCCGACCGCCTCGAGCCAACCGGGGCGTTGCCCCAGCATCACGGCGCCCACGCCGGCGGCGGTCACGGGAAGCAGGGCGAGCAGTAGGGCGAACCGCTCGCGCCCCACGCGGGTGAGCACCACCTGGTCGAGCGCGTACGGGACCACCGAACTGAGAAGGCCGAGCCCGAGGCCGAGGATCCACACCTGCCAGCTGAGGAAGGCCTCGGGGCGGGTGACGAGATCGGGCCCGAGGCCGGGCAGTGCGAGCACCAGGGCGCCGGCGGCCAGGCCGACGCCGAGCCCCTCGATACCACCGCCGGCGTCGGCGACCCGCTTGCCGAGCACGATGTATCCCGCCCACAGGCCGGCCGCGAGCAGCGCGCACGCGACGCCGACCGCACCGTCGGACCCGGCGACCCCGCCCACGTTGACCCCGGCCACGCACACCACGCCCGCCAGCGCCGCGCCGGCGGCGATCAGGTCGACGGAGCGACGCGAGCCGGCGACGGCCACCGCGATGGGGCCGAGGAACTCGATCGCGACGGCGGTGCCGAGGTCGATGTGGTCGATGGCCTCGTAGAACGCCATATTCATGGCGACGGTGACGGTGCCGAACAGCGCGGCCGCGCGCAGTCGTGCCGGGGTCCAGTCGCGACGGCGCGGGCGCAGTGCGAGGAGCAGGATGAGGCCGGCGCCGGCGCCGCGCAGCCACGCCACGGCGACCGGCGAGAGCTGTTCGAACAGCCCCACCCCCAGGGAGGCGCCGACGTACTGGCTGATCGCCCCGATCACGAACATCGCGGGGATCATCAGCTGCGCCACGGGCCTCACCCTAGGGGACCACTCGCGCGCCCCGCACCCGTGTTTCCCGGGGCCGTCTCCGTACCCGGACGTTGTTCACCCTGGGAGAACATGCCGCCCGCCTCCCCGGTGTGGTGGAACAAATGGGTACCCTCGAACGTATAAAGAGATGTAAGAACGGTTCGTGAGGAACGGAGGAGTCATGACGAACACAGTCACTTCAGAGGCCCCCGCGGGCGATGCCTTCGCTCCCCTGACGGCGTCCGACCGGTGCGATCGCTGCTCGGCGGCCGCCCAGGTCCGTGCGGTACTCCCGTCGGGTTTCGAGCTGCTCTTCTGCGGGCACCACTTCACCGAGCACCGCGCGAAACTGGAGGCGCAGGGCGCCACCATCGCCGGTGAGCCCGTCACCGTCTAGTTCCGCGTCCGACGGCGCCGTGCACCCGCCCTACTTCCGGGTGCACGGCGCCGTCGCCGTTCTCCGGGCGTTGTAGCGCGGGGCGATCACTTCCAGGTGCGCAGCGCCGCGATCCGCTCCCGCAGCTGTTCCGCCGACGCCATCGCCGTGACGGGGCCGCCCAGCCGGCTGCGTAGCTCGTTGTGCACCACGCCGTGCGGCTTGCCCGTGCGGTGGTGATGCATCGCGACGAGGGAGTTGAGCTCGCGGCGCAGGGCCGACAACTGCGCGCCGGCACTCGCCCGCTCCTCGACCTGCGGCGGGGGCGCGGGACGTTCCTCGACGGCCGTCCGCTCGGCGACCTGTTCCTTCTGTCGCTGCTGCAGCAGCGCCCGCATCTGCTCCGCGTCGAGCAACCCGGGCAGGCCGAGGTAGTCGGCCTCCTCCTCACTCCCGGAGAAGGTGGCGGTGCCGTAGGAGGAACCGTCGTAGATGAGCTGGTCCAGCTCGGCGTCGGCGTGGAGGGAGACGAACGCCTTCTCCTCCTCGCCGGGCTCGTCCTTCTGCTTGTTCGCGTCGATGAGCAGCGCGTCCTCGAGCCCGTCGGACTCGCGGTGCGGTTTACCCAGCACGTGATCCCGCTGTTCCTCGAGCTTCGCGGCGAGGTCCAGCAGGACCGGCACCGAGGGCAGGAAGACGCTCGCGGTCTCGCCCGGCACCCGCAGTCGCACGAAGCGCCCGATGGCCTGCGCGAAGAACAACGGGGTGGACGCGCTCGTGGCGTACACGCCGACAGCCAGGCGCGGGACGTCGACGCCCTCCGACACCATGCGGACGGCGACCATCCACTTGTCGGTGCCCTCGGAGAACTGGGAGATCCGCTTCGAGGCGGTCGGATCGTCGGAGAGCACGACGGTGACCTTCTCGCCGCTGATCTCCTCGAGCAGTTCCGCGTAGTCACGCGCCGTCGACTGGTCGGTGGCGATCACCAGACCGCCCGCATCGGGCATCGCGCGCCGGAGCTGGTCGAGGCGGGTGTTCGCGGCCTGCAGCACCGCGGGGATCCAATCGCCGTGCGGATCGAGCGCGGTGCGCCAGGCGCGTGCCGTCTGCTCCTTGCTCAGCGGCTCGCCAAGGCGGGCCGTGAACTCCTCACCCGCGCTGGTGCGCCAGCTCGCCTGACCCGAGTAGGCGAGGAACACGACGGGCCGGACGACGCCGTCGGCGAGTGCGTCCGAGTAGCCGTAGACGTGGTCGGCCTTGGATCGCTGGCCGCCACCGGCCTCGGGCTCGTAGGTGACGAACGGGATCGGGTTGTCGTCGCTGCGGAACGGCGTGCCGGTGAGGGCGAGGCGGCGGGTGGCCGGCTCGAAGGCCTCGCGCACGCCCTCGCCCCAGCTCTTGGCGTCGCCGGCGTGGTGGATCTCGTCGAGGATGACCAGCGTCTTGTACGCCGTGGTCCGCGCGTGGTGCTTGTACGGGTGCATGCCCACCTGCGCATAGGTGATCACCACGCCCTGGAAGTCCGACGACGTGCTGCCGCCCGAGTTCGTGAAGTTCGGGTCGAGGTTGATGCCGTTGCGGGCGGCCGCCTCGGCCCACTGGTACTTCAGGTGCTCGGTCGGGGCGACCACCGTCACCCGCTCGACGGTGCGGTCGGCCAGCAGCTCGGCGGCCACCCGCAGCGCGAACGTGGTCTTGCCGGCGCCCGGCGTGGCGACGGCGAGGAAGTCCTGAGGCTTCGAGGTCAAGTACTTCGTGAGCGCACGGCGCTGCCAGACACGAAGTGAAACCGCCATCGAGAAACGCACCCCTAAACCGCGAGACAAGCCCGCCCGGCGCGAGTCCGCGGCGCGGGCGGGTCGATCGTGAACCCGGAAGCAGTCTACTCGCAACACGCGGCGGTCCCGGTTCCGGCGTGATCGGCGCCGGTGCGCAAGACTGAACATGATGGACGACGCACACGGCACGCCGGCGAACCGGCAACCGGGCCCGGCGCAGGATGCCGAGCGGCACGATCCAGGGCCGCACACCCAGGACCTGGATCAGCCCCCGCATGTCTCCTTCCCGCGGCGTGCGTGGGGCGTCGTCAAGGGCATGCCGCAGGTGCTGTGGCGCACCGTCGTGAAGTCCTGGGACGACTCGATCGTCGGGCACAGCGCCCAGGCCGCCTTCTGGACCACCCTGTCGCTGGCGCCGCTGCTGCTCGCGCTGATGGGACTCATCGGTTACGTCGCCAACTGGTTCGGCCCCGACACCATCGGGGTGATCCACGACCGCCTCATCTCCTTCGGGCTGCGCGTCTTCACGCCCAACGTGGTGGACGAGATCATTCGGCCGATGGTCGACGGGGTGCTCCAGCAGGGGCGCGGCGACGTGGCGTCCGTCGGCTTCATCATCGCCCTGTGGGCCGGGTCGTCCGCGCTGTCGTCGTACGTGGACTCGATCAGCATGGCCCACGACCAGCACACCGTGCGCAACCCGGTGTACCAGCGCCTGTTCGCGCTGGTGCTCTACCTCGAGTTCCTCGTGATCGCGGTGTTCACGCTGCCGCTCGTCGCGCTCGGACCGAGCTTCATCATCAAGTACATCCCCGCGTCCTGGCACCCGGCGGTCGCGCAGCTCATCGACTTCGGCTACCTGCCGTTCGTCGTGCTCATGCTGGTGGGCGGGCTCGCCCTGCTCTACCGGCAGGCGCTGCCGCGGCCGCTGCCCTGGTACCGGCACGTCCCCGGCGCGGCGCTGGCGGCGCTGATCTTCCTCGTCGCGTCGACGGGACTGCGGGTGTACCTGTCGTTCATCGCCTCGGGGCGGGGCATCTCCTACGGCGCGCTGGCGACGCCCATCGCCTTCCTGCTGTTCACGTTCTTCCTCGGCTTCGCCGTCATGGTGGGCGCCGAGTTCAACGCCGCGCTGCAGGACCGGTGGCCCGCCCGGGAGATCCGCACCGATCAGCTGCGGGGCTGGGTGGTCGAGCAGATCAAGGAGGCGGGCATCCCCGATCCGGGCAGGGCCGCCGCCGAGGGGCTGCGCCGCGCGACGGACCCGATCCGGCGCCGCCAACGCCCCGAGTCCGATGCACCGCCCGCCGAGGCGGAGACGCCGCCGGACGCGCGCACCGTCGAGACCGACGCGCCGCCGCGGCGCACCGTCGAGACCGACCTGCCGTCGCCGCGCACGGCCGACCCGGGTGTCGCGCGCGTGCCGCCCTCCCGGCCCGCGCGCGAGGTGGAGCCGCGCTGAGGGCTACTTCTTGAGGCGGTCGTAGATCTTCTTGCACTCGGGGCAGACGGGCGAACCCGGCTTCGCCGACTTGGTGACCGGGAAGGTCTCGCCGCAGAGCGCGACGACGTAGTTCCCCATCACGGCCGATTCGGCGATCTTGTTCTTCCGCACGTAGTGGAAGAACTTGGGACTGTCGTCGTCGTTGCCGGTGTCGGCGTCGACATCGACGTCCGGCTTCTCCAGGGTCTTCGTACTCATGACTTTCATTCTGCCAGCCGCAGTGGGACGATCGAAGTGTGGGAAACCAAGGCGACGCCACCTACGTGATCACCGATGCGGAGGACTCGTACGACGAGCAGCACCGGCGGCGCGTCCGCCGGTATCTGATGATCATGGCGATCCGAATTCCCGCCCTCGTGATCTCGGCGTGGATCTACTCGGCCACCGGCAACTGGATCATCGCGCTCGCCGTGCTGGGCGGGTCCATCCCGATCCCGTGGATCGCGGTGATCCGCGCGAACGACCGGCCGAAGAAGCGCAAGGGTGAGCCGGACCGCTTCACGCGGCGCAAGCTCGACCGCCTCGCCCTCCAGGGGCACCCGATCACCACCGTCTCGGCACGCGGCGAGTAGGTGCGGCTCTCCCCCGCGCTGGCACCGCTGTGCCGCCGGCTCGGCCCCGCACTGGCCGCCGCCGGTTTCTCGGAATCGGCCGTCGCCGATCGCCTGGGCGACGCCTACGGATGCCTCTCCCGTGGCGAGCCCGGCCCCGTCGAGACCGTGGCGGCCGGCCGAGCGCCGCTGGACGTGCTCATTCGCCTGTTCCTCGCCGCCGCACCCGTCGAGCGCGCGCAGGTCGACGGTGCCCTCGCCCCCGTCACCGTCGACGAGGCGATCGACGCCGGGCTCCTCGAGCCCGCCCCGGACGATCCGTCCCGGGTCCGGGCCGCGCTGAGCCTGCGCCCCCTGGATCTGCCCGAGGGGCCGCAGTGGTTCCTCTCGGACCTCGACGGCCTGATGCGGCCGCACCCGCAACACCGCGAGCACGTCCTGGGCGTGGGGCACGCCTCGCAGTCGCTGCTGCGGGCGACGCCGCGGGAGCCCGTCGGTTCCGTCCTCGACCTGGGCACCGGCTGCGGCGTGCACGCCTGCGCCGCGACGCGGTTCGCCGACTCCGTGACCGCCACCGATGTGAGCGAGCGGGCCGCCGGATTCGCCGCGGCGTCGGCCGCGCTGAACGGCGTCGACGTGGACGTGGTGACCGGCGACTGGTTCGCTCCCGTCGCGGGGCGCCGTTTCGACCTGCTGCTGGCGAACCCGCCCTTCGTCGTGGGTGAGGGCCGCGTCGACCACACCTACCGCGACTCCGGACTCGATCTCGACGGCGCCTCCGAGCTGGTGGTGCGGGGCGCGCCCGAGCATCTCGCGGCGGGCGGCACGGCCGCGCTACTCGCGTCGTGGGTGCACCGCGACGACGAGACCTGGCAGGCGCGAGTCGCATCCTGGCTGCCCGCCGAGGGCATCGAGGCGTGGGTGCTGCAGCGCGACGTGGCCGATCCCGCGCTGTACGTGGGGACCTGGCTGCGCGACGAAGGGCTCGACCCCCGCGTCGGCGAGGGCCGCGCGAAGTCCGACCGATGGCTCGCGCACCTCGCCGACGCCGGCGTGACGGGCATCGGCTTCGGCTTCGTCTTCCTGCGGTCGACCGACGGGCCGTCCGAGGTGGTGTGCGAGGACCTGAGCCACCCCTTCGACGATCCACTGGGCGACGAGGTCCCGGCGCACTTCGCGCGGATGCGGTGGCTGCGCGATGCGGACCTGGACGCGGCCCGCCCGCTGCTGGGCGACGACGTCGCGCTCGAGCGGGTGTCGACGCCCGGCGAGGAGGGCTGGGGCGAGGTCGCCGTGCGCGTGACCCGGATGTCCGGCCCGCGCTGGGTGCACGAGCTCGACGACGCGGGTGCCCGCCTGCTCGCGGGGTGCCGCGGCGGACTCACCACCGAGGATCTCGCGCTGCTGCTCGAAGCGGCGACGGGCGAGGACGACCTCGTCGATCCGGCCCGCCGCCTGCTCGCCGACCTGTTCCGGCACGGATTCATAACCTTCCTCTAAGCAACTTCTCAGAACATCTCGCTGTTTCCGCAGGTCAGCGCATCGCGGGCCGGGAACTCTGCACGCCCGTCGTCCGTTGAACCAGATGTACCGGCGAACAGGAGGCAGCCACATGGCACACCGCGTCAACACCGCTAGCACCGCAGCCCGCCCCGCTGATCGGGTGCGGCCCCCGCTGACCGAGGCCGATCTCGACGCACAGAGTCCCGCCGCGGATCTGGTGCGCGTGTACCTGAACGGCATCGGCCGCACCGCCCTGCTGACCGCGGAGGACGAGGTCGAGCTGGCCAAGCGCATCGAGGCCGGGCTCTACGCCCAGCACCTGCTGGCCACCAAGAAGCGCATGGCGGCGTCGAAGAAGCGGGACCTCGCGTACATCGTCCGCGACGGCCAGGCCGCCCGGCAGCACCTGCTGGAGGCCAACCTGCGCCTCGTGGTCTCGCTCGCGAAGCGCTACACCGGCCGCGGCATGCCCCTGCTGGACCTGATCCAGGAGGGCAACCTCGGCCTGATCCGCGCGATGGAGAAGTTCGACTACGCCAAGGGATTCAAGTTCTCGACCTACGCCACGTGGTGGATCCGGCAGGCGATCACCCGCGGCATGGCGGATCAGTCCCGCACCATCCGGCTCCCCGTCCACCTCGTGGAGCAGGTGAACAAGCTCGCCCGCATCCGGCGCGAGCTGCACCAGCAGCTCGGCCGTGAGGCCACGGACGCCGAGCTCGCGGCGGAGTCGGGCATCCCGGCGGAGAAGATCGCGGACCTCATGGACCACTCGCGGGACCCGGTCAGCCTGGACATGCCCGTCGGGTCCGACGAGGAGGCGCCCCTCGGCGACTTCATCGAGGACTCGGAGGCCGCTTCGGCGGAGTCCGCCGTGATCTCGAGCCTGATGCACAGCGACGTGCGCTCCGTGCTCGCGACCCTCGACGAGCGCGAGCAGCAGGTCATCCGCCTGCGCTACGGCCTCGACGACGGCCAGCCCCGCACCCTGGACCAGATCGGCAAGCTCTTCGGGCTCTCCCGCGAGCGCGTGCGCCAGATCGAGCGTGAGGTCATGAGCAAGCTCCGCAACGGCGAGCGGGCCGACCGCCTGCGCGCGTACGCGAGCTGATCAGCCCCGATCCATCCCCGAAGGAAGCGCGTCGGCTCTCATAGCCGGCGCGGTTCCGCTTGTTGGGCCAGAACGTCGCTCGCATGCCCGATGCGGATCACGGCGGACAGCACGGAGGCGCCGTCGGTCGTGGCGAGGATCGGTTGGCAGTCGATGGAGGCGATCTCGGGCACCTCGTAGGCGAGGGCGGCGATCCGGGTCACCACGTCCGTCAGCGCGACACGGTCGACGCCGGACTCGCCGGCGAAGCCGTCGAGGAGCGGGGCGGAGCGCGTCGCGGTCACCAGGTCGGCCGCTGCGGCGTTGGTGAGCGGCAGCAATCGGTACGCGCGGTCCCCCAGGAGCTCGGGCACGGCTCCGCTGAGCCCGAAGGACAGCAGCGGGCCGATCCGCGGGTCGTTCTCGTAGCCCACCGCGCAGCCGATGCCCTTGTGCGCCATCCGCTGCACGTGCAGCGTCGACTCCCCCGTCGCCTCCGTCAGCTCCGCGAAGGCATCGGCGACGGCCTGCGGCCCCGTCAGGTCCAGGCGCACCGCCGCGAGGTCGGCACGCAGGCGCCAGCGCTCCCCCATGGCCTTCACCGCCACCGGGTAGCCCAGGCGGTCCGCGGCCCCGACGGCCTCGTCCGGCGTCGACGCCACATCGAAGGCCACGACACCCACCCCGTAGAGGCCCAGCAGCTCCGCGCTCTGGGCGAAGCTCAGGGTGACGGGGCCGGTGTCCGCGTCCCCGGTGGGCAACCATTCCCGCACGCGCGTGCGCGCCGTCTCCACATCGGTGCCGTCGGGCCGTGCGGTGTCCGAGACGGGGCGGGCTCGCCACTGCGCGTACCGCCAGCCGTGGGCGAGGACCCGCGCGGCACGCTCCGGCTCGGGGTACGACGGGACCGAGCCGCGTACCCGCACGCCGTCCTCGTCGGTGGCGGCGAGCAGCTCGGTGACGCCGTCGAAGGCGAGGAAGGTGGAGACGATCGGCTTGATCAGCTTCCGGGAGGCCTCGAGGAGCACCGCGGCGTGCGCTTCGGGGGGCGCCTCCACGGGCGGCACGAAGACCGCGATGATCGCGTCGACCGCGTCGTCGGCGAGGGCCGCGTCGATGGCCGCACCGAACTCCTCGGGGGTCGCGGCCGCACCGAGGTCGACGGGCTGCGCCACGTCGAGTCCCGCTCGGATCCCGGTGTGCGTGGCGAGGATCCCGAGCGCCGTCGAGTTGCCGATGACGGCGACGCGCGGGCCGGCGGGCAGCGGCTGGTAGCTGAAGAAGGTGGCGCAGTCGAACAGCTCCGGGATCGAATCGACCTGCACCACACCGGAGTTCTCGAACAGCGCCTCGGAACCGCGCCGGCGGCGGTCGGCGTCGATCCCGCCGCGGTGCACGGCGACGATCGGTTTCTGCCGGGACAGTCGCTGCGCGATCCGGCCGAACTTGCGCGGGTTGCCGAAGCTCTCGAGGTACAGCAGCACCACTTCGGTCGCGTCGTCGGTGTCCCAGTACTGCAACACGTCGTTGCCCGAGACGTCGGCGCGGTTACCGGCGGAGACGAAGGTCGTCAGGCCCACACCGCGTTTCGCCGCGGTGTCCAGGATCGCGATGCCGAGCGCACCGGACTGACAGAAGAAGCCCACGTTGCCGCGACCGGGAACGACGGGGGCCAGCGTCGCGTTGATCCGCACCTCGCGATCGGTGTTGATCACGCCGAGCGCGTTCGGGCCGATCAGCCGCATGCCGTGGGAGCGCACCGCTTTGAGCAGGCGCCGCTCCGACTCCTTGCCCCGGCCGCCGGCGTCGGAGAAGCCCGACGAGACGACGAGCAGCGTCCGGACCTCCTTGGCGAGGCAGTCGTCGAGCACCTGGTCCATGTTGTCGGCGGGCACGGCCACCACCGCGAGATCCACCTGGTCGGGGATGTCCCGCACGGATTCGTAGGCGCGGATGCCCGCGACTGATCGGCGTTCCGGGTGCACCGGGTACACGGGTCCGGCGAAGTCGCCGGCGATGATGTTGCGCAGCACCGCGTGCCCGACCTTCCCGGGGGTGGTCGACGCGCCGATCACCGCGATCGACGTCGGGCGCAGCGCGTTGCTCACGCTCCGCGCCTCCGATGCCAGCTCGCGGGCGTTGCGCACGGCGACGAGGGCCTCGGTGGGGTCGATGCCGAACTCGACGTGCACGACGCTGCCGTCGAAGCTGCGCCGCAGCTCGTAGCCGGCGGCCTTGAAGACGTTGACCATGTACCGGTTCTCGGCGAGCACCTCCGCCTCGAAGCGGTGGAAGCCGTTCTCGGCGGCGGCCCCGGCGAGGTGCTCGAGCAGGATCGGTCCGAGGCCGCGCCCCTGGTGTTCGTCGGCGACGACGAACGCCACCTCCGCCGATGTCGGCTTCCCGGAGTCGGCGAGGCCCTCGTACAGGCCGACGGCGATGATCTTGCCGCCGAGGATCGCGAGCAGGCAGACACGCTGTTCGTGGTCGACGGTGGTCATCCGGGCGACGTCGCGCGGCGGCATCACCGGGTACGGCCCGAAGTAGCGCAGGTAGCGGGTGCGCTCGGAGAGCCCGGCGTGGAACTCCACCATCGCATCCGCGTCGTCGGGAACGACGGGCCGCAGGTGCACGACACCGCCGTCGGACGCGAGGACATCGGCCACCCAGTGCGCCGGGAACTCGTAGGGGCCCGACGGTGCCTGCGGGCTCGGCGCCGGGAACGGGTCGGTGGCGGGGCCCGGGGGGTGGAGCGGGGTGTCGTCAGTCACGGGGATCCTCCGGGTCGCGTCCTGGAGTGGCGAAGGGCGGCAGGGGCATCACGTCAGTCACGGGGATCCTCGGGGTCGAGTCCGTGGAGCGGAAAAACAGCGGATCGGGTGCGGGCGATGAAGCGGTCCGCGGCGGCCTCCATCGGTGCGGAGGTGGGGTCGTACGAGGAGGGTTCCCACGGGGTGTAGCCGGTGGCGCCGCCCTCGCCCATGGTGTCCGGCAGCGCGCCGACGGCGCCGACCTGGTCGGTGGGCAGGCTCGCGGCGAGGTCCTTCCACTCCTCGGGGATCGGGGTGGTGGGATCGACGTCGGCACCGACGACGGCCGCGATCAGGTGGGTCCAGGCTCGGGGCACGACGTGCACGAGCTGGTATCCGCCGCCGCCGACTGCGAGCCACCGGCCGTCGCACACCTCGTCGGCGAGGTCGCGCATCGCGAGGATCGCGGCGCGCTGCCCGTCGACGGTGAGCGAGAGATCGGTCAGCGGGTCCGACGCGTGGGAGTCGCAGCCGCATTGACTGACGATGAGCTGGGGACGGAACTCGCGCACGACCGACGGGACCACGGCGTGGAAGGCGCGCAGCCACAGATCGTCGGGACAGAAGGCCGGCACCGGGATGTTGACCGCGGTGCCCCGGGCCTCCGGCCCGCCGAGCTCCGTCGGGTAGCCGGTGTTGGGCCAGAGATGCTGGGGGTCCTCGTGCAGGGACACCGTGAGCACCCGGGGGTCGTTCCAGAACTGGGCCTGCACCCCGTCGCCGTGGTGGGCGTCGATGTCGAGGTACGCGATCCGGTCGAATCCGTTGTCGAGCAGCCAGGAGATCGCGATGGCCGCGTCGTTGTAGACGCAGAACCCGGACGCGTGCGAGCGCATCGCGTGGTGCATACCGCCCGCGATGTTGACGGCCCGGGTGGTGTGGCCCGCGGCGATCGCCTTCGCGCCGGTGAGGGTCGACCCGACGAGGCTCGCCGCGGCCTCGTGCATGCGGAGGAAGATCGGATTGTCGTCGTTGCCGAGTCCGTACCCCGTGAGGTCGATCCGCGAGCGCCCCGAGCCCGCGACGCGGACCGCGGCGAGGTAGTCGTCGGTGTGCGCGCGGGCGAGTTCCAGCGGATCGAAGTCCGCGGGGGTCACCACCTCGGCCCCGTCGAGGACGCCCAGCATCCGCGAGAGCTCCATCGTCAGGCGCAGCCGCACGGGGTCCATCGGATGGGAGTGGGAGAACCGGTAGTCGAGTACCGAGGGGTCCCAGACCACCTGGGAGTCGGGGAACCGTGCCATGAGTCACGACCCTAGCCGTTGCCCTCCTGCACCGCTTCGAAGTTAGGTAACCTTAAGTACGGGGGACGGGAGGCCGTCTCGGTTAAGCTCGACGGTGACGATAAGGAGCTGGAGACGTGAACGATCTGGTGGACACCACCGAGATGTACCTGCGGACCATCTACGAGCTCGAGGAGGAGGGCGTCGTACCCCTCCGGGCGCGGATCGCGGAGCGTCTCGAGCAGAGTGGTCCCACCGTCTCGCAGACGGTGCAGCGCATGGAGCGCGACGGTCTCGTCCGGGTGGCCGGCGACCGTCATCTCGAGCTCAGCGAGAAGGGTCGCCAGCTGGCGATCGCGGTGATGCGCAAGCACCGCCTGGCGGAGCGGCTGCTCGTGGACGTCATCGGCCTCCAGTGGGAGAACGTGCACGCCGAGGCGTGCCGCTGGGAGCACGTGATGAGCGAGGACGTGGAGCGGCGGCTGCTGGAGGTGCTGGGCAACCCGACCACCTCTCCCTACGGCAACCCGATCCCGGGCCTCGGCGAGCTCGGCATGGCGATCGCGAACGAGCCCGCGCGCCCCGCCCGTCTCACCGACCTCCCCCAGGGCGGCCCCACCGCCGTGGTGATCAAGCGCCTGGCCGAGCACGTGCAGGCGGACACCGACCTCATCGGCCGGTTCCGTGAGGCCGGCGTCGTGCCGGACGCCCGCGTGTCCGTCACCGTCCAGCGCGGCGCCGTGATCATCTCGGTCGCGGGTCACGAGGACTTCGAGCTTCCCGACGAGATGGCCCACGCCGTCTTCGTCGAGGCGGTGTAGCCGATGCGCCTGGTGGTGACGGGCGGCGCCGGTTACGTCGGCAGCGTGTGCACGCAGGTGCTGCTCGAGCGCGGCCACGAGGTGACGGTGCTCGACGACCTGAGCACCGGCAACCGTGAGGCGGTGCCCGCCGGCGCGACTTTCGTGGAGGGCGACGTGGCGCACGCCGCACGCCCCCTGCTGGCCGACGGCGACTTCGACGGCGTGCTGCACTTCGCGGCGAAGTCCTTGGTGGGCGAGTCGGTGTCGCACCCGCACAAGTACTGGCAGGGCAACGTCGTGACAACCCTGACGCTGCTCGACGCGATGCTCGCGGCCGGCGTGCCGCGACTGGTCTTCTCGTCGACCGCGGCGACGTACGGCGAGCCCGAGTCCGTCCCGATCACCGAGGACGCGCGCACCGCGCCGACCAACACCTACGGCGCGACCAAGCTCGCCATCGACGCCGCGATCTCCTCGTACGCCACCGCGTACGGTCTGGCCGCGGTCTCGTTGCGCTACTTCAACGTCGCGGGGAGCTACGCCGGGTTCGGGGAGAACCGGGAGATCGAGACCCACCTCATCCCGCTGGTTCTGCAGACCGCGCTGGGCCAGCGCGGTGACATCGCCGTCTTCGGCGCGGACTACCCCACACCGGACGGCACCGCGGTCCGCGACTACGTGCATGTCAAGGATCTGGCCGAGGCGCACCTGCTGGCGCTCGACCACGCGCAGCCGGGCCGGCACGAGGTCTTCAACCTCGGATCGGGCGCGGGCTTCTCCGTGCGCCAGGTGATCGACACCTGCCGCGAGGTCACGGGGCGCGATATCCCCGAGACCGCCGCCGAGCGCCGGGCCGGCGATCCGGCGGTCCTCGTCGCCTCCTCGCAGCGGGCGGTCGACGAGCTGGGGTGGCGGCCCGAGAAGACGGATCTGCGCGAGATCGTCTCCGACGCATGGGAGTACACGCAGGCCCTCGGTGATCGTGCGCACGCCGCACGTCGCGCCTGATGGAACCCGCTCCCCGACCCCTCATCCCGCGAGGGGGAAGTCGATGCCCCGGGGCGGGAGTTCCACGCCGAGTCGGCGCGCCACGCCCACGCCGACCTCGGCGGTGAGGCACAGGTCCCGCGGGTGCATGCCCGCGGCGAGGGCGTGCGCCAGGAGGTGCGCGCCGCGGTAGCCGCGGTCCGCGGTCAGCGCCGCGTCGAGGGCGATGCCGGTCAGCGGGCCGTCCCCGCGGAGGTAGCTCGCGGCGGCCACCAACGTCGCCGCGGCGGCGCGGGGCGTGCCCCGCAGGCGGCGCGCCAACTCGGCGAACAGGCCCCGGGCCTCGTCGGCCATCACGGTGATTCCCAGTGCCATCGCCGCGTCGCGCACCGCGACGTCGAGGAGTGCGCCGCCGAGCAGCGCGACATCGGCGTCCGAGAGCGGAGCTCGCCCCTGCGCGGCGACGGCACTGACCACGACGGCCAACAGTTCACAGGGGTCGCCGTCCGCCTCGCCGTCCGCGGCGTCGCGGCAGCGATCCGCTGTGACGCCGGGGCCCTCCTCCGCCAATTGGTCGGTCAGCTCCGCCCGGGATCGGTGCACGGTGCGCCCCTCGACGACCGCCGCGACCATCACCGGCGAGGCCGCCGGGTCCGGCAGTGATCCGCTCTCACCGTGCCGGCAGATCCACCGTTCCTCGGCTTCGATCCGGTCCAGCAGCAGCACGTCGATGATCTCCAGGTCCGGATCGATCGTGTCCCGGGACCGCGCGGCGTCCTCGAGGACCTGCAGCAGCCCGGGGACCACGCGCGCGAACGGGCGCTCGTCGACCACCACGCAGAACAGCCGGTCCGCGCCCTGCCGTCGCAGCATCCCCACCGCCTCGGCGATGTGCGCGCGACAGTCCTTCCTCAGTCCTCCGGATCGGTTCAGGCCGAGGTCGGTGCGCGCGGTGGCGCCGATCCGGCCCGTCACCTCGTCGTGCGCGAGCAGGATCACCGACCTCGTGGGATAGAAGCCGAGGAGGGCCGGAACGGCGGCGACGAGGTCGCCGATGGAGTCGATCTTCAGGACGGGGTCCGCGTGATGTCTGGTCATGGTCGAATGCTCGCCGAGCCCGCGGACGACAACGCGGTCGCGCCGGCGCTCATCCCCAGTTTGGGTACGAAACGTTCTCCACGCTGGGCGTTGTGCACAGGATCGGTCGCAACCGGACACCGGCGGACGGGCGACCGACGCACCGCGGCGGTGAGCGCTACTGTGAACCGCGTGATCGGCTTACCGCGGTTCTCGGACCGCACGCGCGACTGGTTCCTCAGCGGCATGTCTGAGCGGGCCGGCACCCACGTCGGACCGCACGCGACCGATGCGGAACACCCACAGCCGTGGTGGAAGGTCATGTGCCTGACCGGCGTCGACTACTTCTCGACCCTCGGCTACCAGCCCGCCATCGCGTTCATCGCGGCCGGCGTCATCTCCCCCATCGCCACGCTCGTGCTCATCGCGCTGACGCTGTTCGGCGCGCTCCCGGTCTACAAGCGGGTCTCGCGCGAGAGCTTCAACGGGTCCGGCTCGCTGGCGATGTTCGAGCGGCTGCTGCCGTGGTGGGGAGGGAAGCTCTTCGTCCTGGTCCTCCTCGGATTCGCGGCCACCGACTTCATCATCACGATCACCCTGTCGTCCTCGGACGCGGCGGAACACATCGTCGAGAACCCGCTGGTCCCGTCGTTCTTCCACGGCGCGAACATCCCGATCACCCTCGTCCTCGTGATCGCGCTGGGCGTCATCTTCCTCAAGGGCTTCCGCGAGGCGATCGGCACCGCCGTCTTCCTCGTCGCGGTGTACCTCTCGCTCAACGTCGTCGTCATCGGCGTCTCGCTCTTCCACGTCGCCGAACGGCCGCAGAAGGTGCTGGACTGGCAGGATCTGCTCTGGACGGAGCACTCGAATCCGCTCATGGTGATCGCCGTCGCGCTGATCGTCTTCCCGAAACTGGCGCTGGGCCTCTCCGGGTTCGAGACCGGTGTCGCCGTCATGCCGCAGATCAAGGGCGATCCGAACGATCCGCCGGAATACCCCGCCACCCGCATTCGCGACACCGGGCGCATGTTGACGACGGCCGCCCTGATCATGAGCGTCCTCCTCGCCACGTCGAGCTTCGCGACCACGGTGCTCATTCCGGCGGAGGAGTTCGGACCGAACGGCGACGCGAACGGCCGCGCCCTGGCCTGGCTGGCGCACGAGTACCTGGGGAACGGTTTCGGCACCGTCTACGACGTGTCGACCGTGGCGATCCTGTGGTTCGCCGGCGCGTCCGCGATGGCCGGCATGCTGAACCTGGTGCCCCGCTACCTGCCCCGCTACGGCATGGCGCCGCGGTGGGCGTCGGCCGTGCGGCCGCTGGTCGTGGTGCTCACGGTGATCGCCCTCGTGATCGTGCTCATCTTCGAGGCGGATGTGAACGCGCAGGGCGGCGCCTACGCCACCGGCGTCCTCGTGCTCATGACCTCCGCCGCGATCGCGGTGACCATCTCCGCGCGCCGCAAGCGGCAGACCGCGGCCACCTGGGGGTTCGGCCTCATCTCGGCGGTCTTCGTCTACACCACGATCGACAACATCATCGAGCGTCCCGACGGTGTCCGGATCGCCGCGCTGTTCATCCTGGCCATCGCCGTGGTGTCGATCGGCTCGCGCGTGCGGCGATCCTTCGAGTTGCGCGCATCGTCGATCACGTTCGACGAGAAGGCGCTCGAGTTCATCCGCGACGACGCCGCCGCCCAGCACGCGATCCGGATCGTCTCGCACGAGCCCGACGTGGACACCAAGAAGGAGTACCGCGACAAGGTCCGCGCCGAGCGCAAGTTCGGCCACATCCCCGGCCGCTCGCGGGTGATCCTGCTCGAGGTGTGGCCCCGCGACTCCTCGGACTTCGAGGAGGACCTGGAGGTCCGTGGAATCGAGAAGTTCGGGTACCGCCTGCTCAAGGTGCGCTCGGGCAGTATCGCGAACACGATCGCCGCGGTGCTGTTGTACATCCGCGATGAGACCGGCGTGGTGCCCGAGGTCTACTTCCAGTGGTCGGAGATGAACCCCGTGCTGAACATGGGCAAGTATCTCGTCGAGGGCTCGGGCGAGGTCGCTGCGGTGTGCCACGAGGTGCTGCGCCAGGCCGAGCACGACGCCAAGCGCCGCCCCACGGTCCACGTCTCCTGATCGACGACCGTCACGGCCGGTAGGCGAACGGCAGTTGGTGGTGCGACACGGGCAGCGTCTCGACCCGCATCCACGGATACCGCTGTTCGACGGTGCGCGCCAGGGCCGCGCCGTCGTGGTACCGGCTGCGCAGCGCGACGACGACGGTGACTCCTCCCGGTAGCGCCCGGAGCGCCTCCAGGTCCGCGGGGCGCGGCCGGGCCGGCACCGCGTACCACGGTCGCGGCCCGTCGGCCGCTGCACTCGCCAGCCGGCCGGACTCGGGGGTCGGCGGCCAGTGGCCGGACGTCTCCCACTCCGCGTACGCCCGCGCCCGCCGGCTCGACGGGGCCGCCATCACGGGCAGCGCCCGCAGCGCCGTGGTCATTCGCATCGGGGCGAAGACGCGGGTGGGATCGAGCACGGTCAGCGCCCGCACGCGGTCCGGCCGCGCGAGAGCGTGGGCCACCGCGATCTGGGCCCCGAGCGAGTACCCGAGGACGGCGGTCGTCGCCACGCCGAGCCCGTCGAGTACCTCGTCGACCCATCCGGGCAGGTGGCCGCGGGACCGCAGCGCACGACGGTCGCTGCCACCGGCGTCGCCGGGGAGGTCGGGCGCGAGCACGCGGTGGGTGCGGGCGAGCGTGGCCGCCTGGGCGAACCACGCGGCGGCGGTGTCCCGGGCGCCGGGCAGGCACAGGACGGGTGGCGCGGCATCGTCGCCCGCCACGAGGACCCGCGTGCGGGCGAGCGGACCGTCGACGACGGTGCGCCGGACGGGGAGTCCCCACTGCGCGACCAGGGCGTCGTAGGCGTCTGCGAACTCCGTTCCCACGGCCAATCCTCTCGATGATCGAGATATCTCACGCTCAAGCTACCTGATACCGTCGCCGCGTGAGCGACAACGAGCACCTCGTCCACGCGCTGCGCGCCGCGGCGCAGCGCTGGGAGCGCGAGATCGCCGCCTTCGGCGCCCGCCACGGGCTCGGCGGCACCGACGTGCGGGCGCTGGTGGCGCTGCTCGACCTCGAGCGCGCCGGCGCCCCCTCCACGCCGGGCGCGCTGGCGGCGCACCTGCACCTGAGCTCGGCGGCGTGCACCGCCCTCGTCGATCGCCTCACCGCCGCGGGCCTGGTGGAGCGCGCGGCCGACCCCGAGGACCGACGCCGGGTCCGGCTCCTCGTGACCGCGCACGCGCGGCGCCTCGGCGAGGACTTCTTCGCCGATCTCATCGGCCCGATCCGCGCGGCGGCGGCCGCGCTCGCCCCCGCGGAAGCCGAGGTCGTGGGCCGCTTCCTCTCCTCCGCCGTTACGCCGTGAGCGGAAACACGCGACGCGCGGGAATCGACACGGTGCACGCGAGGTTGTCCCACGTGGAAAACTGGTAGTTCCCCCGCGCGGGGAGCACAGCGGTTGGAGGTAGCGCATGGACGAGCAGTCCCACATGTACGAGCTGGAATTCCCCGGCCCGTCGGTCTCGGACACCGACGGCAACGGCCCCGTACTGGTGCACGCGCTCGACGGCTACGCCGACGCCGGTCACGCGCTCCGGCTCCTGCGCCAGCACCTCAAGGACAACCTCTCGACGGAGCTCGTGGCGTCCTTCGACGTCGACGAGTTGATCGACTACCGCTCCCGCCGGCCCGCGATGACCTTCGAGGACGGCTTCACCGGCGTGGACGAGCCCGAACTCAACCTGTACGCGATCCGCGATTCGGCGGGACGACCGTTCCTCCTCCTCGCGGGCGCCGAGCCCGACCTGCGGTGGAACGGCTTCGTCAGTGCCGTCGCCGGCCTCGCCGAGCGCTTCGGCGTGCGCACGGTCGTGGGGCTGCACGCCATCCCGATGGCGGTCCCGCACACCCGCCCCGTACCGGTCACCGCGCACGGCAACAACCCCGAACTGCGCACCGAGCTGCGGTCCTGGGACGGCGGCACCATGCGCCTGCCCGGCAGCGCCGCCGGCCTGCTGGAGCTGCGCATGGCCGACAAGGGCTACGACACGCTCGGCCTGTCCGTGCACGTGCCGCACTACCTCGCGCAGAACGACTACCCCGAGGCCGTGCTCGGCATGCTCGGCGCGCTGCGCAGCTCCGTCGGCCTGCAGCTGCCCGACGGCGACCTCTCCGTGGAGGCCGCGGAGCTGCGTGAGCAGATCGATGCCCAGGTGTCGTCCAGCGCGGAGATCTCGTCCGTGGTCGAGGCACTGGAGCAGCAGTACGACGAGGCCGCCGCCCAGCCGCGCGAGCTGCTCATCGCCGACGGCGAGGCCATCCCCACCGGTGACGACCTGGCGAGCGAGTTCGAGGCCTTCCTCGCGGAGCAGGCCGGCGACGAAGGCGAGAACGGCACCGCGCCGTGACGCAGGTCCGTCAGCGCGTCGCGCTGATCCACGGACATCGCCGGGCCTACCGGATCGGCGGCAGCGGGCCGGCCCTCCTGCTGATCCACGGCATGGCCGACAACTCGTCGACGTTCGAGCCGATCCTCGAGCGCCTCGCCGAGCGGTACACCGTGATCGTGCCCGACCTGCTCGGACACGGGCTGTCCGGTCGGCCGCGCGCGGACTACTCGCTGCCGGCGTTCACCAACGCCATGCGCGACCTGCTCCTCTATCTCGGCATCGAGCGCGCCACCCTGGTCGGGCACTCGCTCGGCGGCGGTATCGCGGGTCAGTTCACCTATCAGTACCCGGAGATGGTCGAACGGCTCGTCTTCGTCAACACCGGCGGCGTCACACGGTCGGTCTCCCCCGTGCTCCGCGCGGTCTCCCTCCCCCTGTCGGAGGTCGCGATCCGGTCACTCGCCCTCCCCGGTGTACTGCCGGTGGCGAGTGCCGCGCTGGAGCTCCTCGGCCGGGTGCCGCACAAGCTGTTCGTCGACAATGCGGAGTGCGCACGCGTCCTCGCGGGCCTGCCGCACGCGGGGACGCCGCGGGCCTTCGCCCGGACCCTGCGCGCGGTCGTCGATCCGCTCGGCCAGGTGGTCACGATGCTCGACCGCACGTACGTCGCCGACACGGTGCCGGTCCTCGTGGTGTGGGGCTCGGACGACCCGATCATCCCCGTCGAGCACGCCCACCTGCTGCACGCCTCGCTACCGGCGTCGCGCCTCGAGGTGTTCGACGGTGCCGGCCACTTCCCGTTCCGGAGTGACCCGGACCGGTTCCTCACGGTCCTGAGCGACTTCGTCGACGGCACCGAGCCCGCCCGGCTGACGGTCGCCGACCTGCAGACCGCGCTGCGCCGCGACGCGGATCTCGACGCCGAGGCCGAAACGCCGGCGTAACCGGCGCGGGCCGTGCCCGTAATCCCGGCCGCCCACACTGACGTGCAGTCAGTCGTGAGGAGGCCCGCGATGAGTCCCGACGTCCTGCCCTTCCGGGCGCGCCCGTACGTGCCCGACCTGTGTTTCGCGACGATCCACGGCCACCGCCGCGCCTACCGGATCGGCGGCACCGGCCCCGCCGTTCTCCTGGTGCACGGGATCGGCGACAACTCGCTGGTCTGGGACTCGGTCCTCGCACCGCTCACCGACCGGTTCACCGTGATCGCACCGGACCTGCTCGGCCACGGTCTCTCCGACCGCCCGCGTGCCGACTACTCGGTGGCGGCGTTCGCGAACGGGATGCGCGACCTGCTGTGTTACCTCGGCATCGAGCGGGTCTCGATCGTCGGCCACTCGCTCGGCGGTGGCGTCGCCGGACAATTCGCCTACCAGTTCCCCGAGATGGTGGAACGGATCGCGTTCGTGGCGCCGGGCGGCGTGGACCACGACGTGTCGCCGATCCTGCGGCTCCTCTCCCTGCCCTTCGCCGAGCAACTGGTCGCGCTGACGGCGCTCCCCGGCGCGAAGCAGGTGCTGGCGACGGCGCTCCTCGCCGCGGCGGCCGTCCCGAGCCCCGTGCGACCCGACGCGGTGCAGTTGCGCCGCGCGCTCGACCGGATGCCGAACACGGCGTCGCCGCACGCCTTCGCGCGGACGCTGCGGTCGGTGGTGGACCTGCGCGGGCAGGTCGTGACGATGCGGGACCGCTGCTACCTCACCGCCGAGGTCCCCACGCTCGTCGCCTGGGGCGCCGACGACTCGATCATCCCCGCCTCGCACGCCGAGGTGCTCCGCGAGGCGCTGCCCGCGGCGCGGGTCGAGGTCTTCGACGGGGTCGGCCACTTCCCCATGACCGAGGCCCCCGACCGGTTCCTCACACTGCTGACGGACTTCCTCACCACGACGACGCCCGCACGGCTGGCCCGGACGCACCTGCGCGACGGCCTGCGCTCGGCCGCCGGCGTCACCGTGGCCGCGCCCGCCCAGGAGCTGGGCTGAACGGCCACGATCGCGGCCCGTAGAGTGAGATGAGTGAACCTCACCGACCTGCTCCCGGCCGATCCGACGGCCGACGCGGTCTTCGAGGCCTTCCTGGAGTGGACCGACGACCGCGGCATCACGCTGTACCCCGCCCAGGAGGAGGCGCTGATCGCGGCGTGCTCCGGAGCGAACGTGATCGTGGCGACGCCCACCGGCTCCGGCAAGTCCCTGGTCGCGATGGGCGCCCAGTTCGCCGCCCTCGCCCAGGGCCGCCGCACGTACTACACCGCCCCGATCAAGGCTCTGGTCAGCGAGAAGTTCTTCGCGCTCTGCGAGGTCTTCGGCACCGAGAACGTCGGCATGGTCACCGGTGACGCCGCGGTGAACGCCGGCGCACCGATCGTGTGCGCGACCGCCGAGATCGTCGCCAACCTCGCGCTGCGCGAGGGCGCGGGGCCTCCGGCGGACCACGACGCCGGCGGGGCCGCGCAGGGCCACCCCGCGGCGGGTGCCACGTCCTCCATCGATCAGGTGGTGATGGACGAGTTCCACTACTACTCGGAGCCGGACCGCGGCTGGGCGTGGCAGGTACCGCTCATCGAACTGCCGCGTGCGCAATTCGTCCTCATGTCCGCGACCCTCGGCGACACGTCCTTCTTCGAGGAGGACCTGACCCGGCGGACCGGCCGCGAGACCGTCCTCGTCGCCGGGGCCGAGCGGCCCGTGCCCCTGCACTTCGTGTACTCGACGATGGCGATCCAGGACCAGATCGTGGAACTGGTGACCACGCACCAAGCACCCGTCTACGTCGTCCATTTCACCCAGCAGGCCGCCGCCGAACGCGCGCAGGCCCTGATGTCGCTGCCGCTCGCGAGCAAGGAGGAGAAGGCCGCGATCGCGGAGGCGCTCGGTGATTTCCAGTTCACCACGGGCTTCGGCAAGACCCTCTCGCGGCTGATCCGATCCGGCATCGGCGTGCACCACGCCGGCATGCTCCCCCGGTACCGCCGGCTCGTGGAGAGGCTCGCCCAGGACGGGCTGCTCAAGGTCATCTGCGGCACCGACACCCTCGGCGTCGGCATCAACGTGCCGATCCGCACCGTCTACCTGACGGGCTTGACGAAGTTCGACGGGAACCGGACGCGCCACCTGCGCGCGCGGGAGTTCCACCAGATCGCCGGGCGCGCGGGACGGGCGGGCTTCGACACGATGGGCACCGTCGTCGTGGCCGCGCCCGAGCACGAGATCGAGAACGCCCGGCGGGAGGCCAAGGCGGGCGGGGATCCGGCGAAACTCAAGCGGGTCCAGCGCAAGAAGCCGCCCGAGGGCTTCGTCTCCTGGGGGAAGGCGACCTTCGAGAAGCTGGTCGCCGCCGATCCGGAGCCGCTGGCCTCACGCTTCTCGGTGACCAACTCGATGCTGCTCAACGTGATCGCCCGGCCGCAGAACTGCTTCGACTCGATGCGGCACCTGCTCGAGGACAATCACGAGTCGCGCCGGAACCAGTTGCGGCACATCCGCACGGCGATCACCCTGTTCCGGGGTCTGGAGTCGGGGGGTGTGGTGGAACGGCTCGCCGAGCCGGACGCGGACGGCCGGCACGTGCGGCTCACCGTCGAGCTGCAGCCCGACTTCGCGCTGAATCAGCCCCTTGCGCCGTTCGCACTCGCGGCGCTCGAGTTGCTCGACGCCGAGTCCCCCGACTATGCGCTCGACGTGATCTCGGTGATCGAGTCCGTCCTGGACGATCCGCGGCCCGTCCTGCGGGCCCAGCAGAACGCGGCGCGCGGCGCCGCGGTCGCCGAGATGAAGGCGGACGGCATCGACTACGACGAGCGGATGGCGCTGCTCGAGGACGTCACCTACCCCAAGCCGCTGGAGGACCTCCTGGTTCCCGCCTTCGCGACCTACGCCGCCGGCCACGCCTGGGTGACGCAGTTCGAGCTCTCACCGAAGTCCGTGGTGCGCGAGATGATCGAGCGCGCGATGACCTTCAACGACCTGGTCTCGAAGTACCAGCTGGGTCGCTCGGAGGGCGCCGTCCTGCGGTACCTCTCGGACGCCTTCCGCACGTTGCGGCACACCGTCCCCGAGGCCGTCCGCACACCCGAACTCGACGACTACATCGCCTGGCTCGGCGCACTCGTGCGATACGTCGACAGTTCTCTCGTCGACGAGTGGGAGGAGATGACCTCACCCGACCCGGTGAAGGCGCACGCCACCGCACCGGAGATCGGCAGGTCCACCTCCCTGACCTCCGATGAGCGGGCGTTCGCCGTCATGGTGCGCAACGCGATGTTCCGCCGCGTCCAACTCGTCGCCGAGGAGGAGTACGACCTCCTCGACGAGATGGATCCGGGGGTCGACTGGTACGCGGCGTTCGACGACTACTACGAGGAGTACGACGACATCGAGACGGACGCGGACGCCCGCGGTCCGCAGCTGTTCTCGCTCGACACCTCGATGCCGCGGGCGTGGCGGGTACGGCAGACCATCGCCGACCCCGACGGGGACCACGGCTGGGCGATCACCGCCGTCGTCGACCTGCCGGCCTCCGACGAGCGTGGCGACGTCGTGCTCGTGGACGTCGAGGTCGTGTCCGGCTGATTCAGCCGCGGACCACGGCGTCGAGGCCGGCGAGCGATCGGTCGAGGTACTCCGGCGGGAACGGCGGCATCGCACCGACGAAGTCGCGGAACGACTGCGGCGTGTCCGTCCAGTCGTAGGTCAGCGTCACGCGGGTGCCCTCGTCCGACGGTGCGAGGTCGTACCGCCACCACCATCCGCCGGCCTGCCACTCGCCCTCCTGGCTGGTTCCGGGTAGCCAGCCGATCGTCCGGCCGGGCTCGAACGCCATGACCTTGTTCTCCATGACGTAGTCGCCGCCCGCCTGCTCGAGGTACATGTTCACGGAGAACATCTGCCCCACATGGTCGATCGGTGCGGCGTCCACGGCATCGCGCACCCAGTCGGTGGGTTCGATGTCCTGGTGGTGAGCGGGGTCGGCGAGTACGGCGAACACCCGGTCGGGGCTCTCGGCGATGACTCTACTGCTGGACATCTGTTCGGGCATGGTCCACCTGCTTCCCTGAGGAGTGCCGGCGTGCGGCTGCTGCACACGCTATGTTCACAGCGTACACATGCGGTGTGGGGGTCCGCAGCCGATCACGCCGATAGGTCCACCGCGGCAGGCGGGGCGCGATCAGTCGCGGCGGGCGCGCTCCGCGTGCAGCGACTTCACGCGCCGTTCCTCTCGGAGGACCACCTGGTAGCGGGCGCGCTCCGCGACCAGCCACTCCGGGTTCTCGGCGATGATCGCGTCGATCTGCTCGGTGGTCAGCGCGTCCTCGACGCCGCCCCGCGCCAGGCCGGAGATGGAAACGCCCAGCTTGGCGGCGACGAGGTTCTTCGGATGCGGCCCGTTCTTCCGCAGGTCCTTGAGCCACTGCGGCGGATCCGCCTGCAACGCTGCGAGTCCGTCGCGGGTGATCGACGACTCCTGGAACTCGGCCGGCGTCGCGGGCAGGTAGACATCCAGCTTCTTCGCAGCGGTGGCCGGTTTCATGGACTGGGTGTTCTGCCTGCTCATGGGTGCCAGCCTATCGGTAATCTCCAGGAGTGACCTCCTCGCTCCCGCCGACCCTGCGGCTCGGCTACGTCCCCGGCGCCACGCCCGCCAAGTGGGCACGCATCTGGGGCGAGCGACATCCGGACGTCGCGCTCCAACTCGTGCCCGTCGCCGCATCGGGCGCGGCCGGGGCGGTCCGCGCCGGCACCGTCGACCTGGCGCTCCTGCGCCTGCCGGCGGACACGAGCGGCCTCGCGATGATCGCGCTCTACGAGGAGCAGGTGGTCGTGGTCGTGCCGAAGGACCACCATGCGGCGGCCGCGGACGAGCTGACGGCCGCGGACCTCGACGGCGAGCCGACGCTGCACCCCCTCGATGACTGCGTGCACTGGGCCGCCGCTCCGGGCACGCGGGTCGAGCATCGCCCGGAGACCACCGACGACGCGGTCGAGTTGGTCGCCGCCGGGCTGGGCGCGCTCATCGTGCCGCAATCACTCGCGCGCCTGCATCACCGCAAGGACCTCACCTACCGCCCGATCACCGACGCTCCCCCCTCCCCCGTGGTGCTCGCCGCGCCCGAGGGCGAACAGTCCGAGGAGGTCGCCGATTTCATCGGCGTCGTGCGCGGCCGCCGCGCAGGTTCGTCGCGCGGCCGCGCCGAGCCCGCACCCAAGCGCACCGCGCGCGAGAAGACCCTCGCCAAACAGGCCGCGCGCGCCGCCGCCGGGAAGAAGGCGGGATCACCGAAGGGGAAACCTCCCAAGCGGTCCCGCCGCTGACGTTCACTCCAGGGATTCGATCCACTCGTCGACGGCGAGGACCTGCGCCTGCCGCGGGAAGACCTTGCGCACGAGGACGCGATGCACCTCGGGGTCGTGATCGGCGCAGGCATCCGCCAGCACCGTGAGGCGGTAGTCGAGGTCGCCCGCGTACCGGACCGTCGACAGCACGACGCCGCTCGTCGAGATACCCGCGAGCACCAGGTGATCGGCCTGCAGGCCGCGCAGCACCACGTCGAGATCGCTGCCGCTGAAGGCCCCGAACCGGCGTTTGACCACCACGGGCTCCACCGGCAGCGGCGCGACCTCGGGCACTATCGCCGTCAGCGGCGAGACCTCGGTCATCGAGTCACCGCCCTCGCGGATCATCGCGAAAGCCCGGTTCGTCGGCGGGATCTCGGGGTAGTCCGGCCGGAACGCGACGCGTACGTGCACGACGGGGACGCCGTGATCGCGCGCCGACGACAGCGCCCGCTCCGCGGACGCGAGCGCCGCGGCGCCGGGCCGCTCCGCACCGTCGACGATGCCGCGCTGGTAGTCCATCAGAAGCAGAACAGAGCGTTCGGGAGCCATGCGCCAAGGCTAGTGGCGCGTGTCGTTAATCATTGAACAGTTTGGTGCCTGCGAGAATTGAGGCATGGCGAATCATCCTGCTCCGGCGTTGACGCTGCGCGATGGTGATCGGGAGGTGCTGGAGTCGTGGACCCGGTCCGCTTCGGTGCGGGCGTCCGCGGCCAAGCGGGCGCGGATCGTGTTGCTGGCCGCTGATGGTGAGTCGAATCAGCGGATCGCTGAGTTGGTCGATGCGAGCCGGACGACGGTGATCGCGTGGCGGGATCGGTATCTCGAGCGTGGCCTGGAGGGCCTGTCCGATCGGGTTCGGCCAGGCCGGCCGCGGGAGCTCGATCAGGATGCGATCATCGTCGCAACGCTCACGCCGCCGCCGAAAAGCCTTGGGGTGACGCATTGGTCGACGAGGCTGCTCGCCGCCCGGATCAAGGTGTCGCCGGCCGCGGTGGCGCGGGCGTGGCGCGCGTACGGGATCAAACCGTTCAAGGCCGAATCGTTCCGGTTCTCCACCGACCCCGAGCTGGTCGGCAAGGTCACCGACATCTGCGGCCTGTACTTGAACCCGCCTCAGAACGCGATCGTGCTGTGCGTGGATGAGAAGTCGCAGATCCAAGCCCTGGATCGGACGGTGCCGATCCTGCCGACCCAGCCCGGGAAGGTCGAACGCCGCTCCCATGACTACTACCGGCACGGCACCACCACCTTGTTCGCCGCCCTCGACATCGCGACCGGCAAGGTCACCGCCGCCCTCAAACCCAAGCACCGGCACCAGGAGTTCCTGGCGTTCCTGCGTCAGATCGAGCGGGCCTACCGCGACGTGCTCGACTCCGACGGCAACCCGGTCGAGCTGCACCTGGTGATGGACAACTACGCAGCTCACAAGCATGCGAACGTCAAGGCCTGGCTCGCCAAGCATCCCCGGATCGTCGTGCACTTCACCCCGACACACGCCTCCTGGATGAATCTCGTCGAGGCCTGGTTCGGGATCGTCGAACGACAGGCCATCCGGCGCGGCGTGTTCACCTCCGTCCAGGACCTCAACGCCAAGATCCGGGCGTTCATCGACGGCTGGAACCCGAGAGCACAGCCGTTCGTCTGGACCAAGACCGCCGAGCAGATCCTCGAGAAGGCGAACCGTCCAACAACTTCAAACCCGCGCCACTAGCGCTCACCGCACGGCAGTGAGATCCACCCGCACCGCGAGCGGTGTGCGGGCAGGTCACACGGTGGATCCCGCGGCGGCGCGGGCGATCTCGGCGAGGCGCGTGAAGCCCTCGGTCTTCGCGCTGGAGGCGCGGTAGGCCAGTCCGATGCGCCGGCCGGGCGCGGGCGCGGCGAACCGCGCGGTCGCGAGGTCGGTGCCGCGCAGCTCCACGGCGACCGCGGGTTCGGGCAGCAGGGTGACGCCGAGCCCGCCGGAGACGCACTGCACGATCGTCGCGAGCGATGCGGCGCGGGTATCGCCCATGACGCCGACACCGGCCTCGGCCTGGCGGCACAGGTCGAGCGCCTGATCCCGCAGGCAGTGCCCCTCGTCGAGGAGGAGGAGAGGCAGGCCGGAGAGGTCGTCCGCGGTGAGGTCGTCGCGCCCGGCGAGCGGATGCCCGGGCGGTAGCACCAGGACGAATTCCTCGTCATAGAGGGGGATTTCGGCAACGGACGAGCTGTGCACCGGAAGCGCGAGCATCGCCACGTCGATGCGACCGGAGCGCAACGCGTCGAGCAGGCGGGCGGTCTGGTCCTCGACGACGGTGACCGTCAGGTCGTCGACCTCCGCACGCAGCTGCGGCAGCAGGCGCGGCAGCCGGTACGGTGCGACCGTCGGGATCATGCCCAGCCGGAGCGTTCCCCGGAGCTCGCCGGTGAGGCCGGCGGCGGAGCTGACCAGTTCCGCCGCCGAGGCGACGATGACCGACGCCTGCTCGAGCAGCGCCATCCCCGCCTCGGTGATGAGCACCTTCCGGGTGCTGCGCTCCACCAGCTGGACGCCGAGCCCCGCCTCGAGCGAGGCCAGCGCCTGCGAGAGCGACGGCTGACTCACGCCGAGCGACGTCGCCGCGGTACCGAAGTGACGGGAGCGTGCCACTGCGACGAAAGCGCGCAGTTGCGCGAGGGTCGGCTGATAAGGCTGATCGGACATACCTATCAGTCTAGTGCCATCCATCACCTTTGCTTTACAACGTTGTGATTCGGACGGAAGAATCGTCAGCGAAACGAAGCCCGCACCCACCGGGCGCTTGCAACAGTGATGAAGGAGTTACCGTGCCCCTCTTGACGATCGGCGACCAGTTCCCCGCGTTCAACCTCACCGCCGTCATCGGCGGCGACCTGTCGAAGGTCGACGCGCAGCAGCCCGACGACTACTTCACCACCGTCACCAGCGACGACTACGCGGGCAAGTGGAAGATCGTCTTCTTCTGGCCGAAGGACTTCACCTTCGTCTGCCCCACCGAGATCGCCGCCTTCGGGAAGCTCAACGAGGAGTTCGCCGATCGTGACGCCCAGGTGCTCGGCGCCTCGGTCGACAACGAGTTCGTGCACTTCCAGTGGCGCGCGCAGCACGAGGATCTCAAGACCCTCCCGTTCCCCATGCTCTCGGACCTCAAGCGCGAGCTGGCCGAGGCCACCGGTGTGCTCAACGCCGACGGCGTCGCGGACCGCGCCACCTTCATCGTCGACCCCAACAACGAGATCCAGTTCGTCTCCGTGACGGCCGGTTCCGTGGGCCGCAACGTCGACGAGGTGCTCCGCGTGCTCGACGCCCTGCAGTCGGACGAGCTGTGCGCCTGCAACTGGAAGAAGGGCGACCCCACCATCGACGCCGGCGAGCTGCTGAAGGAGAGCGTCTAAGCCATGTCGATCGACAACCTGAAGAACGCGGTCCCCGAGTACGCCAAGGACCTCAAGCTCAACCTCAGCTCGCTCGCGCGCTCCACCGAGCTCACCGAGCAGCAGCTGTGGGGCACCTTCCTCGCCTCGGCCGCGGCCACCAAGAACGCGACCGTCCTGCGCGAGATCGCCGAAGAGGCTGCTGACACCCTGTCGGCGGAGGCCTACCAGGCCGCCCTCGGTGCCGCCTCGATCATGGGCATGAACAACGTCGCGTACCGCGCCAAGGGCTTCCTCGGCGCCGATTACGCCCAGGTTCGCATGGGCCTGCGGATGAACATCATCGGCAACCCCGGCGTCGACAAGACCGACTTCGAGCTGTGGAGCCTCGCCGTCTCGGCCATCAACGGCTGTGAGCACTGCGTCGCCGCGCACGACGACGTGGTCCGCAAGGCCGGCCTCACCAAGGAGCAGGCCTTCGAGGCCGTCAAGGTCGCCGCCACCGTGCAGGGCGTCGCGCAGGCGATCTTCGCCGCCGAGACCCTCGCGACCGCCTCGGTCTAGCCTCACCGCTCCACCCCGTTCGACGGTGCCCGTCCCTCGTCAGAGGGGCGGGCACCGTCGTCCGCACATCCAGCCACCTCCCGCGATAGCATCACTGATCGCAATCCAGAGGGAGGCATCGTGAACTACGTTCGGCCCGTGCTCCGCGCGTTCCTGCTCGGAGTCCTCCTCGTCGGCGCCGTCGCAGGAGCGATCGCCGCGCACCCGGAGGTCGCGAGCTCCGAGGACTTCACCCGTGCGCTCGACCGCGGCGAGGTGGTCCGGGTCGTGCCGTGGGAGCACTCGAGCGACGACACCGTGGGCGCCGCGGAGTGGTCGACGGGCCCTTTCCGTTGGTACACGGGACCGCTCCCCGGCACGAACACCTACGCCGAGTTCCGCACGCTGATGCGCGACCGCGGCGTACAGGTCGAGACGTACGACGACATGATGATCAACTGGCCGTTCCGTATCCCCACGTGGTTCGGCACAGCGGTGGCGATCGCGTGGGTGCTCACCTTCCTCGCCATGCTCACCTCCCGCCCGCGCTGGGGGAATCGATGGGCGTGGTTCTGGATGTTCACCATCGGGCAGGTCGGTGCACCGCTGTACCTGCTGCTCGAGCCGCGCCCACTCTGGCACAGCTTCCAGCTCGCGGGCTTGCGTCGTCCCGAGCCCGCACCGGACACCACCCGCGGGACGGGTCCGCGGGAGGACCGCCGAACGGGCGGCGAGGGATGCGCGCTGTCGCTCGTCGTCGGGTTCGGCGCGGCGGTCGCCGCCGCCGGGATCGGGTGGCTCGCGGGCACCGTGCTCCCCTGACCGCACTCCGGCGGCGAGGTCCCGCACGTACGGCGCGCCCTGATCCTCGAACGACGGTGCCCGCCCCCGGAGGCGGGGACGGGCACCGTCGTCCGTCCGGCGCTAGTGGTCGATGGCCTTCTCGACCCCGACTCCGGTGAGCGAGCGGACCTCCATCTCGACCGCCTGGTCGGCGAGCTCCGTATCGGGCTTGCCGAAGATCGTGCCCAGGATCGCGAGACCGAAGCCGATCGGGATGGAGACGAGCCCGGGGTTCTCCAGCGGGAACCAGCTGAAGTCGAGCGACTTGAACATCGACGTCGGCTTACCGGAGACCGCCGGGGAGAAGACGATCAACACGATCGCCGAGATCAGGCCGCCGTACATCGACAGCACCGCACCGGTGGTGTTGAACCTCCGCCAGAAGAGCGAGAACAGGATCGTCGGGAGGTTCGCCGACGCCGCGACGGCGAAGGCCAGCGCGACGAGGAAGGCGATGTTCTGGCCCATCGCGCCGATGCCGAGGATGATCGACGCGATACCGATGACGACCACGGTGATCCGCGAGACGCGCACCTGTGATTCCTCGGACGCCTTCCCGTGCTTGATGACACCGTTGTAGATGTCGTGCGCGAGGCTCGCCGACGCGGTGATCGCGAGGCCGGCGACGACGGCGAGGATGGTGGCGAAGGCGACGGCCGAGATGACGGCCATGAGGATCGTGCCACCGAGCGAGAACGCCAGGAGCGGCGCCGCGGAGTTCACCCCGCCGGGGGCCTTCGAGATGACGTCGGCCCCGACGTAGGCGGCCGCGCCGAATCCCAGGACGAGGGTGAAGATGTAGAAGGCACCGATCAGGCCGATCGCCCAGGTGACGGAGCGACGCGCCTCCTTCGCGGTCGGGACGGTGTAGAAGCGCATGAGCACGTGCGGCAGGCCCGCGGTGCCGAGGACCAGCGCGAGCGCGAGCGAGATGAAGTCGAGCTTCGTGGTCTCGGTCTTGCCGTACTTGAGGCCGGGTTCGATGATCTTCTCCCCCGACTTGCTGCCGTCGATGGCCTTCTGCAGCAGATCGGAGAAGTTGCCCTTGACCGCGGCGAGCACCATGAGGGTCATGAGGAGCGCCCCGCCGACGAGCAGGACGGCCTTGACCATCTGCACGTAGGTGGTGCCCTTCATGCCGCCGACGAGCACGTACAGGATCATCAGGACGCCGACCACCGCGACCACGACGGCCTGACCTGTGGTGCCCTTGATGTTGAGCAGCAGCGAGACGAGGCCGCCCGCACCGGCCATCTGCGCGATCAGGTAGAAGAGCGAGACGGTCAGCGTGGCGAGGGCGGCCGCCATGCGCACGGGGCGCTGCTTGAGCCGGAAGCTCAGCACGTCGGCCATGGTGAACTTGCCGACGTTGCGCAGCCGCTCGGCGACGAGGAGGAGCGCGACCAACCAGGCGACGAGGAAGCCGATCGAGTAGAGGAAGCCGTCGTAGCCCTGGACCGCGATCGCGCCGCAGATGCCGAGGAAGCTCGCGGCGGAGAGGTAGTCGCCGGCGATCGCGAAGCCGTTCTGCGGCCCGGTGAACGTGGCGCCGCCGGTGTAGAAGTCGGTGGCCTTCTTGGTGGTTCGGCTGGCCTTGATGACCAGGCCCATCGTGACGCCGATGAACAGCAGGAAGATCACGATGTTGAGCGTCGTGGAGCCGACCTGCTGACCGACGTCGATCGTGCGCGGCTCCCAGGCGAGGAGATCGGTCACTTGCCCGCCTCCCCCGCCTTGAGCTCGCCCTCGATGTGCTCACGCAGTTCGGTGGCCATCGGGTCGATCGTGTTGTTGGCGAACCGGACGTAGGCCCAGGTGATGACGAACGTGGTCACGAACTGACCGAGACCCATGACGAGCGCGACGTTGATGTTGCCGAACAGCTTCTGGCTCATGAAGTCGTGCGCGTAGGTGGCCAGCAGCACGTACAGGACGTACCAGAGCAGGAAGGCCACGGAGATCGGGATCACGAACGACGCCAGCCTGCGGCGGAGTTCGTGGAATTCCTTGCTGTCGTAGGCGCGCTGGTATACCGCCGCCGTATCCTCTTCGTTCACGTCCGAAAGTGTGGCACGGACCACATTCGCCCCGGGTTTGAATCGGCCACAAACGCAGTGCAACCCCTTGCAACCGCCCTTACCCGGGCCTACCCGCCGACCGCGGCGTCGCTCCGGTCAGGCGTCGAGCGCGCGCCGGGTCGCCGCCGCGATCTCCGCCACCTGCTCGTCCGTGGTGATCAGCGCCGGCGAGTACTGCAGCGTGCCGAGGCCCGCCGCACGACCGGACACGCCCTGCGCGCGCAGCTTCTTCACCATCGCCATGGCCTCCGCGGCCTCGTGCAGTTGCACACCCGCGACCGCGCCCACGCCGCCGCGCACGTCCTTGACCTTCGGGTGGTCCGCGAGCGGCGCCAGCTCGCGGAGCAGCGAGTCCTGGATGCGCAGCGCCTCGGCGACGAGGTTCTCCCGTTCCATGATGTCGAGCACCGCCATCGATGCGGCGGCAGCCGCCGCGTGCCCGCCGTAGGTGTAGCCGTGCCGCCACCACACGCCGCCCGCGAAGAACGGCTCGGCGACGTGCGGCGCCACGAACAGTGCGCCCATGGGGACGTAGCCGCTGGTGAGTCCCTTCGCGGTGGTCATCAGGTCGGGCTGGAGGTCGAACCGGCTCGATGCGAACCAGGCGCCGCCGATGCGTCCGAAGCCGGTGATCACCTCGTCGGCGATGAACAACACGTCGTGCTCGCGGCAGATGTCGCGGACCTCGCGCAGGTACCCCTCCGGCGGGGGCAGCAGGCCGCCGGCACCGATCACGGGCTCGGCGACGAAGGCCGCGATGGCTTCGGCGCCGACCCGCTCGATGAGGCCGAGCAGTTCCTTGGCGTCGTCCCACGCGACCGTCGCGGTGTCGTCGAACAGCACGCCGCCGTAGCCCTCGGCGTTGACCGGGATGCCGCCCAGGCTCGTGCCGCCGACATGCATGCCGTGGTAGGCGTTCGAGCGGCCGACGATGAGCTTCTTCTCCGGCCGCCCTTTCTCCTGCCAGTAGCGACGGGCCAGCTTGATCGCCGAGTCCACGGAGTCCGAACCGCCGGAGGTGAAGAAGACCTTGCTGTCCGGCACCGGGGCGATGCCCTGCAGCCGCTCGGCGAGGGCCACCGTCGTATCGGTCGCGGCGTCACCGAAACCGGTCACGTGCGCGACCTTGAGCAGCTGGTCGCGGACCGCGTCGGCGACCTCGGCCCGGCCGTGGCCGACGTTGGCGAACCACAGGCCCGCGGTCGCGTCGAGATAGCGGTTGCCCTCGGTGTCGAAGACGTACGCGCCGTCACCGCGCGCGAAGACGAAGGCACCGTCGCGCTGTACGGCGCCCATGTCCGCGAATCCGTGCCAGAGTGCCGATGAGGTCGTGGGTCCCTGTCCGCTCATGGTGGATAAACTAGTCGCAAATGACGAAGCAGGAGACGCGCACCGTCGATGCGGGCGCGAGCGGGTCCGGCGCGCACACGCCGACCAAGCGCGAGCTGTACGCGGCCCTCGGCACGGACGCCGCGCCGGCGGTCACGCTCCGGGACGAGACGCGGCTGCGCGGGAAGCTCAAGCGGGCGAAGGAGTCCGACGTGGCGCGGCTCGCGCGCGACGTGGCGGCGGCGCGCGAACGGTACGCGGAGCGGCGGACGGCCGTCCCCGCGATCGTGTATCCCGAGAACCTGCCGGTGAGCGCACGGCGCGAGGAGATCGCGAAGGCCATCGCGGAGAATCAGGTGGTCATCCTGGCCGGCGAGACCGGCTCGGGCAAGACCACCCAGCTGCCGAAGATCTGCCTCGAACTCGGGCGCGGGGTGCGGGGCATGATCGGGCACACCCAGCCGCGGCGGCTCGCCGCGCGCAGCGTGGCCGAGCGGATCGCCGAGGAGACGAAGACCGAACTCGGCGAGGCCGTCGGCTACGCCGTCCGGTTCACCGACCGGGTCTCGCCGAAGACCTCGGTCAAGCTCATGACCGACGGCATCCTGCTCCGCGAACTCACCCGCGACCGGCTGCTGCGCGACTACGACACGATCATCATCGACGAGGCGCACGAGCGCAGCCTCAACATCGACTTCCTCCTCGGCTATCTGCGGCAGATCCTGCCCCGCAGACCCGATCTCAAGGTCATCGTCACCTCCGCGACCATCGAGCCGGAGCGATTCGCCGCGCACTTCGCGCAGCCCGACGGAACGCCCGCACCGGTCATCGAGGTCAGCGGCCGTACCTACCCGGTGGAGATCCGCTACCGGCCGCTCGACGAGATGACCGACGACACCGAACCCCTCGATCAGGTCACGGGCATCGTGCACGCGGTCGACGAGCTCTCCCGCGAGGCTCCCGGCGACGTGCTCGTCTTCCTCTCCGGGGAACGCGAGATCCGCGACGCCGCCGAGGCACTGCAGGCCCACGTCCGCCCGGGCACGGAGATCCTCCCCCTGTACGCCCGACTGTCCTCCGCCGAGCAGCACCGCGTCTTCGCTCCGCACACCGGCCGTCGGATCGTGCTGTCCACCAACGTCGCCGAGACGTCCTTGACGGTGCCCGGCATCAAGTACGTCGTGGACACGGGCACGGCGCGCATCTCCCGCTACTCGGTCCGGACGAAGGTGCAGCGGCTGCCGATCGAACCGATCTCGCAGGCCTCGGCGCAGCAGCGGTCCGGGCGGTGCGGGCGCACGTCGGACGGCATCGCCATCCGTCTGTACTCGGAGGAGGACTTCGACGCGCGGCCCGTCTACACGGACCCGGAGATCCTCCGCACCAACCTCGCCTCCGTGATCCTGTCGATGACGGCGCTCGACCTGGGCGAGGTCTCCGCCTTCCCGTTCGTGCAGCCGCCCGACGAGCGGGCCGTCCGCGACGGCACGGCACTGCTCGAGGAGCTGGGAGCGCTCGAGGTCGCCGGGGGCGGAGCGAGCGGGACCGGTGCCGGCATCCGCACCGAGGGGCACAAGCGGCTCTCGGCCGTCGGCCGCCAGCTCGCGGACCTGCCCGTCGACCCGCGGATGGCACGCATGCTGGTCGCGGCCCGCGAATTCGGGGTACTACCGGAGGTCCTGGTGATCGTCGCCGGCCTCTCGATCCAGGACGTGCGCGAGCGGCCGGCCGAGCACCGTCAGGCCGCGGACGCGCAGCACGCCCGGTTCGCCGATCCCACGTCGGACTTCCTCTCGTACCTCAACCTGTGGCGCCATCTCGGCGATCGCCGGGCCGAGCTCAGCTCCAGCGCCTTCCGCCGCGAATGCCAACGGGAGTTCCTGCATTACGTACGGATCCGCGAATGGCAGGACCTGCACGGCCAGCTCAGGCAGATCTGCCGCGACCTCGGTTGGAAGCTCGACTCCCTGGGGCGGGAATCGGCACCGTCGGCCGACCTGATCCACCAGGCGATGCTCGCGGGCCTGCTGTCGCACATCGGGCTGCGCGAGCCCGACGGGCGGGAGTTCCTGGGCGCCCGCAACGCGAAGTTCCTCGTCTTCCCCGGTTCCGCCCTCGCCAAGAAGCCGCCGCGATTCATCATGGCCGGCGAGCTCGTGGAGACCTCCCGCCTGTTCGCGCGGACGGTCGCGAAGATCGAGCCGGAGTGGGCGGAGAAGCTGGCCGGGCCGCTCGCGAAGCACCACTACTCCGAGCCGCACTGGTCCACCAAGCGGGAGGCCGTGCTGGCGAAGGAGCGGGTAGCGCTGTTCGGCGTGCCGCTGGTGGCCGACCGCACGGTGAACTTCGGCCGGATCGACCCCGCCGCCGCGCGCGACCTCTTCATCCGGCACGCGCTCGTCCAGGGCGAGTGGCGGACCCGGCACCCCTTCTTCGCCCGGAACCGTGCGCTGCTCGACGATGCCGAGTACCTCGAGGACAAGGCGCGCCGCCGCGACATCGTGGTCGACGAGGACGGACTGTTCGACTTCTACGACCGGCGGGTGCCCGAGGGCATCGTCTCGGCGCGGCACTTCGACTCGTGGTGGAAGAAGACCTCGCGCACCGACCCGACCCTCTTGGATTTCACGGTCGACGACCTGCTCGCCGACGGTGCCGCCGACGTCACCGCGGACGCGTACCCCACGTCCTGGCTGCAGGGCCGCATCGAGGTGCCGCTGAAGTACCGTTTCGAGCCGGGCGCCGCCGACGACGGGGTGACGGCCCGGATCCCCGTGAAGGATCTGGCGACGGTCCGCGCGGACGGCTTCGAGTGGCTCGTGCCCGCGATGCGCGAAGAGCTGGCCGTGGCGCTGATCAAGTCGCTGCCCAAGCAGCTGCGCCGCGAGGTGGTCCCCGCACCCGACTTCGCCGCGGCGGCGCTCGCGCGCCTCACACCCCGGGCGGAGCCGCTCACCGAGGGCCTCGCCCGCGAGCTGACGCAGTTGTCCGGCACGGTGATCCGTGCCGGCGACTTCTCTCCCGCCGCGATCCCCGATCACCTGCGGGTGACGTTCACGGTGATCGGCGACGACGGACGCACGCTGGGGTCCGGCAAGGACCTCGACGCGTTGAAGCGGAAGCTCGGCGCCGCGGTGCAGCAGGATCTGTCGAGCCGTGCCGGCGCGTACGAACGTGCACCGGCGAAGCAGTGGACCGCGGAGACTCTGGGGGACGTGCCGCGGACGATCGACACCGAGGTCCGCGGTAGCCGGGTCATCGGATTCGGGACCCTCTACCCCGCCGGAGACGCCGCGGGCGTCAAGGTGGTCGCCGCGGAGACCGAGCAGACCGCCCTGATGGGCGCCGGGCTCGACGTCCTCCTCGCCAACGTCCTTCCCGGTGCGCACAAATCCGTGCTGCAGTCGGTCGGGCAGCGGGAGCGGTTGGCCCTCTCGCAGAGTCCGTACGCGACACCGATGGACCTCGTCGCCGACTGCCGGCGCCGCGCCATCACCGACCTCCGGTCACGCGCAGGGCTCGCGTGGACGCCCGCCGAATTCACTGCGCTGACGGCGACGGTGCGCGCGGGCCTGGGCGAGGCGGTCCAGAAGAACTTCGCGGACGTCGCCACGGCGATCGCCACGGCCACCGAGGTCCGGGGAGCCATCGCCGCAGCGCCACCCGCGCTGCGGGATGCCGCCGAGGACATCGCGGAACAACTCGACGGCCTGCTGTTCCCCGGGTTCGTCGCGGCCACACCGGACGTTCACCTGCAGCACCTACCGCGATACACGGCGGGAGCCGCCGCCCGCTGGGCGGCGCTGCCCGGCTCGATGGACCGCGACGACCGCGGGATGGCGACTCTCGATCGGGTCTACGCCGCGCTCACGGCCACGTTGGACTCGCTGCCCGAACACCGCCGGGACAGCGCGCTCGACCAGGTGCACTGGCAGATCGAAGAGCTCCGCGTGAGCCTGTTCGCACAGTCCCTCGGGACCGCCGGTTCGGTGTCGGAGAAGAAGGTGCTGGCAGCGATCGCCGCTCTGGCCTGAGTCGCCGGGGCCTAGGCGGCGTCGGTCGGGTCCGCGGCAGCCGCGCGGGCACGCAGATCACGGATGGCGGCTTCGAAGTCCTCGATCGACGAGAACCCCTGGTACACCGAGGCGAACCGCAGGTACGCCACCTCGTCGAGATCGCGGAGCGGCCCGAGGATGGCGAGCCCGACCTCATTGGCGGGGACTTCGGCCACGCCCGTGGCGCGGATGGCCTCCTCGACCTGTTGGGCGAGCTTGTGCAGGTCGTCCTCGGCCACGTCGCGCCCCTGGCATGCGCGCCGCACGCCCTTGACGACCTTCTCCCGGCTGAACGGCTCGGTGACGCCGTTGCGCTTGACCACGGCCATCACCGCACTCTCGACGGTCGTGAAGCGACGTCCGCATTCGTTGCAGGAGCGGCGCCGGCGGATGCCCTGCCCGTCGTCGAAGACGCGCGAATCGACCACCCGGGTGTCCTCGTTCTTGCAGAACGGGCAGTACATCGGCCCACCTCCCGCGCGGCTGCGCTCGGACGTCCGGCGGGGCAGCTGCAGCACGGTGGCCCCTGCCACCGACGCGCCCCGCGATCTCCCCTTCGAGAATACTCGGCGCGGGAACGGCACCACGTTGTCGAGGTGGGCCGAACGCCCGCCCTGCCGGGAATCCACTATCGCCATACGGGTGGTCATGTGCGTCTCCTTCGCTCGTGGACGGCGGTCAGTACCGCGGCGTGATGAGGGTCTGGCCGGCGTGCACCCGACCGTCGCGCAGCCCGTTGATCTCCGCGATCTCCGCCATGACGGCGGTCTCGGCACGGCCGGGCGCGATCTCCCGGGCGATCTGCTCCAGGCTCTGCCCGCTGCGCACCGTCACGATCGAGGTCAGAGCGGGCTGCGCCGCGGTCGGAGCGGGCTCGGCGGACGACGAGCCGCCGAAGAGCACCACGAGACCGGCGAAGACACCCACCGCGAACAGGACACAGGCCGCGAGCGACGGGCCGGGGGTGCGGCGTGCGCAGCCGTCGGCGCGCGAGTGACCGCGGGGCGCGCGCCGCACTGCGGAACGCACGCCCGGACGTTCGACAGCGCGCCGGGCCGACCCGCGCGCTCCGGTCACGCGCACCCCTGTGGACTCCGTTCGAACAGACCGGTCCACCGCACCGTTCGACGGGATGATCGATACCGCCACCGGCTCGTGCGAACGACTCCGCGCGAGCCGCGGCGAGACGCCGCGGGCACGCGTGGCACCCCGCCGATCGGCGGCGGCGGAGCCGTGCCGCACGAGCGCCTGAGCCGTGCCGGCGGTCTCCTGCGCTGCGGTGATGACGTCTCGATCGATGATCGCGGTCATGGTCTCTCCTCGGTCGGTAGCGGTTCCTTCTCGCTCACCCACAGGTCTATCGGAGGGGACTGACAAGTTTTTCAATCCAGCCCCACCAGTCACACCGGAATGCGTGCAAGTGTTCGAGAGAACTTCTGTTCGATTTCTACCACACCCCTCGGCCGAGCGGAAGACACGCGCCGGAAATTCTCGAACAGATGTTTGTCAGGCCGTTCGGCCTGGACTACAGTGGAACCAGAACCGAACGGGCGTGAGGAGCGACACATGACAGATGAACGACAGGTCCAGCACCGGGACAAGCGCTTCCGCGACGCACAGGGCAACGTCTCCGAGGATCACCTCACCCGTCGCCAGAAGCAGGTACTCGAGGTGATCCGCCGGTCCGTGCGTGATCGCGGGTACCCGCCGAGCATCCGGGAGATCGGCGACGAGGTGGGCCTCACGTCCACCTCGTCCGTCGCACACCAGCTCCGCACCCTGGAGCGACTCGGGTTCCTGCACCGCGACCCGAACCGCCCTCGCGCCGTCAACGTCCAGGGCGCCGAGGAGCGCACGGCGCAGGTGATTCAGAAGGTGATGGAGGACGAGGAGCGGATGCCGGAGCCCGCGTTCGTCCCCGTGCTCGGGCGCATCGCCGCCGGTGGCCCGATCCTGGCGGAGGAGGCGGTCGAGGAGATCTTCCCGCTCCCCCGCGAGCTGGTGGGTGAGGGCTCGCTGTTCCTGCTCAAGGTGGTGGGCGAGTCGATGACCGATGCTGCGATCTGCGACGGCGACTGGGTCGTGGTGCGGCAGCAGTCCGTGGCCGAGAACGGCGACATCGTGGCGGCGATGCTCGACGGCGAGGCCACCGTGAAGACCTTCCGCCGGACCGGGCGCGATGTCTGGCTGATGCCGCACAACCCGGCCTTCGACCCGATCCACGGCAATGACGCGGTCATCCTCGGCAAGGTGGTCACGGTCATGCGCCGGATCTGACTCCGCTCCCCTCACGCAGCGCCGGCTCACCGACCGAGAGGTCGCGGGCCGGCGTTCGTCGTCCGCCGAGGGATGCGATCGCGCAGGCGGCGCCGCCGAGCGCCAGGCCCGCGATGGCGCCCGGCTGCACCGGCTCGCCGAGCAGGAGGAAGGCGAACAGGGCGGAGACCGACGGGATCACGGCGAACAGCATCGCCGCTCCGCCGGCTCCCGCGATGCCGATCACGCGGAGGTACAACGTGGTCGCCGTCATCGAACTGAGCAGCACCATGAGAACCAGCACGACGACGCCCTGGATCGGGCGGACGACCGTCGCGCCGAAGACCGCCACCAGGACGCCCGCCGGGATCGCCGCGACCGCCATCCCCACGGCGTTCCCCGCCAGCGGGTCCACGCCCCGGCAGAACCGCTGGTGATACACCCCGCCCACGGCGATGCCCACCAGACCGAGCAGAGTGAAGCCGATCCCCGCCCCGGCGTGGGCCAGCGCCGGCACCGTCGACCAGCACGCGGCGACGACCGCCGCTAGTCCGAGCGTCGCGGCGAGGGCACGACGCGGCGTGAGTCGCTCGCGGAGCGCGAGCCTCGCCACCACCGTGGTCACCGCCGGGTTCACGCCGATGATGAGCGCTGCGACCCCCGCCGGCACCCCGGCCTGCAGTCCCAGGTAACACCCCAGGAACTGCGTCGCCTGCGTCAGGAGCCCGACCACGGTCGCGTGGCCCAGCTCCACGCCCCGGGGCAGGCGGCGGCCCGTCGCCCGCACGAGGGCGAGCATGAGGGCGCCCGAGATCGCGAACCGCAGGAACAGCAGCAGGAACGGGCTCATGGCGGCGATGCCGAGAGCGCCGAGCGGGTAGCCGAAGGCGTAGAGCACGACGACGGACAACGCGAGCGCGGGCGGAATCCTCATGCCTCGATGGTCGAACGGGCCGGCGCCCCGCGTCCAACAATGATTGACGATCGCGATCGATCGACAGTATCGTTCATTCATGCCCGAGCCGATCCTGGACATCGTGCCGCTGCGCAGCGTGGTCGCGATCGCTCGGTGCGGTGGCGTCCACCGAGCCGCCGAGGCGCTCCACCTCACGCAGTCGACCGTCAGCGCGCACCTGCGCAGGCTCGAGAAGTCCTCCGGGGGCACGATCGTCGAGAAGGCGGGCCGGGGGATCCGGTTCACCGACCACGGCAACCGCCTACTCGGCCACGCGGAGGCGATCCTCGACGCGCACGACGCGGCGGTGCACGCGCTCGCCTCCCCCACGACCCGCACGCTGTCCGTCGCCGCGACCGAGCACGGCGCCGACCGCCTCATCCCGGAGCTCAGTCGCGGTTTCGGCTCGCTCCCCGGGGGCTGGACCGCCCAGTTCCGGTTCGATCGCAGCGCACAGATCGCGGGCGCGGTCGAACGCGGACTGGCGGACGTGGCGGTCTTCCTCGCGCCCCGTGACCATCCGGACGCCGTCGGCCCCATCGCCCTGCGCTGGTACGCCGCGCGGGAGTGGGAACGCCCCGCCGAGGCGGTCCCCGTGCTGCTGTTCGACGATCCCTGCGTCTTGCGCGCACCCGCCGCGGACGCCCTCGCGCGCACCGGGATCGACTACGTCGTCGCCGCCGAGGCCGCGAATCTCGCGGGCCTGTACTCCGCCGCGCGCAGCGGCCTCGGGGTCACGCTGCTGCCCGCGATCGACGCGACCGACGGACTCGTCGCCGTCGACACCATGCCCACCATGCCGCCCATCGCGCTCGCGGTGACCGTCGGTGCGCGCGTACCCGGCCAGGTCCGCGCCGCGGTCCGTCGTGCGGCCGCCTGCCTCACCCACGAGGTCTGACCGGAACACGCCTACGCCGAGGTGACCTCCGCGTACCGGCGCAGGTGGTCGGTGGCCGAGCCGAACTCCGTCTCGATGGCGGTGAGCCGCTTGAAGTAGTGACCGATCGCCAGTTCCTCCGTCATCCCCATACCGCCGTGCAACTGGACCGCGTTCTGCCCGACGAACCGGGCCGCCCGCGCGATCGTGACCTTGGCGGCGGACACCGCACGGCGCCGCGCCCGAGGTTCCGCGTCGAGGTTGAGGACCGCGAGGTAGCTCGCCGCGACCGCCTGCTCGAGTTCGAGCGACATGTCGACCATGCGGTGCTGCAGCGCCTGGAAGGAGCCGATCGGCACACCGAATTGGCGGCGCTGCTTCGCGTACTCCACCGTGTCCGCCACGACGCACCGCATGATCCCGACGGCCTCGCAACAGACGGCCGCGGCACCGTCGTCGAGGGCGCGTTCGATGACCTCCCAGGCCCCGCCCTCCGCGCCCAGCAGCGCGGTCGCGGGCACACGCACGTCGGCCAGTACGAGGTCGCCCGTGTGGTGGTCGTCGATCGTGCGGAAGTAGTGCGCGCTCATCCCCGCGGGCGGGGCCTGCGGGTCGAACTCCAGCACGAAGAGCGAGAGTCCGTCGCGATCGAGGCGGCCCCCGGCGGTCCGGGCGGCGACGATCAGATGGGTCGCCAGCGGCAGGTCCGCGACGACGATCTTCGCGCCGGCGAGTACGTACTCGTCACCGTCACGCACGGCCGTCGCCCCGACGTCCCAGGGCTCGCGTCCGGACTCGGGCTCGGTGAGCGCGAACGCGATCCGCGCGCCGCCCTCCGCGATCGCCGACAGCACCGCCTCCGCGGCGGGGCCGCCGGCGCCGCGCAGCAGCGCCGCCCCCACGACCGCGGTCCCGATGTACGGCTCGACGACGAGCGCGCGGCCGAGCTCCTCGGCGATCACCATCATCTCCTCGGGGCCGCCGCCCGTGCCGCCCACGGATTCCGGCAGCGTCGCGCCGAGGATGCCCAGCTCGGGGGCGAAGGCCTCCCACACCCCTGGCTGCCATCGCGCCGCCGAGCGCGCCGCGGTCCGCGACTCGACCAGCGGGTACCGGCCGGCGAGATAGGACCGCACGGCATCGCGCAGCATCGTCTGTTCGTCGGTGAGTGTGAAGTCCATCTACAGCCCCAATGCCGCTTTCGCCAGGATGTTCCGTTGGATCTCGTTGGAGCCCGCGTAGATCGAGCCCGCACGATCGTTGAAATAGCGCAGCGGCGCGACGGCCTGCCACAGGTCGCCGCTGTGCGCGCCGTCCACCGGTGGCAGGTACTCGACCACCGGGCCACCGGGCCGCGTCACGTGCGGTTGGTAGACCCGGCCGCGGGGTCCGGCGCTCGTACGGATGAACTCGGTGACCGCCTGACTCAGCTCGGTACCGAGGATCTTGAGCATCGACGCCGCGGTGCCCGGGTTCCCGCCCGCCGCGAGCACGGCGAGCGAGCGGTGCTCGAGTATCTCCAGCACGTCGACCCGCGCGCGGAGTTCGGCGAGGCCGAGCCGGAAGTCGTCGTCCTCGGCGAGCGGCCGCCCGCCGCGGCCGGGCACCGTCGTGGCCTGCTCGGCGAGGCGATCGAGGGAGACCTGCAGCCATGGGGCGGACGCCCCGCCACCGCGCTCGAACTCCAGCAGATATTTCGCGACGGTCCAGCCCTCGTCGATCCTGCCGAGCACGTTCGCCTTCGGCACCCGCACCCTGTCGAAGAAGACGACGTTCTGCACCTCCTCGCCGGAGGCCATGACGAGCGGCTGGATCTCGATGCCCGGCACCGTCATGTCGAGGAGCAGGAAGGTGATCCCCTGCTGCTTGCGCTCCTGCTTGGACGTGCGGACCAGGGCGAACATCCAGTTCGCCTCGCGCGCGTGCGTGGTCCAGATCTTCGATCCGGTGAGCACGAGGTCGTCGCCGTCGGACTCGGCACGCATCGACAGCGAGGCGAGGTCCGACCCGGCTTCGGGCTCGGAGTACCCCTGACAGAAGAAGACCGACGCGTCGAGAATCCCCGGCAGGAAGAACCTCTTCTGCTCGTCGGTGCCGAACCGGATGATGGCGTGCGCCACCATCCGGATCCCCATCGGCGAGAGGAAGGGGGCGCCGGCGAGCACGGACTCGCGGGCGAAGATGTAGTGCTGCGCGACCGTCCAGTCGCATCCGCCCCACTCGACGGGCCACGCGGGCGCGGCCCAGCCCCGCTCGTGCAGGATCGCCTGCCACCGCAGGCTCGCCTCGTGGTCCGAGTACACGCTCGTCGCGAGCCGGCCGGCCGCACGCAGGTCATCGGTCAGGTGCGCGTCCAGGAACTCCCGCACCTCGTCGCGGAAGGCCTCTTCCTCCGCCGTGAACGTCACATCCATCCGGGACTTCCCCTCGTTGACACCCTCGCTCCGGGCGAGACAAAATAGGATTATGTCTCACGACGAGCGTCCTGACAACCAGATCGCGGTGATCCGCCGCGCCGCACAGTGGTTCCGGGAGGGCCGCCGGGTGGACCTGGGACAGCTCGCGAAGGCCAGCGGGATCGGCAGGGCCACGCTCTACCGCTGGTTCGAGGGCCGGGAACAGGTGGTGGGCGAAGCGATCTGGCTGGGCATCGCCCAGGCGATCGCGCGGGTCGAGGCGGAGGAGACGGTCCGGGACCGCGCCGCCTTCCTGCGCGCGTTCGGCCGGCTCGCGCACGAGGTCCGCGCCTATCCGCCGCTCGCCGGATTCGCGGCGGACGAGCCGGAGTTCGCCATGCGGGTGCTGCAGTCCGGCGGCAGCGTGGTGCAGGCGCGGCTCATCGCCTGGGTGGAGGGCTGGCTCGCCGATATCGCGGTGCCGGTGCCCGACGGTGCCCGCGGGGTCACCCGTGCCGACCTCGCGTACGCGATCGTGCGCCTGGCGGAGTCGTTCCTGTGGTCCGACATGATCATCGGCACGCCGCCGCAGCCCGACAAGGCCGCGGCCCTCGTCGAGTTGCTCCTCGACGGTGCGGCGGCCGGCCGGGGCTAGCCCGAGACGATGCCCACGACCAGGTTGATCGCCGTCGCCAGGATCACCGTGCCGAAGACGTACGAGAGCAGGCAGTGCCGCAGCACGACGCTCCGGATCTCCCGCGTCGACACCGAGTTGTCGGACACCTGGTAGGTCATGCCCAGGTTGTAGCTGAAGTAGAAGAAGTCGCGGTACGCGGGCGGGACGTCGCTGCCCCAGTCGATCCCGCCCGGCTCGTCCCCCTCGTCGCCGTAGTAGAGGGCGGCGTACTGCGTGGCGTACGTCAGGTGCAGCGAGGCCCAGACCGCGAAGGCCGCCAGCAGCGCGCCCCCGGCCGCGGTGTCGCGGGCGTCGGTGCGCCCGGCCAACAGGAGGATCACGATGGCGACGAGGCCACTCACCGCGATGACGCCGACGACGAGCTCGGCGACGCGGGGTCGGAAGTTCTCGCGGCGCACCGTCGCCCGCGTGGCCGAATCGTCGAGCGGCCACAGCACCAGCCATCCGACCGCGGCGAAGACCGCCGCCGCGGCGCCGATGCCGAGCAACGCTCCCAGGGGGAAGCCCCAGGGCACCCCGACGGCCACCGCCGTCACCACGCCGACCGCGACCGCGAGGCCCGCGCGGGCGGTCGCCGACGGGGGCAGGCCGCGGTCGTCGCTCACGGTGCCGGGTACTGCGCCAGGGCCCCGGCGAGGGGCCCGGGGACCCGGGCGAGGATCCGCGTACCGTCGGCCTCGTGCTCGGCGGTCACCACGGTGCCCTCCGCGTGGATCCGGGCGACGAGATCGCCCCGGTCGTACGGCAGGAGGGTGCTGACCTCGACGTCACCCGCGGTGATGAGCTGCGTCATCCGCTCGAGCAGCTCGTCGACGCCCTCCCGCGAGTGCGCCGAGACGAAGACCGCCTCGGGCAGCGCGACGCGCAGCTGCGCCAGCACCACCGGGTCGGCCGCGTCGATCTTGTTGACCACGAGCAGCTCCCGCGGCAGCGATGCCTCCCGCTCCCCCGCGACCTCGCGCAGGACCTGGCGCACGGCGTCGATCTGCCGCTGCGGCATCACGTCGCTGCCGTCGACGACGTGCAGGAGCAGATCGGCGTCCACGACCTCCTCCAGCGTCGACCGGAAGGCTTCGACCAGCTGCGTCGGCAGGTGCCGCACGAAACCGACGGTGTCGGTGAGGACGACGTCGCGGCCGTCGGTGAGCACGCCGTGCCGGGTGGTCGGGTCGAGGGTGGCGAACAGCGCGTTCTGCACCAGCACGCCGGCGTCGGTGAGCGCGTTGAGCAGGCTCGACTTGCCCGCGTTCGTGTAGCCGGCGATCGCCACCGCGGGCACTCCCGAGCGGCGCCGCGCGCCGCGCTTGGTGTCGCGGGCCTGCTTCATGCCCTTGATCTCCCGGCGCAGTTTCGCCATCCGTTCGCGGATCCGGCGCCGGTCGGTCTCGATCTTCGTCTCGCCGGGACCGCGCAGGCCCACGCCGCCGTTGCTGCCCGCGCGACCACCGGCCTGCCGGGACAGGGCCTCACCCCAGCCGCGCAGGCGGGGCAGCATGTACTCCATCTGCGCGAGGCTGACCTGCGCCTTGCCCTCACGCGAGGTCGCGTGCTGGGCGAAGATGTCGAGGATCAGGGCGGTGCGGTCGATGACCTTGACCTTCACCACCTTCTCCAGCGCGTTGAGCTGCGCGGGCGTGAGCTCGCCGTCGCAGATCACGGTGTCGGCACCGGTCGCGAGCACGACCTCACGCAGCTCGTGCGCCTTGCCGGAGCCGATGTAGGTGGCCGGGTCCGGCCGGTCCCGCCGCTGGATGACGCCCTCGAGAACGACCGAGCCCGCGGTCTCGGCGAGCGCCTTGAGCTCGGCGAGCGAGGCGTCGGCCTGCGCCGCGGAGCCGGACGTCCACACGCCCACGAGCACGACCTGCTCAAGACGCAACTGCCGGTATTCGACCTCGGTGACGTCGTCGAGCTCGGTCGAGAGGCCGACGACGCGACGGAGCGACGAGCGCTCCTCCAACTGGAGTTCGCCGACGGTCGGAGCCGGCTCCCAGGTATCCATGTCTGTCATATGCCTCTAGTGTGGCACGCCGCGACACGCGAGGTCACGCGAGTTTTCCCTGGGCCGAAGCCCGGCGGGCCCGCTACAGGCGCGCAGTGCCCGACGCCACGAGGCGGCTGGGACCGCGGAGCACGGCACCGTCGGCCTCGACCGTGACGGTCACGACACCGCCGGGCACGTGCACGTCGACGACGCCGGTCTCGCGGTCCGCCGCCCGCAGGGCCGCGACGGCGGCGGCGACGGTGCCGGTCCCGCAGGACCGGGTCTCCCCCGAGCCGCGCTCGTGCACGCGCATGTGCACGGCGCCGTCGGCACCCGATGGCGTCGTGCCGTCCACGAGGGGGGTCAGCACCTCCACGTTGGTGCCGTGCGGGAAGAGCCCGTGATCGAAGGTGGGGGCGCTCGCGACATCGAGCGCGTGCAGGTCCTGCTCGGTGAGCCCCGGAACGACGCAGGCGAGGTGGGGGTTGCCCACGTCGACGGCGATACCGGCCAGGTCGCGGCCATCGACCCCGGCCGACGAGGCGCCGAAGACCCGGGGCGCCCCCATCGAGACGGAGACCTCGGCGTTCTCAGGATCGGCGTGGTGCACGCGCACCGGCTTGGCGCCGGCGCGGGAACCGACCGTGAACTCGTCGCCCGCGACCAGGGCGTTCGCGGCCAGGAAGTGGGCGAAGACGCGGACGCCGTTGCCGCACATCTCGGCGATCGATCCGTCGGAGTTGCGGTAGTCCATGAACCAGTCGTCGCGGGCGACGCCCTCGGGCAGGGCGTCGAGGACGCCCGCGTCCAGCAGGTCGCCCGCGCGCGCCGCGCGGAGCACGCCGTCGCCGCCGATGCCGGCGCGCCGGTCGCACAGCGCGGCCACCAGCTCGGAGGTGAGATCGAGGTCGACGCCCGGGTCCGGGAGGATCACGAAATCGTTCTCCGTGCCGTGGCCCTTGAGGAAGTCGACTGCGGTCATGCGGACAGTCTACGGGCGCCTCACGGCCGCCACGCCGGCGCGGCGTGCGCGGCGAGCGCGGCATCGAGCAGGTCCGGGGCGGCCCCGTCGAGCCAGACCACGCGCGGGTCGCGCCGGAACCAGGACCGCTGCCGGCGGACGTACCGGCGCGTGCCGATGAAGGTCAGTTCGCGCGCCTGGTCGAGGTCGTACTCGCCGTCGAAGGCGGCGAGGACCTGGGCGTAGCCGATCGCGCGGGATGCGGTGACGCCGTCGCGCAGACCGCGGTCCTCGAGCGCGCGGACCTCGTCGACGAGGCCGGTATCGAACATGCGCCGGGTGCGCAGGTCGATACGGGCGTCGAGTTCCTCCGTGTCCCGATCGAGCGCGACGATCGCGGTGTCCCACCGGGCCGGGCCGATCTCGGGCGCCGACGCGGCGAAGGGCTCCCCGGTGATGGTCACGACTTCGAGGGCGCGGACGATCCGCCGGCCGTCGGTGGTCAGGATCTTCGCGCCTGCGGCGGGGTCGAGGGCCGCGAGTTCGCGGTGCAGAGCGAGCGGCCCGATGTCGGCGAGCCGATCCTCGAACCGTCGCCGCACGTCCGGGTCGGTCGCGGGGAAGCTCCATTCGTCGAGCAGGGCCTGGAAGTACATCATCGAGCCACCGACGATCACCGGGGTACGCCCCGCGCCGAGCAGCGCTTCGGCGTCGGCACGCGCCCGCTCCTGATACGCGGCGACCGTCGCCGTCTCGGTCACGTCGAGGACGTCGAGCTGGTGGTGCGGGATGCCGCGCCGCTCGTCGACCGGCAGCTTCGCCGTGCCGATGTCCATGCCGCGATACATCTGCATCGCATCGATGTTGATGATCTCGCCGTCGAGCCGTTCGGCGAGGTCGAGCGCGAGATCCGACTTGCCCGTGGCGGTCGGGCCGACGACGGCGACCGGCCGCGGGCTCACCACGCTCCCCCGCCCTCCGGTGTGCCACCGGTCGCGACGAGATAGCCGACGCCGAACGGGGCGCCGCGGTAGAGGACGTCGACGGGCCCGCCTGCGCAGGCCGCTGCGGCCGCCCGCCAGGCCTCGTCGAGCCCTTCGGCAGCGCCGCCCTCGCAGACGGCCGCCACCTGCGCGTCGAAGACCTCCAGGTCCTCGGGCCGGTGTCCGCCGGGCGCGCGGGCCGTCAGGGTGTTCGGGCCGTCGAGGACGAAGAGCAGGCCCTCGGCATCGTCGCCGTCGACGATCCGGGCCGACGGGGCGGCAGCGCCCCGGAGCCACGCGGCGAGCAGCAGCGGGACGGGCCAGGCGGAGCTGGGCGGCAGGTCGTTCGACGGTGCGCCGGGCCCCGTCGTGACGATCACGTCGGCACCGAATCCCGCGAGGGTTCCGGCGGATGCCTCGTCGTCCCTGGTCACGGGCTCCGCAGCGATGACACGCCAGGTGCCCGCGCGAGCGCCGAGCCAGGCGCCCGCGGCGAGCGCGGCACTGCGCAGCCGGTCCGCGTCCGGGTCGCCCGGCGTCCCCACCAGCTCGGGAACGAGCAGCGGGGCGCCCGGGATCACGGCGACGGGCCGGCGGTTGCGCTGGGACGGGTGCACGAGAAGAACGCTAATCGATCGCGCCGGGGCGCCCGCGGAGTGCTTCAATGGATCCGGGCCCGCGCGCTGTGCGGGTCCGTGACGACCGGCAGCCGTGACGCGCGGCGCAGACGAAGGGGAACCCCGTGGCCGAGAACGACCCGATCGCCGAGACCGCTCCGATCGAGAACGCCGCTCCCAAGCCGACCCCCGGCGCCCGGCCCGGCCCCAAGCCGCACCCCGGCCCCCGCCCCGGTGGGCCGCGCCCGCACGCGCCGGCCGCCGCGCAGCCGGCGCCGCGCACCCGCCCGGCCTCCGATCCGACCAAGCACGGCCGGGTCGACGAGGACGGCACCGTGTACGTCGTGACCTCGGGCGGCGAACGCGCCGTCGGATCCTGGCAGGCCGGCGAGTCCGCCGAGGGCCTCGCGCACTACGGCCGCAAGTACGACGAGCTCGCCACCGAGGTGGAGGTCCTCGAGGAGCGCCTCGCCAGTGGAACCAGTGACCCGAAGAAGATCCGCACGGCCGCGCAGCAGATCGCTGACGGCCTGCCCACGGCCGCGGTCGTGGGTGACCTCGACGGCCTCGCCGCTCGTGTCGGGGCGCTGCTCACCGGCGCCGACACCGCGATCGTGACCGCGCAGGCGGAGCGCGAGCGCAGCCGCGCCGAGGGCATCGCCCGCAAGGAGGCGCTCGCCGCGGAGGCCGAGCAGATCGCGGCCGAGGCCACCCAGTGGAAGACCGCCGGCGACCGGATGCGTGCGCTGCTCGACGAGTGGAAGACGATCAAGGGCGTCGATCGCAAGACCGACGACGCGCTGTGGAAGCGCTACTCCAAGGCCCGCGACGCCTTCAACAAGCGGCGCGGCGCGCACTTCGCCGAGCTCGATCGTGAGCGCGCCGGAGCGAAGGCGCGCAAGGAGGAGCTGATCGCCGAGGCGGAGAAGCTCAAGAACGACACGTCCTGGGGCGAGACCTCGGCGAAGTTCCGGGACCTGCTCGCCAAGTGGAAGGCCGCGGGTCGCGCGCCCCGCGACACCGACGACGCGCTGTGGGCGCGGTTCAAGGGCATCCAGGACGAGTTCTTCTCCGCCCGCAACGCCGCCGCGAGTGAACGCGATGCCGAGTTCGCGGAGAACGGCAAGGCCAAGCAGGCGCTGCTCGACGAGTACACCCCGCGCATCGAGTCGGCCCAGAGCCTGTCCGCGCAGAAGTCCGTGCTGCGCGAGCTGCAGGACAAGTGGGAGGCGATCGGTAAGGTCCCGCGCGACCAGATGGGCTCGCTGGAGGCGGGTATCCGCGCGCTGGAGAAGAAGGTCAAGGCCGCGGACGAGACCCAGTGGCGCCGCACCGACCCCGAGGCCGCGGCCCGCGCCGCGCAGTTCCGGGACCGCGTCGCGCAGTTCGAGGAGCAGGCGGAGAAGGCCGAGAAGGCGGGCAAGACCAAGGACGCGGTGCGGCTGCGCGAGCAGGCGCAGCAGTGGCGCGAGTGGGCCGACGCCGCGGAGGGCGCGGTCGAGAACCGGTAGCCACCGCGGGATCGTGTTCGTCGAGCGGATCTCCGTCGGCGCGTCCGGTGCCGGCCTACCCCGGTGGGTACGCGACGTCCCGGCCCTGAAGCCACTCCTCGCCGGAGCGGCCCTCCCGTTGACCGCGCCGGTCACCTTCCTCGTCGGCGAGAACGGTTCCGGTAAGTCGACCCTGGTCGAGGCCGTGGCTGAGCAGTTCGGGCTCGATGCGCGCGGCGGACGCGCCGCCGTCCTGGGCGGCAACCTGGACACCGAGAAGACACCGCTGGGCGAGGCGATGGTCCTGGACCTGACCCACCGGGGCTGGGCGATGCGCCGGGGTCCGCGGACGGCCCGACACGGCTTCTTCCTCCGCGCCGAGACCGTCCTCGAGATGAACGAGCGGTACAACGGAAAGCACGGCTACTGGAGCGACATCGACGTCCAGAGCCACGGCGAGGGCTTCTTCAGCATCTTCGAGGCCATGCTCACCGAGCCGGGCTTCTACGTCTTCGACGAGCCCGGGTCGGCGCTCTCCTTCCACTCGTGCCTGCGGCTCGTCGCGCTCTTCGGTCGGCTGCGCGACAGCGGTTCACAGATCATCTGCGCGACGCATTCCCCGATCCTCACGGCACTGCCCGACGCGCAGATCGTCGAGATGACGCCGACCGGCCCGGCTGCCACCCCGTGGCGCGATCTGGAACTGGTCCGGCACTGGCGGCGCTTCCTCGACCACCCCGAGACCTACCTCGCGGAATTGGTCACGCGCGCGGCCGAGCCGGCCGACGCGCCCGAGCGCACCGTCGCGCCCGAGCGCACCGTCGCGCCCGAGGATGAACGGGACCTGATCCGGCGGCTGCGCGCCCGGATCCACGGCGACGAGTGAGAGTCAGGACTGGTCCGTCGGGCGCTGCGGGCGCGGCGGCTGGGTGCCGATGCGGTTGGAGCGCGCGAAATCCTCCCACTCCTGGGCGGCATCGCGACGCTCCCGCTCGGCGGCGAGCTGGTAGGGCGTTCGCGCCCAGATGGTCTTGATCCACACGACCGCGAGGACGATCATCGCGAACCAGCCGAGGAACAGGCCGATCCCGGCGCCCGTCGGCGGCTCGCCGTGCAGGCCGGGGGTCTGCCGCGACCATACCGAGAGGAGTCCGAACACCACGGCCACGCCACAGCCGGCGCCGGCGATCACGGACAACGCCCACCGCCGCGTGAGCAGCGCCGCACCGGAGGCGAAGACCCCGAACAGCACCTCGAACCAGACGAAGATCTTCGACACGATGACCAGTGAGCTCCCGTCGATGTGCGGATCGCCGGTGATGATCTCGATTCCCGTGACAGAGCCGGTGTGCGGCAGCGCGAGCGATCCGATCACCGCGACGACGGCGATCGCGGCCACGAGGATGCGCGGACTGACCTGGAACTCGCCGGCGAGCTTCCGCTCGACCGACTCGACCTGCGAGCGCAGGCTCTCCAGCTCGTCGGCGCTCCGGGGGTTCTCGCTGTCGGCGTTCATGGCATCCATTGTCCACCCCGCGTCGACCCGTGTCTCCTACAGGTCGTCGTAGAGCGGGTCAGCAGGCCGAACACCCCGTCGACGACGGCTCCGCGGGGGCGGCCGGACGGCCGACGGGAGGGAGCCCCAGTCCGACGCCGACCGGAGCGGTGACCGGCGTGATGGAGGCCTCGGCGTTGTCGCCCGCCCGCGTGCGACGGTGGCTGAGCACTCCGTCGTCGGCGACGAGGTGGTGCGGCGCCGCGCCGGTGACGACGACCTCGACGACGTCGCCCGGGCGGATGCCCTCGTCGCCGGCGAAGTGCACGAGCCGGCCGTCGCGGGCACGCCCCGACATGCGCTTGGTCTCGGCGTCCTTGCGTCCCTCCCCCAACGCGACGAGCAGCTCGACGCGGCGGCCCACCTGCTTCCGGTTCTCCTCGAGCGTGATCCGCTCCTGCAGCGCGATGAGGCGGTCGTAGCGCTCCTGCACGACCTTCTTCGGCAACTGGTCGGGGAGCTCTGCGGCGGGGGTACCGGGGCGGATGGAGTACTGGAACGTGAACGCGGAGCTGAACCGGGCCTTCTCGACCACGTCGAGCGTCGCCTGGAAGTCCTCCTCGGTCTCCCCGGGGAAGCCGACGATGATGTCCGTGGTGATCGCGGCGTGCGGGATCCGCGCGCGGACCTTGTCGAGGATGCCGAGGAACTTCGTGCTGCGGTAGCTGCGGCGCATCTCCTTGAGCACCCGGTCCGAGCCGGACTGCAGCGGCATGTGCAGCTGCGGGCAGATGTTCGGCGTCTCCGCCATGGCGTCGATCACGTCGTCGGTGAACTCGGCGGGATGCGGGCTGGTGAAGCGGACGCGCTCGAGGCCCTCGATGCGGCCGCACGCGCGCAGCAGGTCGGCGAAGGCGCCGCGGTCCCGCGGCAACTCGGGGTCGGCGAAGTTCACGCCGTAGGCGTTGACGTTCTGCCCGAGCAGCGTGACCTCGGAGACGCCCTGGTCGACGAGGGCCTGCACCTCGGCGAGGATGTCGCCCGGCCGGCGGTCGACCTCCTTGCCGCGCAGGCTCGGCACGATGCAGAACGTGCAGGTGTTGTTGCAGCCGACCGAGATGGAGACCCACCCCGCGTAGGCGCTCTCGCGGCGCGCGGGCAGCGTCGACGGGAAGGCGTCCAGCGCCTCCTTGATCTCGACCTCGGCCTTCTCGTTGTGCCGGGCGCGCTCGAGCAGCGTCGGGAGGGACCCGATGTTGTGGGTACCGAAGACCACGTCGACCCAGGGAGCCTTCTTGACGACGGTGCCGCGGTCCTTCTGTGCCAGACAGCCGCCGACGGCGATCTGCATGCCCGGCCGCTCGCGCTTGATCGGCGCGAGGTGGCTGAGGTTCCCGTACAGCTTGTTGTCCGCGTTCTCCCGGACCGCGCACGTGTTGAAGACCACCAGGTCGGCCTGCTCGCCGCCGTCCGCACGCACGTAGCCGGCCTCCTCGAGCAGGCCGGAGAGGCGCTCGGAATCGTGCACGTTCATCTGGCACCCGTAGGTGCGGACCTCGTACGTTCGGCTGGCAGGGGCTGCTTCGATCACCTCACCAGGATAATCGCCGGGAGCAAATCAACCCCTTCCCCAGATTTCCGGTACCAATCCGCCCGAGTTAACGCGAGCGAAACGTCGGAACTCCTAGGCTCAAGAAATGACCACTCCCGCGAACGAGCCCACAGGCTCCGCTCCGATGATCGAGATCGACTCGGTGGAGAAGCACTTCGGCAACCTCCACGTGCTCAAGAACATCAACCTGACGGTCCCCAAGGGCCAGGTCGTCGTGATGCTCGGGCCCTCGGGCTCCGGCAAGTCGACGCTGTGCCGCACCATCAACCGGCTCGAGCCCATCGACTCCGGCACGATCAAGATCGACGGTGCGCTCCTGCCCGAGGAGGGCCGGGGCCTCGCGGGCCTGCGCGCCGAGGTCGGCATGGTCTTCCAGTCGTTCAACCTCTTCGCCCACAAGACGATCCTCGACAACGTCACGCTCGGGCCGATCAAGGTGCGCAAGCAGTCGAAGGCGGATGCCGAGAAGCGCGCGCTGGAGCTGCTCGACCGGGTCGGCATCGTCGCCCAGAAGGACAAGTACCCGGCCCAGCTGTCCGGCGGCCAGCAGCAGCGCGTCGCGATCGCCCGCGCTCTCGCCATGGGCCCCAAAGTCATGCTCTTCGACGAGCCCACCTCGGCGCTCGACCCCGAGATGGTCAACGAGGTGCTCGACGTCATGGTCGGCCTCGCCAAGGAGGGCATGACGATGGTGTGCGTGACCCACGAGATGGGCTTCGCACGCAAGGCGGCCGACCGCATCCTGTTCCTGGCCGACGGCGAGATCGTCGAGGACACCGATCCCGAGTCCTTCTTCACCGCACCGGAGTCGGACCGCGCCAAGGACTTCCTCGGCAAGATCCTGGGGCACTGATGACGACACCGCAGAACACTCGAACCCGTCGGTGGCGGGGCGCGTTCGCGGCCGTCGCCGCGGCCCTCGTCACCGTCCCCCTCGTCTCCGCGTGCGGCACGGACACTCCGCGCAGTCTGCTCGCGTCGATCAAGAGCGGCGACGTCGTGCTGGGCACCAAGTACGACCAGCCCGGCCTCGCGAACCGCAACCCCGACAAGTCGCACTCCGGCTCCGACGTGGACGTCTCGGAGTTCGTGGTCAAGCAGATCGCGAAGAACAACGGCTGGTCCGAGCCGAAGATCACCTGGAAGGAGACCCCGTCTCCGCTCCGTGAGCGCATGATCGAGAACGGCGAGGTCGACATGATCGCCGCCACGTACTCGATCAGTGCGGCGCGCACCAAGAAGGTGACGTTCGCCGGCCCGTATCTGACCACCTACCAGGCGCTGCTGGTGAGCAAGAAGACCGCCAACCCGATCAAGAGCCTCGAGGACCTCAACTCGGGCCGCAAGCTGTGCTCCGTCTCGGGCTCGACTTCGGCGATCAACGTCAAGGCGGCGCTCCCGAACGTCCAGCTGCAGCAGTACGACGGATACGCCTCGTGCGTCGAGGGCGTGCGCCGCGGCGTGCTGGACGCGCTGACGACCGACGCGACGATCCTCGCCGGCTTCCAGGCGAAGTACCCCGGCGAGTTCGACATCGTCCCGATGACCTATCCGAAGGACGTGACTCTCACGAGCAGCACGGGCACCAAGACGGAGAAGAAGAAGGGCGACCAGTTCTCCACCGAGCGCTACGGCATCGGCCTGCGCAAGGGTGACGCGGAGGCGCTGAGCGAGGTCAACAAGGCGCTGCGGCAGATGATGCTGGGCGAGCAGGGCACCGCCACCTACGACGCGGAGGCCGTCCCGTCGGTCCCGACGTGCGTGGTCCCCGCGACCGCGGTCGCCACGTTCACCGGACTCGCCTACGCCAACCCCGACAACGAACTGTTCAAGGCGCTACGGGAGAACCTGGGCGAGTACGCGAACACGATGATCGAGCAGGGACGCCCCGTCGACGGCGGAAAGCCCAAGTCCGTGCTCGTCGCCGTCCCCGGCGACCAGAGCTGGCTGCTGCCCGACAAGGACGGCAACGTGAAGGTCACGGTGAACGGCCAGACGATGACGCTGCCCAAGACCGATCCGCAGGCGCAGTGCACGAAGGCAGGTGTCTGACATGTGGGAAGACCTCGGGCCACAGCTGTGGCCGGCTTTCTGGGTGACCATCAAGCTGACCTTCTTCTCTGCGATCGGCGCCACCATCTGGGGCACGATCCTCGCGGGCATGCGCGTCTCGCCGGTCCCGGCGATGCGGGTGTTCGGCACCTGGTACGTCAACGTCGTCCGGAACACGCCGCTGACGCTGATCATCCTGTTCCTGTCGCTCGGCCTGTACCAGAACATGGGGCTCGCGCTGGCGCCGAACAACGCGAACTTCACGGAGAACAACAACTTCTGGCTGGCCGTGATCGGCTTCATCGTCTACACGGCCACGTTCGTCTGCGAGACCCTGCGGTCGGGCTTCAACACCGTCCCCCTCGGCCAGGCCGAGGCCGCGCGTTCACTGGGACTGTCGTTCATGCAGGTGTTCCAGCTGATCGTGCTGCCGCAGGCCGGCCGCGCGGTCATCGCGCCGATGGGCAGCGTGCTCATCGCGCTCACCAAGAACACCACCATCGCGTCGATCATCGGCGTCGGTGAGGCGGCCCTGCTGATGAAGGAGCAACTCGAGTTGCACAGCGACCAGCTGATCCTGATCTTCGTGATCTTCGCGGCCTGCTTCATGGTGATCACACTCTTCGAGGGAGCCGTCTTCGGCTACTTCGCCAAGCGACTGGCGGTGAAGCGATGAGCACGAAGGCCACATCGACCGTCCTCTACGATGCGCCGGGCCCCAAGGCCCGAGTGCGCAACAACATCATCGCGGTGGCCTTCATCGTGGTGCTGGTCGCCCTGTTCGCCTGGGTGATCACGGCTTTCGCCGCGAACGGCCAGTTCGACCAGGAGAAGCTCGAGCCCTTCGTCGATAAGAACTACTGGGGCACGTACATCCTCCCGGGCCTGTGGGGCACCTTCAAGGCGGCCCTCGCGTCGATCATCCTCGCGATGATCATGGGCGCCTTCCTCGGCATCGGCCGCCTCTCCGACCACCGGTCGGTGCGGTGGGCGACGGGCGCGATCGTCGAGTTCTTCCGCGCGATCCCGGTGCTGATCCTGATCTACTTCCTGTACATCGTGTTCGGCGTGTACAAGGTGTTCACCTCGGACTACATCGCCTTCTTCGCCGTGGTCTTCGGCCTCACGCTGTACAACGGTTCCGTCATCGCGGAGATCCTGCGCTCGGGCATCAACTCGCTGCCGCAGGGCCAGTTCGAGGCGGCGAAGGCACTCGGCCTGCGCAAGAGCCAGACGATGCGGCTGATCCTGCTCCCCCAGGCCGTGGCCGCGATGCTGCCGGCACTGATCTCGCAGATGGTCATCGCCCTGAAGGACAGCGCCCTCGGCTATCAGATCGGCTACATCGAGGTGGTGAAGTCCGGCATCCAGGCGGGCAACGAGTGGGGCAACGTGATCCCCTCGCTCATCGTGGTCGCGATCATCATGATCCTCATCAACTTCGGCCTGTCCACGCTGGCATCGAACATCGAGAAGAACCTGCGTGAGGGCCGGAAGAAGAAGATGATCGTCGATGCGCCGATCGCACCGCTCCCGGAACCCGGGCTCATGTCGAAGGAGGTCCTGGAGACCACCCACCCGGACCCGAAGCACAAGGATCTGCGACAGGACTACGGCGACTGACCGCCGTGCCTCCGGGACACCGCGCGAGCGCGGCCGCGGCACTGGTGACAGTGCTCGTGGCCGCGCTTTGCGCGTGTTCGGGGCCGTCGCCACGGAGCCTCCTCCGCTCCATCGACAGCGGTGCCGTGATCCTCGGGGTGAAGGCCGACCAGCCCGGGCTCGCCCTGCGCGGCGCCGACGGGCAGTACTCGGGCTTCGACATCGACCTCGCCCGGTACCTGGTCCGCGAGGTGGCCGCCTCTCGCGGGAAGCCGGAGCCCACGATCACCTGGCGCGAGAGCCCGACTCCGCAACGGGAGCGACTGATCGACAACGGTGAGGTGGACGCCGTCGTTGCGTCGTACTCGATCGACGCCGCCCGCGCGGCGAAGGTGACGTTCGCGGGTCCGTATCTCTCGACGCGGCAGGGCCTGCTGGTCCGGAAGGACGAGACCACCATCGCGACCGTCTCCGACCTCGGGCGGGATCGCACGCTCTGTTCGGTCTCGGGTTCGACGTCGGCGCGGACGGTCGCCTCCCTACTGCCCGGCGTGCGGCTCCTGGAGTACGACAGCTATGCCGCCTGCGCGGACGCGCTGGCCCGGCGCACCGTCGACGCGGTGACGACCGACGAGGTGATCCTCGCGGGCTTCGCCGCGCAGCGCCCGGACGCCTTCCGCCTGGTCGACATGCTGCTGCCGAAGGACACCTGCGTCGACGGCCGGCTCCGCACCGCGGGCTCCCCCTTCTCCGTCGAACGGTACGGGGTCGGGCTCGCCCGCGGCGACGACGCCGCCCGCGACGCGGTCAACGCCGCGCTGCGGCAGATGCTCGAAACGGGCGAGTGGGAGCGTGCCCTGCGGCGAGCCGTCGGCGACGAGGAGGCCGGGCGGACCATCGAGCGCGACGGCGGCGCCGACCGGTTGGTCGCGGGCATCGGCGACCTCGGCTTCCTGGCAGCGACGAGTGCCCCGTGCACCGCCCGCTAGAGGTAGGGCCGGGTGAGCAATTCGATGCCGTGCCCTGCGGGGTCCCGCACGTAGACGCCGCGACCGCCGTGCCCGTGGTTGATGCGACCGGGTTCCTTCCAGAACGGGTCGGCGGCGTGGTCGACTCCGCGTTCGACGAGGCGCGCGTAGGCGCGGTCGAAGTGGTCGTCGTCGACGAGGAAGGCGTAGTGCTGCGGCTGGACGTCGATCGGCGGTGCCGCGATCTGCAGCAGGACGCCGTCCTCGATCTCGAGGTTGGTGAACGGGCCCCAGGACTGCGCCGGCCGTGCCTCGAGATAGTCGCGGTAGAAGGCTGCGGACTCCTCGCTGTTCGTGGCGAAGATGATGGTGTGGTTGAAGCGTGCGGGCATGGAATCTCCTTCGGTTCGGAATCGGGGTGTGGGATGCCTGATTCCGAGCGGCGGAGATCGCGCCGTCAACCGTTCGCCGGATCACCCGTCTGTGCGTGGCCCGAGGCCGTTCCGGCAGTCATGAGGTGAACCGTACCGTCTCCCCCACGCCTCTGGAAAGGCCTGAGGGGCACGGGTGCCGATGCAGCGAAGCCCCCGGAGTGTTCTCCGGGGGCTCCACTTCGCACTGGGGATCCATTCCCCGCGGTCTTCGCGGTGCTGCACCAGCGCACCGGCGCGGTCCGCCCTAGTCCTGCGCGGCCTCGGCTTTATCGCGGATCGCATCGAGAACGACGGACAGTGCGAGCGACGGGTGATAGCCGCGGCGTCCCAGCATCCCGACGAGCCGCTGGGTCAGCTTGTCCCGCTCGACGCGGTCCTCCGGGATCTCGACGCGGGCGAGCTTGCGCTCCACCAGTTCCGCGGCGCGTTCCCGCTCGTCCTCGCGGCTGACGGTGTCGAGTGCGGCCGAGGCCTCTTCTTCGCCTACGCCCTTCGTACGCAGCTCCTGCGCCAGGGCGCGGCGGCCACGGCCGGAGAACTGGTGCCGGGATTGGACCCAGCGCTGCGCGAACGCGGCGTCGTCGATGAGGCCGGCGGCGACGAACTTGTCGAGCATCCGCTCGGTGAGGTCCTCGTCGAATCCGCGGCGAGCCAGCTTGTTCCGCAGCTCGGCGCGCGAGTGATCGCGCATCCCGAGCGCACGGTAGATCAGGTCCCGGGCCAGCGCCTCACGCTTGGCCGGGTCCTGCTCCTGCTGCTGCGATTCGCCCTCCGCCGGCCCCTCGCCGCGAGGTCGTCGCCCGCGGCGCCGGCCCCGGGAGACGACCTCGTCATCGGCGTAGTCCACCATCGCGGCCTAGAAGTCGACAGGCGCGGGAGCGATCTCGTCGGCGTCGGCGGTGACATCGGCACCCACGCCGAGCTTCTCCTTGATCCGCTTTTCGATCTCGTCGCGGATGTCGGGGTTCTCGATCAGGAACTTGCGCGCGTTCTCCTTGCCCTGGCCCAGCTGATCACCGTCGTACGTGTACCAGGAGCCGGACTTGCGGATGAAGCCCTCGGTGACGCCCATGTCGATGATGGAGCCCTCGCGGCTGATGCCCTGGCCGTAGACGATGTCGAACTCGGCCTGCTTGAACGGCGGCGAGACCTTGTTCTTGACCACCTTGACGCGGGTGCGGTTGCCCACGGCGTCCGTGCCGTCCTTGAGGGTCTCGATGCGGCGCACATCCAGACGGACCGAGGCGTAGAACTTCAGCGCCTTACCGCCCGTGGTGGTCTCGGGCGAGCCGAACATGACGCCGATCTTCTCGCGCAGCTGATTGATGAAGATGGCGGTGGTGCCCGAGTTGTTCAGCGCGCCGGTCATCTTGCGGAGCGCCTGGCTCATGAGGCGGGCCTGCAGGCCGACGTGACTGTCACCCATCTCGCCCTCGATCTCGGCCTTGGGAACCAGGGCCGCCACCGAGTCGATCACGATGATGTCGAGTGCGCCGGAGCGGATCAGCATGTCCGCGATCTCCAGCGCCTGCTCACCCGTATCCGGCTGCGAGACGAGCAGCGCGTCGGTATCCACGCCGAGCTTCGCGGCGTAGTCGGGATCGAGGGCGTGCTCCGCGTCGATGAAGGCCGCGATGCCGCCGTTGCGCTGCGCCTCGGCGACCGCGTGCAGCGCCACCGTCGTCTTACCCGAGGACTCGGGGCCGTAGACCTCGATGACGCGGCCGCGCGGCAGGCCGCCGATGCCGAGCGCCACGTCCAGCGCGATGGAGCCGGTGGGGATCACTGCGATGGGCTGGCGCACCTCGTCCCCGAGGCGCATGACCGAGCCCTTGCCGTAGTTCTTGTCGATCTGGGCGAGCGCCAGCTCGAGGGCCTTATCGCGATCCGCGGGTGCAGGTGCCATGGGACTCTCCGTCCTTCGGGCCGGGGTGGGAAGTACCGCCGGCGCTGGGTTCTACTGTTGCTACGGACGCTAGAGGGACCCTCTGACAAGTTCTCGCATCCACATCGGGCGCGCTCTCGCCGGCTCACTTTCACGTCGAACACCGTCGACTATAGGCGAACCTGCGTTCGAAGCAAGCATCGAACGCGCGACACGCCGCAGCGCGTCGGCAGTCACCGGCGGGCTCAGCCGAACTACCCTCGCGACCTGCGGAACTGCGCCGATCGGCGGCCACGCCGCGCAGCTGACCGTAGACATCAGGTGATGGTTGAGCGTGCTGATGCCGAGTGGCTAGCGCCGTGCGACCACGGCGTGAAATGGCACGGCTATCCGAAGCGCACCCCGGGCGAGTGCATCGTCGACAGTGCTCCGAACATCCGCGAGGTCGGACGCGGACAACGCCTGCGCAGCCGAGGCATTCACCCCTGCAGCGACGCCCTGCACGAGTTCGGGCGCGAAGTCGGTGAGCACGGTCGCCCGCCGGTCGAGGACCGTCAGCCCGGCAGCCTCCAGGTAGTCGCCGAGGCGCCCGCCTGCGCCTTGATTGGCAGTGAACGGTAGCCGAACGCGCGCGCGAACGTCGAGCAGGCGGCGAGTCGCCCGCTCGTCGTCGTCGACCCGGATCTCCAGGCTCGACCAGTCCGAGTCGGTCAGCGCGACGATCCCATCGCCTCGCACCGCCCGCGCGTATTCCCGCACCGCGTCGGCCGGTTCCTGACCGAGATGCTGCAGGACCCGCTCACAGACCACCGCGTCGACCGCACCATCGGGGACCGGAAGCGCGGTTGCCTCACCCGCCGCGACCAGGACTCCCTCCGCCCGGCTCAGCCGCCGCCGGGCAACGTGCGCCATCGGAGGATTCAGGTCGAGGCCGATGGCCCTGCCGCCCGGAGCCACGAGACGGGTCAGCTCGCCGAGTTCATCACCGGTGCCGCAGCCCACGTCGATGACCGTCGAACCCGGTCCGATCGCGAGGCGCGCACGAACCCACTCCCGCGTCGCGCGAACGACGTCCATCCGTCCCTGTCGGTCCAGGGCCGTGACGAAACCGTCGACACTCGCAGTCGACATCCGTTCGGCCCAGCTGCTCCCACTCTCGCCCACGCCCGGATCCTAGCGAGAGCAGCCCCGAAACGACGGTGACCGCCTCTCCGGCGGGGGGACGGTCACCGTCGAACCAGGGCGGGCGGGGCTACCAGCCCAGCTTCTCCAGCTGCGCCTGGACGGCGGCGCGGTACTTCTCGACGTTGCCGGTCTTGACCGACTCGTAGCCGCGGACCATGTCCGGCAGCTCGGCCAGGGCGACGACCTGCTCGCGCTGCTGCTCCGCGACGCGACCACCCTCGGCGGCGGCGATCATCAGGCCCACCAGCGCGCGGTACTCGGCGATGAGCGAGCGTTCCATACGGCGCATCTCGGTCATCCCGAAGACGTCGAGCCTGGTGCCGCGCAGGCGCTTCATCTTGGCCAGCGTCTTCATGCCCGGGTTCACCCACTCGCCCAGGGCGAGCTTGTTCTTCAGGCCCATCTCACGCAGCGTCGGCGGGTGCAGGCGGATCGCCTTCTTGGCGTCGGGACCGAACTCGTCGGCGACCTGCGCCGCGAAGCCGGCGTCCTGCGAGAGCCGCGCCACCTCGTACTCGTCCTTGTAGGCCATGAGCTTGTGCAGATTGTGCGCGACGGCCGCGGTCAGGTCCTCCGAGCCCCAGCTCCGCTCCGCGCGGAACACGCGGGCCACGTCGTCCACGTACCGCTGCGCGTACGCCTTGTCCTGGTACGCGACGAGCTCGTCGACGCGGATTCCGACCTGGCGCAGCAGCTCCTCCGAACCGCCGTCGAGCGCGGCGACCAGCCCCTTGGCGAACGCGCTGACCGGGGCCGGGGCGGGCACGGGGTGCAGCGCCTCGATCGCCGCCTTCACGCCCGCCGGGTCCGAGACCGACTGGCGGCCACGGCGGAAGGCCTGCAGGTTCTTCTCCACGGCCACGCCGTTGAGCTCGATGGCCCGCTCGATCGACGCGGAGCTGATCGGCAGCGCGCCGGTCTGGAACGCAGCGCCGACCATGAACAGGTTGGCGTACTGCTCGTCGCCGAACAGCTGCAGGGTCAGGTCGCCCGGATCGAGGTAGACGGTGCGCAGCGACGCGCGGTCGATGGCCTCGTGGATGCTCCGCGCGTCGGGGTAGCCGACCGAGGTGTCGATCACCATCTGACCGGTGGGCACCTCGGTGGTGGAGACGATCGAGGTGGTGCGCTCCGGCGAGGCCACCTTGAGGTTCGCCGGGTCGACGCCGACGAGACTGTCGCACGACAGGTACACGTCGCAGTCGCCCGAGGCGACCTTCGCGGCCTGGTCGACGTACGTCGCGGAGACCTTGATGTCGGAGACCACGGCGCCGCCCTTCTGGGCCATGCCGGTCATGTCGACGGTGCGCGCGGAGTGACCGTCGAGCACCGTGGCGGTGGCCAGGATCTGCGAGACCGTGACCACGCCCGTACCGCCGATGCCGGTGATGCGGATCGCCATGCCGTCGGCCTCGCGGCGGGCCTTCTTCGGCTGCGGGATCGACTCGGCGGTGATGTCGGGCACCGACTTGCGGACCTTCCCGACCTCACCCGGGGTGACCGTCACGAACGACGGGCAGTCGCCCTTGAGGCACGAGAAGTCGAGGTTGCACGAGCTCTGATCGATCCGGGTCTTGCGGCCGAACTCGGTCTCCACCGGGTGCACCGACAGGCAGTTGCTCTTCTGGCCGCAGTCGCCGCAGCCCTCGCAGATGCGCTCGTTGATGACCACGCGCTGGTTCGGCGTCGGGTACTTGCCGCGCTTGCGCTTGCGCCGCTTCTCCGCGGCGCAGTGCTGGTCGTGCACGAGGACGGTGACGCCGGCGATATCGGCGAGCTCCCGCTGCACGTCGAGGGTGTCGGCGCGGTCGCGGACCTCGATGCCCTTCGGCAGCCCGAGGGCCTTGGTGCGCTTCGGATCGTCGGAGGTCACGACCACCTTGCTGACGCGCTCCGCGAGCAGCAGCGTGCAGATCTGCGGGAGCGTCATCTCGCCGACGGGGTCCTGGCCGCCCGTCATGGCGACGGTGCCGTTGAACAGCAGCTTGTAGGTGATCCGCTCCCCCGACGCCACGGACTGGCGCAGTGCGAGCGAACCCGAGTGCATGAACGTGCCGTCGCCGATGTTCTGCACGAAGTGCTTCTCGGTGACGAACGGGGCCATGCCGACCCACTGCGCGCCCTCGCCGCCCATCTGGCTGACGCCGGTGATGTCGCCGACCTGCTGCGGGTCCATGAGCAGCACCATGGCGTGGCAGCCGATACCGGCGCCGACCAGCGTGTCGTCGGCGACCTTGGTGGAGGTGTTGTGCGGGCAGCCCGAGCAGAAGTAGGGGCTGCGCGCGGCGAGCGGCAGCTCGATGCGTGTGCGGACCTGGGCCTTGCGGTCCAGCCAGTCCTTGGCGGCGGGCACGTGGTGCACGCGGGCGAGGCGCTGCGCCAGACCGCGGGAGACGGAGTCGACGTCCAGCTCGCCGAAGCGGGAGAACAGCGTCGAGCCGTCCTCGTTCGCCTTGCCCACGATGTTCGGTGCGCCGGGGTGCCGGAACAGGATGTCGCGCATCATGGTCTCGAGGAAGTCGCGCTTCTCCTCGACGACGATGACCTCGTCGAGCCCGTCGATGAACTCGTGCAGGATCTGCCGCTCGAACGGGTAGACCATGCCCATCTTGAGGATGCGGATGCCCAGGCGGTTGAGCTCGCCGTCCTCGATGCCGATGAGCCGCAGCGACTCGCGCACGTCGAGGTAGGTCTTGCCGGCGCAGACGATGCCGATCCGGTCGTCGCTGGAGCGCACCGTGATCCGGTTGAGCCGGTTGATCCGCGCGTACTCCGTGGCACGGGGCATGCGGACGGTGAGCTGGTTCTGCTCGAGCTCCATCAGCTTCGCGCCGAGCAGCTGGCCGGACGGCACGTGCGGGCTGGTGCCCAGGTCCCCGTAGACGGGCAGGATGCGGTCGGGGTGCACGTCCGCGGTGGACGAACCGTCCGCGACGTGCGCGGAGATCTTCAGCGAGGTCCACAGGCCCGAGACGCGCGACATGATCGCCGCGTGCACCCCGAGGTCGAGGATGTCCTGCGAGTCGGCCGGGTAGAGGATCGGCATGTAGAGGTCGGCCAGCGACATCTCGGAGGCGCACGGCACCGTCGAGCTCTTGGCGCCCGGGTCGTCGCCGACGAGGGCGACCGCGCCGCCCGTGGGGTGGGTGCCGATCATGTTGGCGTGTCGCAGCGCGTCGGTCGCGCGGTCGAGGCCGGGGGCCTTGCCGTACCAGTAGCCGGTCACGCCGTCGAGGCCGCGGTCGAGGTGCCCGACCTGCGCCGCGATCTGCGAACCCATGACCGACGTGGCGGCCAGCTCCTCGTTGAGGCCGGGGCGGTGGACGATGTCGAAGTCCTTGAGGTACTTCGTGCGCTTGGCGATCTCCAGGTCGTAGCCCGCGAGCGGCGAGCCCTCGTAGCCGGAGATGAACGAGCCCGTCTTGAGATTCTGGCGGCGGTCGAGCCGCGCCCGGTCGCGCACCATGCGGACCAGGGCCTGAATACCCGTGAGGTAGATCGTGCCCTCTTCGCGCGTGTACCGATCGTCCAGCGAGAAGGACTCGACCGAGGCGGACTGCCCGCCCCGGGGATCGGCGTCGTGCCGGCCCGCCTGCGTGGCATCGGTGCCGCCGGGAAGCTTCTCGATCGGCGAATTGGCGTCAAGGGTCACTGAAACCACCGTGCTTTCTTTCAATACGCCCTGCTCCAGGGGTGGCGGAACGAGGCGTGGGCTGTGTCGGTGGTCACAGCATAGCCGCAGATACGACATAATTCACAGCTGTCTCGGGCGACTCGCCGCGCGCCGACCGGACCCGCCGGTCCGGGCCGATACCCTGACTGATCGTGAACCTCCGAATCGCCCGGATCGCCGCCGTCGTCGCCGGCCTGATCGGCCTGGTGCTCGCCCTCGCGACGCCGCTGCTGCCGATCAAGCAGACCGCCGTGACGATCGACTGGCCGCAGTCCGGATCGCTCGCACCGGTCACCGCGCCGCTCACGATGTACAAGCCGCTGGAGGTGGATGCGACGATCCCCTGCTCGGTCGCAGCGGCGGCACCGTCGGACAGGCAGACGGTGCTCGCGGCCACGACGCCCCCGCCCGCCGGGGACCGGGCGCGCACGGCCGGGCTGTACGTCACCGTCGACGGCGAGGCCCTGACGGTCCGCTCCCGCGGCGCGCTGGTGCACCACGTCCCGCGCGCCGACCTGGCACGGTGCGGCGAACTGCGGATCGCGGTCGACGCCGACCACGCGTTCGCCGCCGCCACCGGCATCTCCGGCCAGGGCGACGTCCGCGGCGACCTCCGGCCCCAGGTGGTCGGGGTGTTCTCCGATCTGCCCGCCGACCTGCAGGGCCCGACACCGAAGCTCACCATCGACGTCGACTCCCGCTACACCTCCTCCCCGTCGGTGCTCAAGGGCATCGCGATCCTCGTCGGGGTGGCCTGCGTCGTCGTCTCCCTGCTCGCGCTGGCGCTCCTCGACCGTGCCGACGGGCGGCGCCGCGGTCGGCTGTTCCCCCGCAGCTGGCGGCAGGTGCGCCTCGCCGATGTCGCGGTCGTCGGGAGCCTGTTGGCCTGGCACATCGTCGGGGCGCCCACCTCCGACGACGGCTACATCCTCGGGATGATCAAGGCCGCGCCGCACTCCGGCTACATGCCCGAGGTCTTCCGGTACTACGACGCCCCGTACGCGCCCTTCGGCATGCCGTTCTACGTGGTCTCGTGGATGGCGGACCTCAGCGTGTCGAGCCCGTGGCTGCGGCTGCCCGCGCTGCTCTCCGGGATCCTGGCGTGGTTCCTGCTCTCCCGCGAGGTGCTTCCGCGCCTGGGCCTGGACAAGCGGCGCTCCGCAGGGGACTACTCGCGGGCGCTGTGGGCCATGGCGGCCGTGTTCACGCTGTTCTGGCTCACCTACAACCCCGGCCTGCGCCCGGAGCCCATCGTCGCGGTCGGCACCGTCGTCACCTGGTGCCTGGTCGAGCGGAGCGTCGCCACCCGCCGCCTGGCCCCCGCGGGCGTCGGCCTCGTCGTGGCCGGCCTGACCGTCTCCGCCGCCCCGACGGGCAGCTTCGCTTTCGTCGTCTTCCTCGTCGCGGCCGCGCCGCTGTGGCGGGCCGTCGTCGCGCACGTGCGGGCCAACGGCTACGCCGCGACACTGCTCACGCTGGGTGCCGCGGGCGCCTCCGTGCTGTTCCTCGTCTTCGCCGATCACGGCCTCGTGGAGATGCTGCAATCCACGAAGCTGCTCGGCGACGTCGGGCCGAGCGAGCCGTGGCACCGCGAGATCATCCGGTACGAGGCCCTCTTCCAGCAGAACCCCAACGGCTCGGTGGCCCGACGGTTCGCGATGCTCGCGCTGTTCCTGGGCGCCGCGATCGTGACGACGCTGCTGCTGTGGCGCCGCCGGATCCCCGGGGTCGCCACCGGACCGGCGCGGCGCGTGGTCGCGGCCATCGGCGTTTCGCTGCTGGTCATGGCTTTCAACCCGACGAAGTGGACCCACCATTTCGGCGCCTTCGCGACGCTCGGCGCGATGGTCGCCGCGATCGCCGTGGTCGCGATCGGGCCCCGCTCGATCCGACGGCCCCAGTTCCGCCTGCTGGCGCTCGCGGCCGTCGCGGGCTGCGCGACCCTCGCGTTCGAGTCGACCAACGGCTGGTTCTACCCGGGCAACTTCGGTATCCCGTGGGGCGGCGCGGACCCCGCGGTCGCGGGTGTGAAGATCGCGACCGTCTTCGGTGCGGCCACCGTGGTGCTGCTCCTCGCCGCGCTGGTGGTGCACGTGACGGGCTGGGTGCCGCCCGTCCCCGCGATCGCAGGCCGGCTGCCCGGCGTCGCGACGCCGATCACCCTGGTCGCGACGCTGATCATCGCGATGATCGGTGCCACCAACGTCGCGTCGATCATGATCCAGCGGCCCGCCTACTCCTACGGGCAGCAGAACCTGCGTTCGCTCGCCGGTCAGCCGTGCGGCATGGCCGACGAGGTGCTCGTCGAACGCGACGCCACGGCGGGTGTGCTCGCGCCGATCGGCACCGCGCCCGACCCGCTCGTCGGCGAGCTCAACGCGAACTTCACGCCGAACGGCATCGCCCCCAGCTTCAGTTCGTCGTCGCGCGGCGCCGCGGACCTGGTGCGCACCGGCGACGCGGACAACACCCCGTCGAACACGGGCGGCACGGGCGGCGGCACGCTCGACGCGCCCGGCATCAACGGCTCGACCGCGGCACTGCCGTTCGGGCTGGACCCCGCCCGCGTGCCGATGGTCGGAAGCCGGCAGACGGGCCCGCAGCACTCCGCGCGCGCGATCTCCAGTTGGTACGCGCTGCCCGCGGGCGGGATCGACCGACTGCTGACGATCAGCGTCGCGGGCCGGTTCGGCCCCGGCGACCTGCAGCTCGAATTCGGCTCCGGCGAGGGGACGATCACCCCGAACGGCGTGGTCACCCCGATCGACATCGGCCCCGCGCCGGCGTGGCGCAACCTCCGCGTCCCGGCGGAAGCGGTCCCCGCCGGTGCCACCGCCGTCCGCGTGCGCGCGACGGTCACCGCACCGTCGGAGAGCACCTGGGTGGCGTACACGCCGCCGCGCGCCCCCAAGCTCGAGACGCTGCAGGAACTGCTGGGCGACGACCCGACGCTCGTGGACTGGGGCGCCGGGATCGGCTTCCCCTGCCAACGGCAGTGGCGCGAGAACGGCGGCGTCGCGGAGCAGCCGAAGTGGCGCATCCTCCCGGAGCGCGACCTCGCGGCCGCGGCGACCACGACGTGGCAGGGCGGCGATGCGGGCGGGCCGCTGGGGTGGGCGTTGCTGCTCGCCAAGGCGCAGACGGTGCCCACGTACCTCAACCACGATTGGGGCCGGGAGTGGGGCGCGCTGGAGCGGTACGTGCCCTACGTCGACGCGCCGGCGGCGCAGCAGGGCCGGTCCGAGGTCACGCGGTCCGGGCTGTGGTCGCCGGGGCCGACGCCCCAGGAGTGACTACCAGCGGGACCTCGGAACATCGAATTCCACGCAGAGGGCCCGCCACACGTCCCGCGGGTCGACGCCGGACTCGATGGCCTGATCGCCGGTGGCGCCGAATTCGGTGAGCCGGTGGTCGCGCATCAGGGTGTCGCCGCGGAGGGCGCCGAACTCGGCGTAGAGCAGTTCGCGGAAGTCGGTGAGGCGCACGGCACCAGGTTACCGATAGGCCTCGCAGACCAGCACGGGGTCCGCGACGCGGTGCGCCCCGGCGGCGGCGGACCGCGCGGCGCGGGCGTACGACGGGTCGTCGAGGACGCGGCGCACACCGTCGCGGATCGCCTCGGCGGTGGCGGGCCGCACGAGCACGCCGCTCCCCTGCCGCGCGACGCGGTTGGCGAGCTCCCACTGATCGCCGCCGCCGGGAACGACGACGACCGGTCTACCGGCGGTGAGCGCCTTGGTGAGCATGCCGTGTCCTCCGCCGCAGATCACGGCGTCGGCGCGCGCGACGAGCTCGTCCTGCCGGCCGAAGCCGCTGGCGACCCAGGGCTCGTCGAACTCCGGCGGGTTCAGGCCGCTCACCGCGAGCCGCACGCCGGTGCCGCGCACCCCGTCGACGGCGATGGCGGCCAGGTTCTGCTCCCCCGTCGCCGCGGTCGACGGCGCCACCATGACGAGCGGGCCGGCACCGTCGGGGACGGGACACGGGTCGTCGGTCGGCTCGAGAGTGAGGGGGCCGACGAGGTGCGTCCGCGCCGGCCAGTCGGGGCGTGGGAGCTCGAGAGCGGGGATGGTGGCCACGAGCCGACCGGCGGGTCCGCCGTCGCGCGGCGGCAGTCCGATCCCGACGCGGGCGGCCGCGCGTTGGCGGCGGCCACTGCGGATGTCGCGGGCCGTGAATGCGCGGAGCACGGCGTCGCGGAGCAGGTCGCGCGGGGTCTGTGCGGGCGCCAGGCCGGAGCCGATCGGTGGGAGCCCCTTCGAGGGCAGATACAGCGGATGCGGGCTCAGTTCCAGCCAGGGGACTCCCAGGAGCTCGGCGGCCATCCCGCCGCCGGGGGTCAGGATGTCGGCGACGACGAGGTCGGCGGCGAAGGACTCGATCGCGGGGAGGACGCGGGTCGCGATGTAGGCGGCGCGGCCGTGGATCTTGGCTCCGGCGTCGCCGTCGTCGTCGCCGGGCCGGGCGGCGAGGCCGGGAAGCTCGCGGGTATCGATGCCGTAACGCTCGCCGACCGCGGACCACTGCCTACCGGTGAAGACGACGGGCCGGTGGCCGGCGCCGGTGAGACGGAGAGCGAGCGCGAGGCCGGGCAGTGCATGCCCGGCCTCGGATCCCGCGACGATCGCTACGCGCACACCCGCACTCCTTCGTGAGCCGTGGGCACACCCGCGGGGGCGTGCGCGGGGCGGCCCGCTAGAACGTGCTCGGGGTCTTCTTCCCCGAGCTCAGCCACTTGACCACCGTGACGATACCGATCACGACGAGCGCGATGACCGCGAGCGGGAACAGGGATTTGATGATCGCCGAGGCCACCATCAGGGCGAGCCAGATGACGACGATGGCGCCGAGGATCTTCCAGAACATTGCGGTGCACCTTTCGGGGAGTGTGTCGTGAAGGTCTTTCGTCTTCCATACTGCCCCGGCGAGAACCCGGAAGTCACGCTCTGAACTGCGGTTTCAGGGAGAATTGGGGGTTAACCCCGAGAGCGGGTCACCAGCTGTGGGGATCGGGCACCGGCGGCAGCGCGGCGATGCCGTAGGCCCAGGCGCGCAGCCGCTCGGCGGTCTCCCGCAGGCGCGGCGTCGCGGTGCTGAGTTCGTCGAACCGGGCGGGCGAACCGAGGGACCGGCGGGCGGCGGCGACCGTCGTCGCCGCGGACCGGACCATCTCCCGGTACGCCTCGACGCCCTCGTCGAGGCTGCTGAGCCCCTCCTCGAAGGTCTCGCGCAGGTACGCGGCCGAACTCCCGCCGCCGGCGACGACCCGCTCGAGGTCGCCCAGCTGCTCGGCGTAGGACACGATCGCGTCGGCCGAGGCCTCGGCGTCGTCGTCGAGTTCGCTGAGCGCATCGGGCGGCAGGGCGCCGGACCGCGTGAGCACGGACATCAGGGCCAGGAACTCCTGCTCGGCGTCGGCGAGGGCCCGCACCGAGTCGTGGAGGGCCGAGGAACGCCCGGGCACGGTGCGGCGCGCATAGGTGCGCGGCGGCGGCGGGGTGCGGCGCAGGCGCCGGAGCTTGCGAACGGCGTAGCCGGCCGGCACCGCGACGAGGGCGGTCACCGCGGTGGCGGTCCCGCCCACGACGGGCGCGGCCGCGGCGAATCCCCCGACGGCGACGACCGCGGAGGTGGAGGTGGTGGCGGCCCAGCTGTTCACGGCGTACCGGGCCTGGGTGATCGACCGCTGATGCGCGACCTTCGGATCGCGCCGCCGGGCGGCCTTGTCGCGCGCTTCGTCGGCGGCGCGGGCGGCGGTCTCCATCGCGGTGGACGCCGCGGTGATCGCAGAGGCGGCCATGCGACCAGCCGAGGCCGCCACCGCCGAGAAATCGGTGCGGTAGCGGCCTCGCTGGTCGGTCATGGTTCCTCGGTTCTCAGGGCTTCTGCAGGTTCGGGTTCGGCGCCTGCTGCGGGGTCTGCGGGGCGGGTGCGGCCTGCGGCGCCGCCGGGGCGCCCTTGATCTGGCCGTTGGCCTGCATCGACGCGCGGATCTGCTCGAGGCGCGAGTGACCGGCCATCTGGACGGTGGCCTGCTGGACCTCCATCATGCGGCCCTGCACCGAGTTCTGCGCCAGCTCGGTGGAGCCGAGGGCGTTGGCGTAGCGGCGCTCGATCTTCTCGCGGACCTCATCGAGGTTCGGGGTGTTGCCGGGCGCGGCGAGCTGGCCCATCTGGTTGAGGGATGCGGAGACCTGCTCCTGCATCTTGGCCTGCTCGAGCTGGCTCAGCAGCTTGGTGCGCTCGGCGAGCTTCTGCTGCAGCTGCATGGCGTTCTGCTCGACCGCGCGCTTGGCCTGGCCCGCGGCCTGCAGCGACTGGTCGTGCAGCCCCTTGAGGTCCTCGACGCTCTGCTCCGCGGTCACCAGCTGCGCGGCGAAGGCCTCGGCGGCGTTGGTGTACTCGGTGGCCTTGGCGACATCACCGGCGGCGGTGGCCTGATCGGCGAGCTGGACGGCCTGGCGGGTGTTGGCGGAGAGCTTCTCCACCTCGGCGAGCTGGCGGTTCAGCTTCATCTCGAGCTGACGCTGGTTGCCGATGACCGCGGCGGCCTGCTGCGAGAGCGCCTGGTGCTGGCGCTGCGCGTCCTCGATCGCCTGCTGGATCTGCACCTTCGGATCGGCGTTCTCGTCGATCTTCGAATTGAACAGCGCCATCAGGTAGCGCCACCCCTTGACGAACGGGTTAGCCATCGTCAGTTCTCCTCCGCCTCGATACGTCCAAATCCGGATCCGCGTCCGGCCGCCCGGCGACCGCCGGACTCGTGCTTACCAATCTATCGGGAAAGGACCCCGTCGCGCCGCCCTGGTCCGCGGGTTCGGGGGAAATCCCCGAATCCGCGGACGGGTCGTCTCAGGGTCAGGCGACGGCGAGCGCCGGCGCAGGGATCACCATGGTCGGGATCGGCCGCAGCGAGACGCTGGCCTGGGCGACGACGTCGGCCACGTCGACGGCGAGCGCACCGCAGATCGCGGCCAGCAGTTCGCTGGACGCCTCCTTCTGGCCGCGCTCGACCTCCGACAGGTAGCCGAGGCTGACCTGGGCCGCCGAGGACACGTCGCGCAGGGTGCGGCTCTGGCGGACGCGCGTCTTACGCAGGTTCTCGCCGATCGCCTCGCGAAGCAGTAGAGCCATGCTCACCTCCGTGTTGGTTACTGTCCAGTCAACGCGGGGCGGGCGCAGATGGTTCCCGATTCGCCGAAACCCGCACCAGGAGCTCGTGCAGGGCGGCCTCGACAGCGCCGCGACGGACCGTCGCGCGGTCACCGTCGAGCCGCAGGGTGGTGACGGTGGTGCCGGCCGGCCCGGAGATCCCCAGGTGGACGGTGCCGACGGGCACGCCGTCCTGTTCCGTGGGCCCGGCGACCCCCGTGAGGCCGATGCCCCAGTCCGCGCCGCATCGCGCCCGCGCACCCTCGGCGAGGGCGCGGGCGGTGTCGGGGTGGACGGGGCCGTTGCGCGCCAGCTCCTCCGACGGGACGCCGGCCAGGCTCGCCTTGAGGTCGGTCGCGTAGACGATGAGTCCGCCGCGCAGCACGGCACTGGCGCCCGGGACGTCGGCGACGGTGGCGGCGAACAGGCCGGCGGTGAGGGACTCGGCGGACGCGACGGTCTCGCCGCGCGCGGTGAGGGCGGCTACGAGGCGGGCGGCGTCACTTCCGTCCACGCCACCAGCTCAGCAGGTAGTCGACGCCCGTCGCGACCGTGACCACGACGGCCGCACCCATGACCACGTGGCTGGGAACGTCCATCCACCCGGGGAGCGGCATCAGGTAGAGGCCGATCGCGATGGTCTGCAGGAGCGTCTTGAGCTTCCCGCCGCGGCTGGCCGGGATCACGCCGTCGCGGATCACGGCGAACCGGAAGGCGGTGATGCCGAACTCGCGGGCGAGGATCACCAGCGTGACCCACCACGGCAGGTCGCCGAGAACGGAGAGGCCGACGAAGGCCGCGCCGGTGAGCGCTTTGTCGGCGATCGGGTCCATGAGCTTGCCGAAGTCGGTGATCAAGCCGTAGCGGCGCGCGATCTGGCCGTCGACCCGGTCCGTGACCATCGCCGCGGCGAAGATCGCGAAGGCGACCCACCGCCACGTGGTCGAGTGCCCGCCGTCGACGAACAGCGCCGCGAGGAACACGGGGACGAGTACGATCCGGAGCACCGTCAACCCGTTCGCGACGTTGACGTTCGAGACAGGTGTGCTCGCGGGCTGCACTCCGTCCGTTGCACTCACGCCGGTCAGCCTATCGGTAGGCGGAACCGGCGGCTCTGCGCGCTACGGTTTCGACCGTGAACCCCGGCCCCCACGGCGTGGTCCGATGCGCCGGTTCCGAGTCCTGGAGTTCCGTCGGCATCGTCACCGTCGCGCCCAACACGCTGGGCAACGCTCCGGCACCGGTGACACCCTCGGCCTTTTCCGGAATTCACCTGACCGCACGGCGATTCGCGCACTGTGAACCAGCCCGCACCGGGGTGTCGTGAGTGTGGTGAATCACGGCCAACCGTGATTGACTCCTCCGGTGAACGTGATCGGTGAGCTGCGGGCGGCCGGGTGCGCCTTCGCCGAACGCGAGGCCGAGCTGCTCCAGGAGGCGGCGTCCGGGCCCGAACTCGAGGCCCTCGTCCGGCGGCGCTGCGCCGGCGAGCCGCTGGAGCACCTGCTCGGCTGGGCGGAGTTCCGCGGTCGCCGACTGGCCGTGGGCCCCGGCGTGTTCGTGCCGCGCCGCCGCACGGAACTGCTGTCGGAGCTCGCCGATGGACGCGGTGTCCTCGTGGAGCTGTGCTGCGGCGCAGGGCCGATCGCGGCGACCGCCGCGGCGGCGAAGGCGTACGCCGCCGACATCGACCGCGTCGCCGCCGAGTACGCCGCACGCAACGCTCCGGAGGCGACGGTCCTCGTCGGCGACCTGTTCCAGCCGCTCCCGACCGCGCTCCGCGGCACGGTCGACGTGATCGCGGCCAACGCGCCCTACGTGCCCACCGCGGCGATCCGGACCATGCCGCCGGAGGCGCGCGACAACGAGCCGCACCGCGCGCTCGACGGCGGCCCGGACGGCCTGACCCTGCATCGCCGGATCGCGATGGACGCACCGCACTGGCTCCGCCCCGGCGGCCGGGTGCTCATCGAGACCGGTCGCCAGCAGGCCACGTACACCGTGGCCGCCCTGCGCGCCGTCGGCCTCGAGACGCACATCGAGGTCGACGACGAGCGGCAGGCCACCGTGGCGGTGGGTGTCAGGCCGGCCTGACTGCTACTCGGACTTGTGGCGGTCGCTCCCGTCGACGAGCGCCTTCTGGCCGTCGCGCTTGGACTTGATCAGCGAGGCGACGGTCGTGACCACGAGGACGCCCAGGATCACCGACAGCGAGAGGCCGGTCGAGATCTCCGGCACCGCGACGTGCTCACCGCCGTTGATGAAGGGCAGCGTGTTCTCGTGCAGGGCGTGCAGCACCAGCTTCACGCCGATGAAGCCGAGGACGACCGACAGGCCGAACGACAGATACACGAGGCGGTCGAGCAGGCCGCCGATGAGGAAGTACAGCTGGCGCAGGCCCATGAGCGCGAAGGCGTTCGCCATGAACACGAGGTAGGGCTCCTGCGTCAGGCCGTAGATCGCGGGGATCGAGTCGAGCGCGAACAGGACGTCGGTGAAGCCGATGACGACCAGCGCCAGCAGCAGCGGAGTGGCTACCTTCTTGCCGTCGACCCGGGTGACCAGCTTGTCGCCGTCGTACTGCTCGGTGGTCGGGACGATCCGCTTGAACAGCGCGGCGACGCGACCCTCGCGCTCCTTCTCGTCCTCGACCGGCCCCTCGGGCGACGAGGCCTCCTTGACCAGCTTGATCGCGGTGTACAGCAGGAACGCGCCGAAGATGTAGAACACCCACGAGTACGCGGAGATCGCGGCGGCGCCGACGGCGATGAAGCCGGCGCGCATCACGAGCGCCATGACGATGCCGATCAGCAGCACCTTCTGCTGGTAGATCCGGGGCACCGCGAACTTCGCCATGATGATGACGAAGACGAAGAGATTGTCGACCGACAGCGCCTTCTCCGTCACGAAGCCGGCGAAGAACTCACCGCCGTACTGCGGCCCCGACACCACCCACACGCCGATGCCGAACAGGATCGCGATGCCGATGTAGACCGCCGACCAGAAGCCGGATTCCTTGAGCGAGGGTTCGTGCGGCGTGCGGACGTGGCTGAAGAAGTCGAAGACGAAGAGCCCGAGCACGACCAGGATCGAGACGATCCAGACGACGGCAGAAACCTGCATTGCATACACCTCCGGTACAGATCCGGAGGTCTCTCCCGACCCGTCCAGCGGGTCCGGCGCGCCCGGGTGGATGTGGATCCACCGTGTTGACGTTCACGCCGCGAGCGGGATACTCCCCTCACACATGCACACAGGACTGTATCAGAAGTCCGCTTCGTCGGCTTCCTGTGGAGCGTCGCCGCCGCGCAGCACCATGAGCAGTCCGGGCAGCTCGTCGGGCGTGACGAGCACGTCGCGCGCCTTGGACCCCTCCGACGGCCCGACGATGTCGCGGGTCTCCATGAGGTCCATGAGGCGGCCGGCCTTCGCGAAGCCCACCCGCAGCTTGCGCTGCAACATCGAGGTCGACCCGAACTGCGAGGACACCACCAGCTCGACGGCCTGCAGGAAGACGTCGAGGTCGTCGCCGATATCCGGGTCGACGTCCTTCTTCTCGACCTTGGTCTCGGTGACGCCGTTGGCGTAGTCGGGCTCGGCCTGATTGCGCACGAAGTCGACGACGGAGCCGATCTCCTCGTCGGTGATGAACGCGCCCTGCATGCGGGTGGTCTTGCCGCCCATCGGCAGGAAGAGCGCGTCGCCCATGCCGATCAGCTTCTCGGCACCCGGCTGGTCGAGGATGACCCGGGAGTCCGTCAGGGAGCTGGTCGCGAAGGCCAGCCGCGACGGGACGTTGGTCTTGATGAGGCCGGTGACGACGTCGACCGACGGACGCTGCGTCGCGAGCACCAGGTGGATGCCGGCGGCGCGTGCCTTCTGCGTGATCCGGACGATCGCCTCCTCGACGTCGCGCGGTGCGGTCATCATGAGGTCCGCGAGCTCGTCGACGATGGCGACGATGTACGGGTACGGCCGGTACTCGCGCTCGCTGCCGAGCGGCGTGGTGATCTCGCCCGACTTGACCTTGCGGTTGAAGTCGTCGATGTGCCGCACGCGCGAGGCCTGCATGTCCTTGTAGCGCTGCTCCATCTCCTCGACCAGCCAGGCCAGCGCGGCCGCGGCCTTCTTCGGGTCGGTGATGATGGGCGTGATGAGGTGCGGGATGCCCTCGTAGGGCGTCAGCTCGACCATCTTCGGGTCGATGAGGATCATCCGGACCTCATCGGGGGTGGCGCGCGCGAGCAGGGAGACGAGCATCGAGTTGACGAAGCTCGACTTGCCGGAGCCCGTGGAACCGGCGACCAGCAGGTGGGGCATCTTGGCGAGGTTGGCGTTGACCATCTCGCCCTCGATGTCCTTGCCGAGGCCGATCACCAGGGGGTGCGTGTCCCTGCGCGTGTTGTCCGCGGCCAGCACGTCGGCCAGGCGGACCATCTCACGGTCGGTGTTGGGCACCTCGATGCCCACGGCGGACTTGCCGGGGATCGGCGCGAGCAGCCGGACGTTGTCGGTCGCCACCGCGTACGAGATGTTGCGGTGCAGCTGGGTGACCTTCTCGACCTTGACGCCGGGGCCGAGCTCGAGTTCGTACCGCGTGACCGTCGGGCCGCGGGTGTAGCCGGTGACCGCCGCATCGATCTTGAACTGCTCCATGACCCCGCTGATCGCGTCGATCATGGCGTCGTTCGCACTGGTCCCCGCCTTGGCCGGCTCGCCCTCGATCAGCAGGTCGGCGGGCGGGAGGACGTAGTCCTCGCTGTCGATGGTCCGCGCGACCGTGAACTCGGTCGCCTTCGGGGCCGGCGGCGGCGTGTGGTCCTTGACCACCGCGGTGCGGCGCGGCTTAGGGGCGGGGGGCACCTCGACGGTGGGCTCCTCCGACGGTGCCGGCTCGGGCGTGATCGGCGCGGTCACCTCGTCCGACGGTGCCGGGTCGGCCTCGGGGGCGGCCTTGCGGCGGCGCCCGCGCTTCGGCGGCTCGGGGTCGGCCGGGTAGTTGTCGTACGGGTCGCCGTACGGGGTCAGGGCACGGGTCGCGGTGTCGCCGCGGCCCGCATCGAAAGCCGCGAACGGTGAATCGAGGTCGTCGTCGGAGGCCTGGTCCCAGGGCTCCTCGGCGTCGCCGTACTGCTCCTTCATGTCGACGCCGAAGTAGAACTTGAGCCGGTCGACGATCTCGCGCACGGTCATGCCACTCACCAGGAGCAGGCCGAACGCCGCGACGAGGACGAGCAGCGGCACGGAGATCCAGGGGGTGAAACCGTCGGTGAGCGGGCCGCCGACGACGTACCCGAGGTAGCCGCCCGCCGCCGCGCGGTCGTCGAACGTCGACGGCCCTCCGGACGCGATGTGCAGCAGCCCGAGGAACGGCAGGACGATGAGGGCGGTGCCGACGCGATGGCGCACGTGCGCCGACGGATTGTCGGGCCGCCGCATCATGATCACACCGAGCGCGATGGCCAGCGGCGGGACGAGGACCGCGAACCAGCCGACGACCGCGCGCACCCCCGTCGAGAAGAAGGACCCCACGGGCCCGCCTGCATCGAAGTAGACGGCTGCACCGAGGATGATCGCGACGGCGAAGAGCGCGAGCGCGAGACCGTCGCGCGAGTGGGTCGGCTTCGGCGGGGCGACCTCACCGGTCGCGGGTGCGGTCTCGGCCTCGTCGGCGTGGCGCCCGGTCCGGACGGCACCACCGACCCCCTTGGCCAGCAGTTTCCATCCGGCGCCGAGGCCGCGGGCCACTCCCCCACCGCCGCGCGATGCGCCCTTGGGGGCCGCGGCGCCCTGCTTGGCGCGGCTGCGCGGGGCGGCCTGTCGGCTGCGCGTCGGGCTCGCGGCGCGGCTGGACCGCGTACCCCCGGAACGGGAGCTCGCGGTGCCGCGCGCGCGGGTGGTGGTCTTCGATGCCATGGGGGCAGTCTATCGACATTAACCCCATCAGTATCAAGTGCCACACTTGTAACAGCAGGACCTGCGGCGGGTCGTCAGAGCGAGCGGACCACGGCACCGAGGAGGTCGATGTCGCCGTCGGCGCCCTCGAACGTGACCAGCGCCTCGTCCCGACCGAAGGCCCACATCGTGACCTCGCCGATCGCACCGATCACCGCCACCTCCGGCCCGCGCCCGACGGTCGCGACGGTGCCCTCCTCCGTCGTCAGGCTGATCCGCAGCGGCGCGCCGCGCATCGTCACCCGCGCGATCCGCCCGACCACGTCGTGCAGCCCGCGTTCGACCCGCTTGTCGAGCACCCGTGGCGTCCACCCCGTCGCGGCTCGCCGGATGTCCTCGGTGTGCACGAAGTACTCGCCGAGATTCGCCTGCTCGTCGACGAGCCGTAGCGGCGAGAACCGCGGCGGGCCGCCCGCCACGGTCTCGAGCAGATCCTCGAACGGGCGGGCGGCGATCTGCGCCTGAACCTTCTCCGTATAACCGGCGAGCGGACGAACGAGGATGCCCGCCATCGCGTCGGGGCGCCCCTCGCGGAGGATCAGGTGCGCGAGGAGTTCCCGCACGGTCCAGTCGCCGCAGAGCGTCGGGGCGTCGGGGCCGGCGGCGCGCGCCGCTTCGACGAGGGCGGCGCGTTCACTCCGAGCAGGCTTCACACCGGCCACCCTAGTGCTGCCGGGCGGTGTGCCGCACGGCACTCTCGCGCTCGCGAACCTCGTACTGAAATCAAGACGAAGTGTCCTATACTTCACCGCATGATTGCGAACTCAATGTCGACGTCCCGCCGCACGCGCCTCGCCTCGGCCACCGCGCTCCTCGCCGCCGTGGCGGCGGGCTCGACGCTCGCCGCGCCCGCGGCGTCCGCCGCCCCCGTGTCCAAGGCCCTGGTCCTCACCCAGGCGCAGTTCCCCGCCGGGTCGGTCGATTACCGCACCGGCCAACTGGGCGGCGAAGCGGTCTCCATCAAGCCCTCCGCCCCGCAGCAGTGCAAGGACGCGGCGAACCGCCTGAACGGCGCGACCGCGAACGCCCAGTCCGCCGCCGCCTCGGCCCGCAACGGATACTCGTTCATGACGGCCGGCGTCATCTCGCCCGCCCAGGGTGCGCTCTGGCGCGGGGTCGCGCAGGCGTGCTCGGGCCGGATCGCGGAGATTCCGGTCCCCGGTGATCTGACCCGGTACAACCCCGCCGTCATCACCTACGGCGAGGACGAGCGGGCCGGTGCCATCGAGGGTGCGGCCGACGTCAACGGCTACACGGTGAACGTCTACGTGCGCGGGCTCAGCGAGACCCCGGCCAACTCCGCCCGCTTCTGGCAGGTCTTCCGCGCGCAGATCCAGAAGATCGAGGCGGCGCGCTGATGCGTCCGGGCGGCCTGCTGGCCGGGGCGACGGTGGCCGTGCTCGCCTCCGTCGGCCTGCCCGCGGTTGCGCAGGCCTCGCCCGTCGTCCCGGCGCAGGCAGTCCTCGCTGCGCACGAATTCCCTGCGGGCAGCAAGGACTACAAGGCGTTCCCGATAGGGAGGTTGCCCGCCGCTCGGCCACAGACGGCACGCACTCCCTGCGACGCGAGGGCCGCTGAGCTGGACGCGGCCGTCGCAGGCGCCTCTGCCATCGAGGTCGAAGCCTGGCGAGGCGACACGCTCTTCACCGCCTCGATCATCGATCGCCCCGTCGCTGCACAGTTCGAAGCTGCGACGTTGGCCTGCACCAAGGCCGGCCCCAAGATCGCGCCGCCGGCGGACCTGGCGCGGGTCAATCCGACCGTCCGTCGCAGCAATTCTCAGCGTATGGAGGCGATGGTCGACGTGCGCGGGGTCAACGTCGGAGTCGTCGCGTCCAGCCCACGGGGTAAGACACTCGATGCCGACACGTTCTGGCAGGTGCTCCGCGCACAGGTCGCCAAGGTGGAGCGTCAGCCGTGATCGCGCGACGTCTCGCCGCCGCGCTGGTCCCGGTCGCCGCGGTGTCGTTGTTCGTCCCCGCATTCGCGCACGCCGCACCGGTGAACACCGCTCGGGCCGTCCTCGCGGCGCACGAGTTCCCCCTCGGCTCGTCGGGGTACCAGGTGGAGACCGAGACCCTCGGGCAGTTCGACCGGCCGCAGGCGGACTCGCGCCCCGCCACTGCGTGCGGCCGGTTCCTCGACGCGATGTTCCAGCACCTCAGCGGCGCGCGGGTCAGCGATGCCAACGCCCGACGCGGAGGCACCAAGATCAACGCGACCATCGTCAGCCGGCCGATGGCGCGGTTCATGGCCGAGGGATTCCCGACCTGTGAGGCGAGCCTCCCACCCAGGAGTCGCTCGACGATCCTCGCCGCACCCGCCGACCTGGCGCGGCTGAACCCGTTCCTCTTCCGCGATGAGGATGAGATCCAGGGCTGGGTCGACGTCCGCGGCATCTCCGTCAACGTCATCACCTCGGCGACCGTCGGCTCCGCCGTCGACACCGACGCCTTCTGGCAGACCCTCCGCGCACAGGTCGCCAAGGTCGAGCGGCAACCGTGACCGCGCGCCGGTCCGCGGCGACGGCCGTCATCGCAGCGCTCCTCGCCGCGTTTCCCGCCGCGGCCCAGGCCTCGCCGGTGCCCACGTCGCGGGCGGTCCTCACCGAGCACGAGATGCCTGCAGGAAGTTCCGGGTACGCCGTGCGCACGGCGACCGCTCGGGTTCCCTCGGCTACCGTCCCGGATACGGCGTGCGATCGCGCGGGCCGGCGAGCGGATGTCGCGCTCGCCGGGTCCACGAGTACCGAGGCGACGGCGAGGCGGGCCGGCGATACGCTGCGCGTCGAAGTATCGGATCGCCCCGCCGTGGCGGTCGCGCGCGACGTGATCACGTCCTGCAACGCCGACCCCGGCGTCGTTCCCGCGTCGGAGGTGGCCCCGCCACCGGACCTCGTGCGGTTGGCGCCGTACGTCACGCGCACCCGGGATGGGCGGCTCCTCCAGGCCGTCGTGGATGTGCGAGGCATGTCCATCGCCGTCTCCGTCGCGGGCTCTCAGGAGCCGGCTGACGCCGCGACCTTTTGGCAGCTCCTCCGCGCGCAGGTCGCCAAGGTCGAGCGGGCTCGCTGACTCCGCTCCCCCGTACCGGATACTCCGCTAGGCTCCGGCCCACGAGCGGATCCGTCTTCGGAGGTGCACACATGAACGCACGACGCTGGGTCGCAGGTTCGGCAGCTGCCGCGGCCATCATCTCCCTACCGGCCGGGGCGCAGGCGGCACCCGTAGTGCCGCAGCAGGCAGTGCTCGCCGCCCACGAATTCCCCGGAGGCAGTACTGGTTACAAGGTCGAGCGCGAGACGCTGACCGCACCCGACGGCCTCCCCGAGGGCTCGCCGGCCGATTCGCCGTGCGGCGCCGGACTCGCCGCCCTCGCGCGCGCCATGGAGGGTACCGAGATCGTGGAGGCGGAGGCCGTCCACGGCACGACGGAGCTCGAAGCCTCGGTCCTCAGCAGGCCGGTCACCGCGGCCCGCAGCGCGGCGACCGAGGCCTGCCGCGCCGACGTCGACGCGGCGGACCGTCCGACGATCCTCGCCGCGCCGGACGATCTCGCGCGGCTCAAGCCCTTCATCATGGCGGTCGGCCGGAACACGCTGCAGGCGTGGGTCGACGTCCGCGGCGTGACGGTCATCGTCGAGGCCGAAGGGAAGAAGGACGGCGCCGCGGATTCCGATGTGTTCTGGCAGACGCTGCGCTCCCAGGTCGCGAAGGTCGAGCGTCAGCCCTGACGCGCCCCGGCCGCGGTGACCGCTACTCCCCCACCACGATGACGGTGGGCACGATCATCGGCCGGCGCCGGTACGCCTTGTCGACCCAGCGGCCGACGGCCCGTCGGACCCCCTGCGCGATGCGGTGCGCCTCCTTGACCCCCTCGGCCGCCAGGTCGGCGAGCACGTCCTCGACGAGCTGCTCCGCCTCCTTGAGCGCGGTCGGGTCGTCGGAGAAGCCGCGACCGGAGACCTCGGGCTTGCTGACGGCGTTGCCGTCCTCGTCGATCGCGACGGTGATGGCGATGAAGCCGCCCTCGCCCAGGACGAGGCGGTCCGACAGCGTCGACTCGCCGACGTCGCCCACGGAGGTGCCGTCGACGTAGACGTGGCCGACGGGCACCTGCCCCACGATCTTCGCGACACCGTCGACGAGGTCCACGACGACGCCGTCCTCGGCGAGCATGATCCGATCCTTCGGCACGCCGGTCGCCTCGGCCAGCGCGGCGTTGGCGCGCAGGTGGCGCCACTCGCCGTGGACCGGCATGGCGTTGCGGGGGCGCACCGCGTTGTACAGGTAGAGCAGCTCGCCGGCGCTGGCGTGGCCGGAGACGTGCACCTTGGCGCTCTGCTGCGTGATCACCTTGGCGCCCAGCTTGGACAGCCCGTTGACCACCGCGAACACCGAGTTCTCGTTGCCCGGGATGAGCGAGCTCGCCAGCACGACGAGGTCGTTCGGCGAGATGGTGATGTTGCGGTGCTCGCCGCGGGCCATGCGCGAGAGCGCGGCCAGGGGCTCGCCCTGTGAGCCGGTGGAGATGAGCACGACGCGGTCGTCCGGCAGCGAGGCCGCGGTGTCGAGGTCCACCTCGACGCCCTCGGGCAGGTGCATGTAGCCGAGTTCCTGTGCGAGCGCCATGTTCCGCACCATCGACCGGCCGACGAAGGTGATCCGCCGATTGTGCGCCATCGCGACCTCGGCGATCTGCTGGATGCGGTGCACGTGCGAGGCGAAGGACGCCACGATCACGCGGCCCTTGGCCCGGCCGATCACGTTGTCCAGCACGGGGCCGATCTCCCGCTCCGGGGTCACGAAGCCCGGGACCTCGGCGTTGGTCGAGTCGACGAGGAACAGGTCGACACCCGCGTCGCCGAGGCGGGAGAAGCCGGCGAGGTCCGTGAGGCGGCCGTCCAGCGGCAGCTGGTCGAGCTTGATGTCACCGGTGTGCAGCGCCACCTGGCCGCCGGCGTGGATCGCCACGGCGATCGCGTCGGGGATGGAGTGGTTCACGGCGAAGTACTCGCACTCGAACGGGCCGTGGTCGGTCGACTCGCCCTCGCGCACCTCGATCAGCTTGGGGCGCAGCCGGTGCTCATCGCACTTGGCCTTGACCAGGGCGAGGGTGAACTTCGCCCCGACGACGGGGATGTCGGGCCGCAGGCGCAGGAGGAAGGGCACGGCGCCGATGTGGTCCTCGTGGCCGTGGGTGAGGACGATCGCCTCGACGTCCTTGATGCGGTCCTCGATGTACCGGAAGTCCGGGAGGATCAGGTCGACGCCGGGCTGCTGGTCCTCGGGGAAGAGCACACCGCAGTCGACGACGAGCAGCTTGCCGCCGTACTCGAAGACGGTCATGTTGCGACCGATCTCCTTGATGCCGCCGAGCGCGACGATGCGCATGCCGCCCTTGGGCAGCTTGGGCGGGGCGCCCAGCCGCTCCAGAGGGGCCGACGGTGCCTTCTGCCGGTCTCCGCGCCGTCCGCCGCCGCGGCGTCCACCGCCGCCCTTCGGCGAGGACTTCTGGGGCTGCTGCGTCGCCTCGGTCTTCGCGGGCGCTGCCGCCTGCTGGGTGGGCTGCGCCGCCGGGGCCTCGTCCTCCACGACGACCCGCGCCGCCGAGGTGGAGATCACCGGTTTGGGCTCGGCAGGTGGTCCCGCCTGTCGGGTGACCTTGCGGCCCCGTCGGCCTCCGCCTGCTGCACCGTCGGTCATTGTTTAGAGCACCCCCGCTTGGGTCAGTAGCGCTGCGAGCCGGTCGCGCTGTTCACCGGTGGGCGCGACCTGCGGCAGTCGCGGCACGCCCATATCCAGGCCCTGCAGGGCCAGTGCCGCCTTCGAGAAGGTCACGCCGCCGAGGCCGGCCATGGCCTCGTAGACGGGCCCGAGGGAGGCGTTGATGTCCTTGGCGCGGGCGACGTCGCCCGCGAAGTAGGCGTCCCGCATCGCGCGCAGCTGCGGCGCGACGACGTGCCCGATGACGGAGACGAAGCCGAGCGCGCCGACGGAGAGCCAGGGCAGGTTCAGCGGGTCGTCGCCGGAGAGGAACTGCAGGTCGGTCTCGGCGATGAGCCGGGCTCCGGCGCCGAGGTCGCCCTTCGCGTCCTTCACGCCGATGATGTTCTCGTGCTCGGCGAGCCTGCGCAGCGTGTCGGTCTCGATCGCGACCACGGAGCGCGGCGGGATGTCGTAGAGCAGCACGGGCAGGTCGGTGGCGTCGGCCACCGTCGTGAAGTGCGCCAACAGCCCGGCCTGCGGGGGCCGCGAGTAGTACGGGGTCACGACGAGCAGGCCGTGCGCGCCCGCCTCGGCGGCGTCGCGCGCGAAGACGGCGGACTCATCGGTGTCGTAGGTGCCGACGCCGGCCGTGATCTTCACGCGGTCGCCGACGGCCTCGAGGATCGCCTTGAGGAACTGGATCTTCTCCCACGGCTGGGTGGTCGGCGACTCGCCGGTGGTGCCCGCGACGATGAGGCCGTCGCAGCCCTGGTCGGCGAGGTGCGACGCCAGCTTCTGCCCGGCCTCGAGGTCCAGCGTGCCGTCCGCCTTGAACGGGGTCACCATCGCCACGGAGATCGCGCCGAAGGGGGTCGTGGGCGTTGTGGTCGCCGGGGTCGCACTCATAAGCGCTAAGGCTACCCACCCGGCCCAGGAAAGTTGCTATTGGCTAGCGCTTGCGCCGGTAGGTCAGGTGCCGGTAACGCAGGCCCGACGAGGACTCGCGCCAGGGGGCGTCGTCCTCCAGGGTGAAGTCCCCGGGGATCGACGGTGCGCGGGTGTCGCCCTCGATGTCGGCGTCCACCTCGGTCACGGCGAGCAGGTCGGCGAACGGCAATGCCGCGGCGTAGATCTCGCCGCCGCCGATCACCCAGACGTCGCCGCCCGGGAGCGCGGGGTCGTGCTGGACCACGGCACCGTCGGCCTGCCACAACCGGTCCCGTGTGACCACGATGTTCGTGCGCCCCGGGAGCGGGCGGAACCGTGCCGGCAGTGAGTCCCAGGTGCGCCGGCCCATGAGTACCGCACTGCCGGCGGTGGTCTTGCGGAAGAAGGCCAGGTCCTCGGGGATGTGCCAGGGGATCCCGCCCTCGGCGCCGATCACTCCCCCGCGGGCCTGCGCCCAGATCATCCCGATCATCAGACGGCCACCGGCGCCTTGATCGCGGGGTGGTGCACGTAGTCGTGCACGGTGATGTCCTCGTACTCGTAGTCGAAGATGCTGGGCCGCTCGGCGAGCTCGAGCCGCGGGTACGGGTACGGCTCACGACTGAGCTGCTCGGTGACCTGGTCGACGTGGTTGTCGTAGATGTGGCAGTCGCCGCCGGTCCAGACGAAGTCGCCGGGTTCGAGGCCCACCTGGGCCGCGACCATGTGGGTGAGGAGGGCGTAGCTGGCGATGTTGAACGGCACGCCGAGGAAGAGGTCGGCGCTGCGCTGGTAGAGCTGACAGCTCAGCTTGCCGTCGGCCGCGTAGAACTGGAAGAACGCGTGGCAGGGCGGCAGCGCCATGTTCTCGATCTCGGCGACGTTCCAGGCGGAGACGATGTTGCGACGGCTGGACGGGTTGGTGCGCAGCGTCTCGATCGCCTTGCTGATCTGGTCGATGTGCTCGCCGTTCGGGGTGGGCCAGCTGCGCCACTGCACGCCGTAGACGGGGCCGAGTTCCCCCTCCGGCGAGGCCCACTCGTCCCAGATGGTGACGCCGTTGTCCTGCAGCCACCGGACGTTGGAATCGCCGCGCAGGAACCACAGCAGCTCGTACGCGATGGACTTCATGTGCACCCGCTTGGTGGTGATGAGGGGGAAGCCCTGGGACAGGTCGTAGCGGAGTTGACGACCGAAGACGCTGCGCGTCCCGGTTCCGGTGCGGTCCGGCCGGTGCGTGCCGTTCTCCATCACGTCGCGGAGCAGGTCTTCGTAGGGCGTCGCGATCACCCCTTCAGTCTAGAGCCGCCCCCCTGACGTGCTGTGGTCAGCCGGTCCGGAGGGCGGCGCGGGCGAGCCGCTGCTGGCCGATCTCCGCGAGGTTCTTCATCAACTCCGCGTTGACCCACGCGACCTGGTGCCCGACGGTCAGGCCCGCGTCCTCGGGCCACGGGTACTCCGACGGCTCGTCGAGGCGCTCCTCGGTGAGCGCATCGAGGACGGTCAGCCACTCGTCGCGCAGCGCCGTCAGCCAGGCGACGGCACCGTCGGGTCCGGGCCAGCGGACCTCCTCGCGCGCCCGGATCGGCCGGCCCTGCAGATGGTCCATCGTGGTGCCCCACCACCAGCCGATGTGCCAGCTCAGCCAGGCCATCGTGGGGACCGGGGTCGGGTCCGGCTCTGTCTCGGCCCAGTCGGCGATCCAGGTTCCGCCGTCCTGGCGGCGCATCGTCCAGCAGTGCGCCGCGGGTTCCCAGCGGAAGTCGTCGGGCGCCAGTTCGGCGAGGTGCACCTCGCCGAGCGCCCAGGTCAGGTCGAACTGCCAGCGCAGGAGGTCGAGCCGCGATTCAGTCACCACCAGACCCTATCGGCGAAGGGCTCCGTCGCGCCCATGGCGAGGGGTGGTGCTCTGTGAATCCGCGGCTCACTCCCCCATGAGCTGTGCGGCGACGGTCGCGCCCAGGTTCCAGCACTCCTCGACCTGCGCGCGCGACGGCTTGCCCGACACCACGACGTGCGGCGTCACCTTCTGCCAGCCGAGGCCCGCGGTGATCGAGTCCACCGCCCGTTCGGCGCCCTCGCCGCCCTCGTTCGCGTGCAGGTACAGGCCGAAGGGCCGGTCTCGGGTCGAGTCGAGGCACGGGTAGTAGATCGTGTCGAAGGCGTGTTATTTCGGCGTAAACTCCCCTACTATGAGCACCCCAGCCTCCGCCCCTGGTCGGGCGGTCATCTACGCCCGCGTCTCGTCGGATCGCGCCGGTGGGCGCTCGGTCGAGGAGCAGGTCTCCGAGTGCCGGACCGAGTGCGAGCGGCACGCCTGGCCGGTCGCGGACGTGCTCGTGGACAACGACGTATCCGCCAGCCGGTACGCCACCAAGGACCGGCCCGAGTACGCCCGGCTCCAGGCGCTGCTCCAGCCCGGCGACGTGCTCGTGATGTGGGAGGCGAGCCGCGCGCAACGCGACCTCAAGCGGTACGTGGAACTGCGCGATCTGTGCGCCCGTCGCGGAGTGCGGTGGTCGTACTCCGGACGCCTCTACGACCTCAGCGACGGCGACGACCGCTTCTCCACCGGTCTGGACGCCTTGCTGGCCGAGAAGGAGGCCGAACAGACCCGCACCCGCATCCTCCGCGCACACCGCGCCAACCTGGCTGACGGCAAGCCGCACGGTCGCGTGCCGTACGGATACCGCATCATCCGTGACCCCGAGACCGGCAAGCCCGTACGACGCGAGCCGCACCCCGGCCAGGCCCCGCTCATCGCGGAGGCGGCCCGGCGCGTTCTCGCGGGCCAGTCGTTCGCCTCGGTCGTCCGATGGATCGCGGAGCAGGACGACTCGTTGCGCTGGGACGCGGCCAAGCTGCGCCGCCTGCTCATCAACCCCACGCTGGCGGGGTTCCGCGTGCACACCGAGGTCAAGGACGGCGTGCGGGGGCCGCGCATGATCCACGGCCGGGGCACGTGGGAGCCGATCCTCACTGAGGACCAGCACAACGACCTGGTGGCGCTGTTCGCCGCCCGGCAGAGCGGCCCGCGCGGGGTGCCGGTCAAGTACCTGGTGTCCGGCATCGCTGAGTGCGGGGTCTGCGGCGAGAAGGTGTGGCGGGGCCGAGGCGGCACCAAGAAGGACGGCAGCCGCTACGAGGTCTACACGTGCAGGCCCGGCCGTCACGCCGCCCGGCGTCTGGACCTGGTGGACGAGGCCGTGCACGAGGTGGTCGAACAGATTCTGACCTCCCCCGCCGTCCTGGCCGCACTGGCCGAGACGCCCGAGGCCGACACCACCGCCCCTGCCCGGCTGGCCGAGCTACGCGCGAGGCTCGACGCGGTGGAGACCGAGATCATCGAGGGGCGGATGCCCGCGTCCACCGGAGCGCGTGCGGCGACCCGGCTGGAGGCGTTGATCGCGGAGGCCGAGGCGGCGGCAGCTCCGGTGTTCACGGACCCGGCCGTGCGCAGCCTCGCCACCGCCGCCGACCCCGTTGCAGAGTGGCGCGGTATGCCGCTGGCGGACCAGCGCGAGTTCATCAAGGCGACCCTGCATATCCGCATCGAGCGGATCGGGCGCGGCCGGTGGCACGACAAGCGCGCCGGAATCACCATCGAGCCCCAGCGTCGGTGAGCGCGGCGGCCAGCTCGCACGCACCGCACCGAACGGCCCCCTCTCCCAGTTCGTGGCGAGGGGGCCGTGTGTTGTCGGCGAAGCGGGCCACCCAGGCGCGGGGTGAACCTCCTCGCCGTCCGCGCTGGCGGCGAGGAGATCAGGCGTTGTACGGATCGGCAGGGTGCAGCTCGCTCTTGTGCTCGGTTCCCAGGTTCTTGATGGTCGGCGGGGTGGCCTGTAGCTGCCGCGCGATGGAGTCACGAATCGCCTTGCTGCCGATGCCGCCACGCTGGTCCTTCTCCAGTTCCTGGAAGAACCTGACCGACATGCCGGGGTTCTCGCGCACGAGCTTCTGCACCTTGAGGTCGATGTCGCGCTGCTTGTCATCGCGGGCGCGGGCCTTTCGCACCAACCTGGACTCGTCCACGCGGAGTTGGTGATCGTCGTACGACAGCAGTAGAGGCTCGATGCTCACCCCGCCGCGCCCGAAGGCCCAGAACTCACGCGGGTCCGTCAGCGAACCGGTCAGCCGCAGGTAGGACAGCACCGCCATTGAACCCTCGATGGAGCCGTGGCCGCGAGCACCCTTGGTCGGGTCTTTGCCCAGGTGATGCACGAGAACCCAGCCGACCGCGCCGCACTCGGTGACGAGCTGCTCGAAGCCCGTGATGACCCGGCCCACTGCATCGTCGTTCTCCCCGATGCTGAGCGCACCGAGCACCTTGTACAAGCAGTCGATGATGATGAACGACCCCGGCGTGATCCGCTCGCGCCAGCGCGCCCGCACAGCCTCGGTACGCACGTCGGCCAGCGCAGGAGTACCGAGCAGGTCGAACACGTCGAATCTCGCAGCCTCATCCGGCGCGAGCACCCCGTTCGTGACGTACTCCTCGTGCAGCAGGTCCACGCCCATCTCGGTGTCCAGAAGCACCACGCGAGCGTCCTCGGGCAGCTCGGTGTCGAACTGGCCGAGGAACTTGTCGCCGCTGATCAGCGCGCGGACCAGCTCCATGACGGCGGTGGACTTGCCCGCCTTCTTCTCGGCGAACAGACCGAGCCCCAGTCCGTACGGCAGCAGATCGTGAACGATCTGGCGGGGTGTCTGACGGACGTACTCGGCAAGGTTGATCGGCTCGGGGATGGCCAGCGAGCACGCCGCGCGGGCAGCCTTGGCCTCGCTCCCCCGCTCGCTGGCCACGAGCCGGGCCTCGGCGTCCCAGGTCTCCACCAGCTCGACCGAGCGAGCCGTCGCCGCCTTCGTGGCCCGTGGCAAGGTCCTGATCTGGTCGGCGGTCAGGCCCGCCTCGATCAACTGGCCGGGGGTCAGCGTGGTCGGGCGCTCGCTGCCCCGCCTGGCCCCTCGCGCAACGGTGTTGAGTTCCCGGGCCACTGCCTCCCACGCCTCGCCGTGCCGCTCGTGCTCGACCAGATCGACCAGCGCGACTCGGTAAGCGGGGTGCACTCCGCCGAGCGCGGCGCGGACGGTGTGCAGGTCGGCCCCCGCCCGCTGCGGCGGATTCCACACGCGCCCACGTCCGCGACACCACGCGACCACCTCACCGTTGGTAGGCGGAGCCGGGAAGTCCATCCCGGCACGCCGCAGGTCCGCGACCCGCACGGCGGCCAGCGCGCCGAGAGCCTCGGCCGCACGGTTGTCGAACAGCCCCAGCTCGGAGTCGTACTGGTCGCGCACGAACGCACCGGGAACAAACTCGGCGGGCTCGCTGGCTCCATCGGCCGTGGTGGAGCTGGTATTCTGAGACACGATCATTCCTTCGTCGTGGAGGCGAGTGGTCGCGGATGCTGGAAACTCCGAAGCAAGGCCCCGTTCCCCGAGAACGGGGCCTTGTTGCATGTCGGGGTAGGTGTTCCGGCTCCGCACGACCGACGCCATACGGGCGATCTACGGTGCGCGGCACGTGATGGGCGAGCGTGGGCCGGGGCCGATGCCTCAGCCGCCCACCGCGCCAGCCCGGCGCGTGAGGCTGCGGAACAGTTCTCCGGCCCGGCGCAGCTCGTCGTCGGTGAACGCCGACATGGTGGCCGCCAGCCACTCCCGCGAGCCGGTCTCCCCCGCTCGCACTGCGGAACCGGCCCGGTCGCTGGCAGGGAGCGGGGTGGACCCCGCCACGGGCGCGCTCACTGTCGCGGCCCGGTGAACGCCTCGGGCACGGTCTCGGGGTCGTACCGGCGCATGAGGCCGTCGATGTCCTCCGGCCGGAACCGGATCGGCGCGCGGGAGCTGGGACCGGCGCGGAATGCGCGCAGGGAGCCGTCGGCCACGCGGTTCATGAAGAAGTCGCGGCTGAGCTTGGTGCGAGCGGTGACCTCGGCCATCGTCTCGTAGACGGGTAGCGCGGACTTCGCCGCTTCGGTGGGGGCAGTAGAACTCACGATGAATCGCTCTCGCTGGAAACGAGTTCCTCGAAGCGGGCGCGGGGCTGCTACGTGGGCGGAAGCGGTGGCGTGAAGAGGTCGGGAACCGGGGCGCGTGGTGCGGACCCCTATGCCGGGCGGAGCCGGCGACCTACTGAATACCGTACAGGACCCATCCGCTCTCGTTCAAGCACCGGCGCGCCGAATACCGTTGCGGGACATACATTCCCTACCAGAGTCGGTGTTGTACTACCCCACGCTCGGCCGCCGTCCACACCGGCGGAACCTCCAGGAGTTCGAGCCTGTGGAGACGGTCTACGTCCTGCTGCGGCCGTGCGTCAGAGTGTGTCAAACACGCCTGCCGCGCCACCCCCTCAGAGGCGCAGTGCGGCAAGCATCGCTGCCGCACTGGCGCACTCCCCAGGAAATGCCGCTCTACCTGCGCCAACACCCTTTTCGCATCGCTCCTTCCCGGATTCAACGCGGCAGTGCGTCAGAGTGCGGCAAAAATCACCTTGCCGCACTAAACCACCAGGTAGAGACCTGTTTCTCGGGAAAGTGCGTCACGAGTGCGGCAAGTATCGGAAGTGAGTGCGGCAAGTGCGTCCGGTGTCTATAGGACACCGCGCTTGCCGCGCACGTGCCGCACCGGTCACAGAGCCCCCATCGGTGGGTGGTGACGAAGAACAGCGACGGCGGCCAGGAGGTGGTCGTGATCTACCCCGCTCGGAGTCCGTAATCCGCGCCGTGGCACGCGGCACTGACCCGAGTTGGCATGGCGGGGTCAGTGGTGGAGGCGGGGTCAGCGTGCGTGGCGGAATCCCGTGCAACACAACGCCTACCAGAGTCGGCGATGTGGAAATGTACACGTGCATGAGGCAAGCTTGCGGCATGGCTCCCGTTATGCCGACCCGACTTTCCCGTGAACGCGCGGAGAAGGCACACGTCCTGCGCGCCTGCGGCCTGAGCTGGAACGAGATCGCACGCAAGCTCGACTACAAATCTCACGGCGCAGTTCAACGCGCAGTTGAGCGACACCGGGCGCGAAACCCGGTTCCCGACGCCGAGGAAACCCTGACCAACATCTTGGCGCTGCGGGCGCGGCGAACCCACAACGGTGAAACTCTGCTCGCGCGGGCGGCCGCGTCGGGCGACCTGGCGGGGTGGGCGAGCTTGCACCGGACGCTGACCACGCAGGATGTCGACACCTTGAGGCTCTACGGATTGCACAGTCCCGAACGTCACCAACACCTCGTCGCGGTCACGACGAGCGACGTGCTCGACCGGTTGCAGGACGAACTCAGCAACGTCATCGAAGGGACCGTCGAATGAGCACGACGACCGAACAGCGAAAGACAGTCATGCAGCAGGCCGTCCGGCTCGCGCGATTGATAGCCGAACGCGACCTGGAGCAGCAGGTATTGGACACGGTTGCGGCGGGGTTGGAGTCGAACATCGCCGTCGCGGAGGGTACCCAGACACCCGAACAGATCGAGACCGACCTCTCGACAGAGCTGACGGCACTGTTCGGCTCGACCGGTGCCGACCGGCCCGGGTGGCTTCGCCGGATGCACGCCGAGGTGGCCCGACGCCATCTCGAAACCCTCGACCTGCGAGGGCAAATCGAACTGCTCGACAAGATTCAGTGGAGCAATATCGGCACACCGACCACCTACGCGCCCGCACGGGCGCTCAGCGCGCCGCTGCTGGACGATCCCGATGCGGGGGCTACCCACGGACCCCTGACCGGCACCGACGCGCCAGACGGCGACTCGGCCGCCTTCGACGGCGGCGTCGAGGTGATCGAGGCCGAGCTGGTCGAGGCAGTCGAGCCCAGCCCCGAGGTCGTAGGTCAGATCACACCGTCGGTGACGCGGTACCGGATGCCCGAGGGGCATTCTTACGTCGATGGGCGCGGGGCGGGGTTCATGGGCACGCTGGGGCGACCGCGTGGCAGCGGCACCATCGAGATCGTCAGCAGCTCGGAGCATTTGACCGACCAGCGCGGGCGCTGAGGTCGTAGAGCGTTACCCTGGGCACCACCGCGCCATGATGGCCGCCTGTCACCCTGTCTCAGAACTTTAGTTTTGGGATGCCCGAGCGCACGACCTGGACCGCGAGCATCTCACCAGCTCACCAGTCCCGAAAGTTGTCTTGTATCGAAATGGCGTGCGGGAGACTTTCGGGATAGTATTCGGCCATGACCACCGACTCGCTCTCCACCACTGGCACCACCTCCGGCGTGGTGCTGGGATATGCCCGCGTCAGCACCGGCCACCAGTCGCTCGATCAGCAGCTCGACGCCCTGCGAGACGCGGGGGTGCCGACCGACCGGGTGTACACCGACAAGCTCACCGGTACGTCAACTAAGGAGCAGCGGCCCGGTCTGTCCGCGCTGCTGGACTACGCGCGCGAGGGCGACACCATCGTCGTCATCGGCATCGACCGTCTCGGCCGCAGCGTGGCCGAGGTGATGACCACGATTCGCAACCTCGACCAGCGCGGGGTGGTGATCAAGGCGCTCCGTGAGGGCGTGGACAGCTCCACGGCGACCGGCCGGATGGTCATGGGCGTCATGGCCTCGCTGGCTGAGCTGGAGCTGGAGATACAGCGCGAACGCCGGGCGGCTGCGAAGGCGGCGCGTAAGGCCCGCAACCTGCCCATCGGTCGTCCCCCGGCCCTGACCCCGCAGCAGGTCGCGATGGCGGCCCGCATGCAGGCGAGCGGCGAGCCGGTGCCCGAGATCGCGAAGACGTTCGGCGTCGGCCGGGCAACGATGTACCGCTTACTCAAGGAGAGCTAGGGCCGTGTAGGCACAGGTTCGGGCGCGGGGCACCACACCCGCGCCCTCGCGCCCCGTTTAACGGGGAACCGACAAGGCCGACGGTTGCAGGCAATCACGTTGCGCCACAGTAAAATACCGACTGTTACCAGTAGTGTGAACGCGCCCTCGCGTGCAACGATGGCCCCGTGAACGCCCAAGATTCCCCACAAGAATCGCCACCGGTCTGGCTGACGACGGCCGAGGCCGCCGAACGTGCGCGCGTGAGCGAATGGACTGTGCGGCAGTACATCCGAACTGGTCGCCTTTGCGGCTATCGGTTGGGTGGGGGCACCGGGCATCTGCGCGTCCGCACGGCCGACATCGACGCTCTCATGATCGCGGTAGAACCCACGAGGCGGCGAGCATGACCGCCGTCTTTGTGTCTGGCCGCCAGTGGCGTTCACAACTGCGCGACCTGTTCCAGCACTTCCGTTTCTGGGCCTCGGAGACTCGGAGAACACCATGACCAGCACCACGAACCACACCACCAGCGACATCGACACCTCGATGTTCCTGAACGATCCCGACCCTGCCCTCGTCACCGAGGCGAAGGCCGCCGTCCTCGCTGCCCTCGACGCCGCGCCGGGGTCCGTCATCGAGCGCGCCTGCCTCGCCCGCACGCTCTCGAAGGAGTTGACCGCTTCCGCACAGCCCGGCGCGTTCTCGGCCTTCGACATGGCCCTCTGGTGGTTGCACGGGGCCAGCCACCTCTCGGTCGTCCACGTCGGCACGAGGACCGTGATCGTTGGAGACCCGCTGGTCAAGCCGCTGGACCAGCCCCGCGTCCGCGCGTACTTGGTCGCGTAACGACCCACCCCGACCCGAGAGACGAGGACCACCATGAAGAAGATCACCAGAGGCAGCCGCCGCCGACCCATGCCGCTCAAGGTCGCACCCACCAAGCTCACACAGACCGAGCAGCGGCAACGACGCCGCACCCACCAGCTCCACGTGCTCGACGGCGAGTTCGACCTGAGCACCGAGGTGGCCGCCGTTGTGGGACCGGTGGCCGTCGCGCTCGCCGCCGAGCCGAACCCCGCCAGCGGAGCGGCCCGCGAGGCGGTGGAGAACATCTCCGCCGCCGTGGACGCCCTCGCCCGCGAGGTGGGCGACATGGTGGCCGACCACCGCAGCCGTGCCGCCGCCGTCGGTGACCGAGGCGCGGCTCGGAGCGCCGTCCGCGAGCTGGTTCGCCGCCCTGTCCCCGCCATCACCGACGACGAGCTGCGCGGCGGATCATGGGCGGGGGCGCTGACCGAGTTCGTCGCACCCCTGGCCGCACCACTCGCGCGCATCCTCGGCGCTGCCGCACAGGACCGCACGCGGGTGCCCGCCGAGAGCGATGCCGTGATCGACGCACTGCGCGGGGTCGATAGGTCGGTGCTGTCACTGGAACGGAAGATCACCGCCGCCCGCCGGTGGCGCGCCAGCCGCCCGAACCCCGAGCAGTCCCAGGCCGCGCGAGGTCGCGATATGAGCGGGGTGATCGCCGAACTCGACCGCCTCGGAATCGCCCACAACGACCTCACCGCGTGACATGAATAACGTTGTACACCAATAGTTTTCAATGAGAGAAGGTATCCGATGACCGCCCCCAACGAGACCCTGAACCCGGTCGAGTACGAAGCGCCCCTGGTCAACCCGACGAGCACGGGCCTCTACGCGGGGACCACGTGGGTTTCGGACGCCAGCGCCGACGTACCGCGTTGGCTCGCGTCTGGTGTCCGGTTCCGCCAGCACAACTACGGCGGCGGGGATGCCGTCGGACTGTGGGATGTTCCGTGGTGTGGCGACCCCGGCGACGCACTCAAGGACGGCGACCGGCCCGAGCAGCCCGACCCCCACGACCCCGTGGTGGTGTGGTCCTACGACGAGTGCGACCCGACCGCGCAGTCGCAGGCTGAGATCGAGCTGCGCGTGCTCCAGAACCTCCGGCTTCACGAGGAACTTCTGGTCGAGCGCGAGTTCGCGGGCCGGGCACTGATCGACGCGGGGACGCCGACCACGGCCCCGAACATCGTGGAGGCTGTCGGCAAGCTGGAGGAACTTCTCGGCGCGACCAACACCCTCGGCTACCTGCACGCCTCGCCGCGCTGGGCCGCCTATGCGGCATCGCAGAACCTGCTCATCCGCAACGGGTCCAAGCTGGTCACCCCGCTGGGCCACACCTGGGTGTTCGGCGGGGGCTACCCGCTGGTGCTCGGCGACACCATCGTGGCCACCTCGCCCACTGCGGGGTGGCGCACTGCGGCGGCCGAGTTCAAGACGCTGGAGGTGCAGCGCGACAACATCGCCGCCGCCATCGCGGAACGCAGCGTGCTCATCGGCTACGAGCACGCCATCGGCGCGGTCACCGTCGGGTAGGACGGCGCACACAGACTTGTCGTGAGCAGCGCGCGACCGGCCTGGCCCGTGGAAACCCGGTCGGCTCGCGCGCGCCCGACGAGAGCGGGCGCGGGGGTGGTCTCACTACCTGGGCGGTGCTGGTTTCGGACCGACCGCCGACCCCCGCGCCCGCAACCCCTTCCCCGTCTACAGCGACCCGCCACCGCATCGCACGTCACGTGTCGCAATCGCCCCGATGAGGAGAGAAGATCATGCAATTCACCACTGGCCGCGCCTACCGCGCCGCATCTCCCCGTAGCGCGTCCCTGCGCGCCAGCGCCGCGGCGGGGTCGAGCACCAGGGCTGCACCTCGCACCACGGCGCGCACCGTCCCAACGGCGCGAAAGTACAGCGGCGGGGTACCCGCACCCACGGTGGCGAGGATCGACCCTGGACGGCGCGCCCTAGCTCATCACGAGGCGGGTCACGCCGTGGTGGCCACGGTCCTCGGTGGCACCGTGACCAAGGCGTACCTGCTCCCTGACGACGACCCTTCGAGTGATGGCGGCCGGTGCTATGTCACCAATCTCCCTCCGCACGCGGAGGCGGCGTACTTCTATGGGGGCAGCTTCGCCGAGGCCTACGCGGCCCACGGTGGCCCCCCGACACCGGCCCACGTGCGCCGCGTCGTGCTCGCGAACACTCGCGACCACGCCGCCCTCGTCGCTGCTGGCGACCCTCGACCCAGCGACGTGCCGCGCATCATTTCGACCTGCTGGCAGTCGATTGATGGGCTCGCGAAGAAGCTCTACACCGAGGGCACCATCGGCCAGCCCGACGTGGACACCGCCCTCGGGCTGCCCGACGCCGAGCGTGATCCTGAGGCACGCGCGCACGCCCTCGCCGCCATCCGCGCGGGGTCGGTGCCCGGCACCTTCGAGGTCATCTCTCGCGACTCGGCGTGGAAGCTATGACAGGCCCGTCCGCTCCCACCCGGGGCTCACTTGTACCTATTTGATGAGCTGCCAGCCGTCAGCGGGACGAGTCCATTCGACGCGGTACGTCCCCTCCGGCACGCCGTCAGCCATCACCGCGTATCCGATTGCCTTCGGTCCACCGTTCGTCTTCCCGATTGGCAAGTAGATGTTCGGTCCGCCCACCTTGCTGGAGTTCGTCGGGACCCCGATGAGCTGGGGATTCATTGCGCCGTGGCATTCGATGTCGGAGAGCGCAGGATCCTGGGAGAGGTCAAGATTCGTCACCACTTGGCCGTTGTTCGCAATCAGGTCGATGTTCGACTGCCAGAGCCACTGCGAACTCTTGTAGTCGCCGGTCTCGACCTTCGCGACGAACCGGACCGCGTTGACGATCACGTCTGTGGGGCCTTCGGAGCCAGCGAGCTTGGAAGCTGAAATGCTGTCGCACCCAGTCGCATCCAGCTTGAGCGGGGTGATCTTGACGATGCGCTTGCCGCTCGCATCCTTGACCTCGACCGGTTGGCCCCATTCAGCCTCAATCGCGCCCCGAGCGTTCTTGTTCGGCGCACCTTCTGACGCAGCGGCCGGGACCGGGGCGGTTGACGTGGCCCCGGTGTCCGAGGCGGTGCCGTCGCCACAACCGGTCAGCGCGGCGGCCATCCCCGCCGTGAGCACTGCGATGGTGATGTTCTTGGTGTTCATGGGTGTCCTCTGCTGGTCTGGTGGGTTGGTGTCGAGGCGGGCTCTACCGCCCGCCCGCCGCCTGCCACAACGAGTACGACAGTCGTGCCTCAGTCACAGTCTTGCCCTTCTGATCAGGACACAGTCGCGCGGATGCCGAACTGACCATCGTCACCAGGAACCGATTGCCGCCCTGGAACTTCGATGCGGCCTCCCACGCAGTTGCGCCCCCACGCATGTCAGTGCACACCTGGTGGCCCACACGGACGAGGGCGGCGTCGTTGGCACCAGCGGGGAGCGGACCGGCGAACATCTTGACCTCACCGAGGTATGCAGACTCGGCTGGCGTGAACGCATTGGCAGCAGGGGCAACTGTGGCAGCGATGCCGACGGCAAGGACTGCGGACAAAACCGACTTCTTGATCATGACGGAGATGCTACTTATCAGTCTGTAGACCTACAAGTAGCAGGTCGGCAGAGTCGATGACGCTATGGAAGGCGAACTACAGCGCGCGCTTGGGCGTAACTTGCGTGCGTACCGCGCGGAGCGGGAGCTGAGCCAAGAAGCCTTCGCAGACGTGCTGGGCGTCCACCGGACCTACATGGGCGGGCTGGAGCGCGGCGAGCGGAACCTCACCTTGCGCTCCGTCGAGAAGATCGCCGACACCCTCCAGCTCGACCCGCTCGAGTTGCTGCGCGACAAGGGCTGACGACACGCCCCGCGAGGTGGCAGAGTCGGCGGAATGACGCTCAGGTTGTCCGCCGCGCGCGCTCGCGAGTTCTGGCACGCCCTGATGGCGAACGCCGTCGGTCTCATCGAGGACGCGGCGACTCTGCTCGCCGCAGGTTCGGCGGGCCGCGCACAGTCCCTGCTCGTGCTCGCCCTGGAGGAGTTGGCCCGCGCCGATGCCGTGTACTGGGCATCCCTAACGGCCTGGGAGGGCGAAGCGGACACCGTGGAGCTCGCCCCCGTCGAGGAGGGCGGCAAGCACCTTTCGGTGTCGAACTCCCACCGCGACAAGATCGAGCACGCGGAACGGAACGCGCTCAACCTGGGGCCGTTCTGGGGCGACTACAGCGGGTGGGCACCCGGCGAGGAGCGCCCCGTGCCGCGCGTCCCCAAGGAAGTAGACGAGGCCAAGCAAGCCGGGTTCTACGTCGCGAACAGGCAGCGCAACGGTGGTGGATTCGCATCGCCGCTGGACATCGAGAAGGAGCCCGTGACTGCCGAGCTGGAGCGTGTCGCACAGCTCGCCGAGATGGCCTTGATCGAGGACCACACCAGAAAGCAGGACCTCGGCACCGCGACCGAGGACAGCGCGCAGGATCTCCACTGGAAGGTCATCCCGTACGCGCACCGAGAGATGTTCCGGACGGTGTACGGCGACCTGCGCGACGCCGAGCCCGAGACCGGCGACTAGATCGCGTGTCGGTGGTCGGCCATACCCTCTGGGCATGGCTGACACCTGGAACACCCGAGACCTTCCCGTACTTCGCGCAGCAGTCGAGTTCTACGACGAACACGGCCATTCCCCAATGGCGAACGAGCTTGCACAGCTAAC